>QWRL01000075.1 GCA_003670425.1 Chloroflexota bacterium
CAGCATCCGCCAGCGTGGCCAGCTGCACATTTCGAATCAGAAGGTCGGCTTGCATGCGGGGCGGATCTGGCTGTACGCGCGTCAGGGCTGCGCCCAAGATGGCAGCACGCTGCCGGCAAAGCGCGTAAAGCTGTCCGCATCAATCAGCGCTTCCACCGCCGCAATGTCTGGCGCAAAAAAGCGGTCCTGATCGTAGGCGGGCACGCGCGTGCGGATTGCTGCGTGCACTTGCTCCAGCGCCGCCGAACTGCGCAGTGGGCGGTGGAACTCAATGCCCTGCGCTGCAGCCAGCAGCTCGATGGCAATGATGTGGCGCACGTTCAGCGCCATGTCCGCCAGTTTGCGCGCGGCAAAGGTGGCCATGGACACATGGTCTTCCTGGTTTGCGCTGGTGGGCAGCGAGTCCACGCTGGCGGGATGCGCCAGCGTTTTGTTCTCGCTGGCGAGGGCGGCCGCAGTTACATGCGCAATCATGAAGCCGGAGTTCAGCCCGGCTGCGCTTACCAAAAATGGCGGCAGGCCGGAGATGGATGCATCAATCAGCAGCGCAATGCGCCGCTCAGAAAGTGCGCCGACTTCGGCAATTGCCAGCGCGAGCGTGTCCGCTGCAAATGCCACGGGCTCCGCATGAAAGTTCCCGCCAGACAGCACCTCGCCCGCACCGGAGGCGGGGTCCACAAAAATCAGCGGGTTGTCCGACACGGCATTGGCTTCCACCAGCAGCGTGCGCGCAGCATTGCGCATGAGCTCGAGGCAGGCGCCCATCACCTGCGGCTGGCAGCGCAGCGAGTACGGATCCTGCACGCGGTCATCGCCCTCGCGATGCGATGCCCGAATGGCGCTGCCCGCCAGCAGCTCGCGGTACAGGCGCGCCACATCAATTTGGGCAGCGTGCCCGCGCACGGCCTGGATGCGCGCGTCAAATGGCGCATCTGACCCCTTGGCTGCATCCACGCTGAGCGCGCCAGCCACCACTGCGGCGGCAAACACCTGCTCCGCGCGCAGCAAGCCCTTCAGGGCAATGCCCGTGGACACTTGCGTGCCGTTCAGCAGCGCAAGGCCTTCTTTGGCAGCAAGTTTTACGGGCTGGATGCCGGCTGCTTGCAGTGCCGGTGCTGCATCCATCGCAATTCCGCCCACGCGCACGGTCCCCTCGCCCATCAGCGGCAGCGTCAGGTGTGCCAGTGGTGCCAGGTCGCCTGAGGCGCCCACCGAGCCCTGGCACGGAATGCACGCCCAAATTTGCGCGTTGTACATGGCAAGCAGGGTGTCGATCACAACTTCGCGAATGCCGGAGTGGCCGCGCGCAAGCGACGCAATCTTGAGTGCGAGGATCAGGCGCACGGTATCGTCGTCCAGCAGTGCGCCAACGCCAACAGCGTGCGAGCGCACGAGGTTGGCCTGCAGCTGCTCGAGCTGCGCATCGGCAATTCTTATTTTTGCAAGCTTGCCAAAGCCGGTGTTGATGCCGTAAGCCGGCTCGCCTTTGGCAACGATAGCCTGCACTGCGCGGGCACTGGCTGCAATTGCGGCGCGGCAGTCTGCTTGCAGCGCCAGCGGCTGAAAGCGGCCGGCCATGGCGCGCAGGTCGGCGAGGGTGAGCTGTCCCGGATTAAGCGCCAGCATGCAGCAGCACTTTTTGACTAGCCTTGTGCCGGCAGCATCGGCAGCTTCAAGCCGTGCGCATGCGCCGTTTGCGCAGCCAGCTTGTAGCCGGCATCCGCATGGCGCACCACGCCCAGTGCCGGGTCATTCCACAGCACACGCAGCAGGCGCTCGTCCGCCGCTGCGCTGCCATCGCACACAATCACCACGCCCGAGTGCTGCGAATAGCCCATGCCGACTCCGCCGCCATGATGCAGGCTCACCCATGTGGCGCCGCCCGCCACGGCGGTCATGGCGTTGAGCAGCGGCCAGTCGCTCACTGCGTCAGAGCCATCGAGCATGCCTTCGGTTTCGCGGTTGGGGCTGGCCACAGAGCCGCAGTCCAGATGGTCGCGGCCAATCACCAGCGGCGCCTTAAGTTCGCCGGAGCGCACCATCGCGTTGAATGCCAGCGCAGCCGTGTGCCGTTCGCCAAGCCCCAGCCAGCAAATGCGCGCGGGCAGCCCCTGGAATGCAATCCGTTCGCGCGCCTGATCCAGCCACTGGTGCAGATGCGCGTTGTCCGGAAACAACTGCTTCACCTTCGCATCGGTCTTGTAAATATCCTCCGCATCACCGGAGAGCGCCACCCAGCGGAAGGGCCCCTTGCCTTCGCAGAAGAGCGGCCGGATGCACGCCGGCACAAAGCCGGGGATGTCGAACGCATTGGGCACGCCGTGATCCTTGGCAACCTGGCGGATGTTGTTGCCATAGTCGATAACCGGGACACCCATGTTTTGAAAGCTGAGCAGGGCACGCACATGCGTGGCACAGGCAGCGGCTGCAGCTTGGGAAAGCGCTGCCCGCTCGGCGGCGCTGCCATTGCGCGCTGCCTCCCATTGCTCCACCGTCCAGCCAATTGGCAGGTAGCCATTAATTAAATCGTGCGCCGAAGTTTGGTCGGTGACTGCATGCGGGCGCGGCCCGCCGTTTTGCGCCGCTGCGGCCAGCTGCGGCAGCAGCTCCGCTGCGTTGCCCAGCACCGCCACTGATGTGGGCCGCGTGGCATCGCCCAAAATTTCAAGCGCCTCTTCCATGTTGCGCGCGCGGTGGTCCACGTAGCGCGTGCGCAGGCGCGCTTCAATGTTTGCAGCCTGGCACTCCACCACAATGCAATGCGCGCCGGCCATCACGGCTGCCAGCGGCTGCGCGCCGCCCATGCCGCCCAGCCCGGCTGTGAGGATCCACTTGCCCGCCCAATCGCCGCCGTAATGCTGGCGCCCCAGCTCCACAAAAGTTTCGTACGTGCCCTGCACAATCCCCTGCGTCCCAATATAAATCCACGAGCCGGCGGTCATCTGGCCGTACATCATCAAGCCCTTGCGGTCCAGCTCATGAAAGTGCTCCCACGTGGCCCACTTGGGAACGAGGTTGGAGTTGGCCAGCAGTACACGCGGCGCGTCTGCGTGCGTGCGCAGTACGGCCACCGGCTTGCCGCTCTGCACCAGCAGCGTTTCGTCTGCGTTCAGGTTGCGCAGTGCAGCCAGGATCGCATCATAGCTTTCCCAGTTGCGCGCCGCCTTGCCAAGGCCGCCGTACACCACCAGGTCCTGCGGGCGCTCGGCCACATCCGGATCCAGGTTGTTTTGCAGCATGCGGTAGGCCGCTTCAATCAGCCAGTTTTTGCAGGTGAGCGTGGTGCCGCGCGGCGCGCGCACCGGGCGCGGACCGCTGGTGGCTGTGTGTGCGCTGGCGGATTTGGCCATGGCTGCTGCTAGCTTTGTCCGCCGCGCGCACAGGCCGGCAACACGGCAGCCACCTGCAAACTGCCGATGGGGACGCGCAGTTGTTTTTCCATGCTTGTATTATCCATTGAAGTGCACAAATTGTTTTTGAGTCCGCCTTCAACAATTTCAAACTGGGCGCTCCGGTACAATGCTGCGCGCATGCAGTGGTGCTAAATATCATGAAGTTTCAAAAGTATCAGGCGCTTGGCAATGACTACCTGGTGCTGCAAGACGCAGCGTTGCCGCCAGCCCCAAGCCTTGTGCAGCAGTTGTGCCATCGCCAGTTGGGCGCCGGCGCGGACGGCGTGCTGTGGCCGGTGCCAACCGCCCCGGCCGGCGGCTTTGCAGTGCGCATCTTCAACCCCGATGGCTCAGAGGCTGAGACCAGTGGCAACGGCCTGCGCATTTTTGCGCGCTACCTGTGGGATTGCGGGCTGGTGTCCGGCGAGCCATTTGCAGTAACAACGCCGGCAGCAGTAGTGCAGTGCCGGGTGCTGGCCGGTGGCGCAGCCGTGCAGGTGCAGCTCGGGCGCGCCCGCTTTGACAGCAGCGCCATTCCTGTGGCAGGTGCAGCGCGTGCGGTTGTCAATGAGCCGCTGCAAGTGGCTGGCCGGCTGCTGCACATCACTGCGGTTAGCGTCGGCAATCCGCATTGCGTGGTGCCGCTGGCGCGCATCTCGCCCGCGCTGGTACGGCGCCTGGGTCCGCTGCTGGAGCGCCATGCGCTCTTCCCGCAGCGCACCAATGTGCAGCTGGTGCGTGTGCTTGATGCCCACCAAATTCAGATTGAGATTTGGGAACGCGGCGCCGGCTACACGCTGGCATCGGGCAGCAGCAGTTGCGCTGCGGCTGCGGCCTGCGTGCGCCTGGGTTTGTGCCAGTCCCCGCTGCAAGTGCGCATGCCGGGCGGGCTGCTGCAGGTGCAGGTGGCGCCGGATTACAGCGTTACGCTTGAGGGCCCAGCGCAAAAAGTTTACGAGGGAGTGGCTGCGGCAGAAGATCTAAGTCCCTAATGCGCGTAATTGATTGTTGGGCGCATAATAAATGCACCAGCGCGAACAACTGCAATAACAGTTAAACTTATTTTCGGTTTCCAAATCAAATGAGTACAACACCCGCCGTGGTGCATCTGCCGCCGCGCCTGTTTGTGGGCGCATGTTTGGCAGCCGCACTGGTGATTGCGGCGGCTGCGCGCAGCGGTGCCGCCATTCCAGTGTGGCTGCTGCCGGTCGAGGTCGGCGCCACCATCCTCAGTCTCTTTCTGCTCGGCTCCTTCACATACCAGTTGGAGAAGGGCGCACTTACCTACGGCATGAGCCTTGTGATGAGCGCAACTTTTGCGGGCAGCGCCTGGGCGCAGCAGGGCTTGCAGGGTGGATTCAGTTCTGCCGAGCTGCGCGGCTGGCTGGGTGTGCTGCAGGCAGCCACAGCCACGCCAGCTGCTCTTTTCCACATTTTGGATGAGCTGATTCATCTGGACACGATGCTCTTCATCCTTGGGCTTGCTTTTTTTGTTGCGTGCATTGCACACACGCGCGTGCTGGAAGAGGCGGCATTTTATCTGCTGCGCCGCAATGCGGGCGCAGTGCTGCCCACAGTCATCGCCATTACAGCAGCGGTTGCAGCCGCCTCCGGCATCTTCAGCGGTGTTTCCATGATTGGGCTGGCCATCCGCACGCTGGTCATCATTTTGCTGCTGGCGCAGGCGCCGCCGCATCTGGTGCGCTATGCGGTCATCGTGTGCACCGCCGTCACCACCGTGTGCGGCATGTGGCTGGCGTATGGCGAGCCGCCAAACTTGATCATGAAAGCCAACCTGATTAATCCTGCCACCGGCATGCCGTACCTGACGGATGGTTTCTTTCTGCTGTACTGCCTGCCGGCCGCCGTGCTCACCTATGGCTGCGTGGCATGGAGTCTGCGGCAGGAAATAGGCGGCTTGCGGGTGGACCTTGCCAAGCTGGATGTGCTCGATGCGAACGCTGCCGCCGTGCGCTTTTTACAGGCGGCGCGCCACGGAGAGGTGCTGATGCCGGTGGAGTTTGCGGAGGCGCACGCAGCCGAGCGGCGCGCACACACCGCCGGCGCGGTGGGACGGAGAGGTGCTGATGCCGGTGGAGTTTGCGGAGGCGCACGCGGCCGAGCTGGGCGCACACACCGCCGGTGTGGTGGAGCGCACGCGCACAGGCGAAGCGCTGGGTCTGGCGCTGGTGCACGCGGGCGTGGCGCAGCCGCTGCGCAAGCTGCTGCTTGGCCGCTTCATTGACTCCTCCTTGGCAGACGCGCTTGACCGGCACTATGTGCTGGAGAGCCAGCACCTGAGCCCCGGCTTGGATGAAGGCGAGGTGGTGATTGCGCGCGCGCTAGCGGCGCTGGACAAGCGCCGCATTGCAGCGCGCCGCACCGGCCTGCTGGCGGCGCTGCCCTTTGGCGTTCTGCTGGTGCTGCATGCCCTGAACCATAATCTACCGGTGTTCCTCGCTGCCTTTGCCGGTTTTGCCGTGGCGCTGGCGGCAATTTGGAATCTGCCCGAAATGCGCGCGGCCGCGCTGCGCGCCGGCTGGCTGGAGTTCAGTGAGTATTTATTTTTGCTGCCGTTGTTCTTTTCAATCTCACTGCTCACCCGTTCCGGATTCTTCGGGCAGTTTCAGCAGATGATAGAAATTGGCAGCCTCACAATGGGGCATCTGCCGGTGTTCCTCGCTGCCTTTGCCGGTTTTGCCGTGGCGCTGGCGGCAATTTGGAATCTGCCCGAAATGCGCGCGGCCGCGCTGCGCGCCGGCTGGCTGGAGTTCAGCGAGTATTTATTTTTGCTGCCGTTGTTCTTTTCAATTTCACTGCTCACCCGTTCCGGATTCTTCGGTCAGTTTCAGCAGTTGATAGAAATCGGCAGCCGCACAATGGGGCCGGCCAGCATGGCGCTGGCGCAATTCTTTGGCAGCAGCGTGCTGTCCGCACTTTTGGACAACAATGTGGTTGCGGATTTTGCGGCGCGTGCCATTCAGGGGCTGCCGACAGCGCTGATCCTCTTGTTTTCCATGAGCCAGATTGCGGGCTACGCGCTGGGCGGCTGCTGGACGCACATCGGTTCGGCGCAATCGGTGGTGGCATATGCATTCATCCGGCGCGACCTGGACCCGCGCTTCGGCCCGCTGCAATACGTGCGCGCCGTCAGCCCGCTGCTGGCCATGATGGCGGTGGTGCTGACGCTTTACATTTGCGTCGTGGCCTACGTTACAAGCGGCGGCTAGCCGCCAACATCGCGCTTAATCGTCTTCGGCGGCGAGATCATCCGCGGGCTCGTCGGCATCGCCCAGCAGGGCAAGCGCCTGCGGCTCTGGCAGCTCCTCCACATTGCGCAGCTGCTTTGTGATGGCGCGGGTGCGCACCTCCGCTTTTTCCACAACGTTGGTTGCCTGCTGCAGTTTCTCGCGCACCTTCTGCAGCACATCGTTGTACTTTCCAAACTCGGTCTTCACCGCACCCAGCACCTGCCAGATCTCACTGGTGCGCTTTTCAATTGCCAGCGTGCGGAAACCCATTTGCAGCGCGTTGAGCAGCGCAGCCAGCGTGGTGGGGCCGGCCAGCACCACGCGGTGGTCGCGCTGCAGGCTCTCCACAATGTCCGGCACGCGCAGCACCTCCGCATACAAACCCTCCAGCGGCAAAAACAATACGGCGAAGTCCGTTGTGTGCGGCGGCTCGATGTACTTGTCCTTGATGGTGCGCGCTTCTTCGCGCACGCGCTGCTCAAGGGCTTTGCGCGCGGAGTCGGCTGCGGGCTTGTCGCCTTCGTCCAGCGCGCTGTTCAGGCGCTCATAATCCTCTTTGGGAAACTTGGCATCGATGGGCAGCCAGACCACATGTTGCGCATCGGCGGATTGGCCGGGCAGCCGGATGGCAAACTCCACGCGGTCCGCCGAACCCGGCTTGGTGGCCACGTTCTTTGCGTATTGCTCGGTGGTAAGCACTTGCTCCAGCAGCGCACTGAGCTGCATTTCACCCCAGGTGCCGCGCGTCTTCACATTTGAGAGCATGCGCTTCAAGTCACCCACGCCGCTGGCCAGTGCCTGCATTTCTCCCAGCCCTTGATGCACGCGCTCCAGCCGTTCACTCACCAGCTTGAAGCTCTCGCTCAGGCGCGTCTCCAGTGTGCTCTGCAGCTTTTCGTCCACCGTCATGCGCATCTGTTCCAGCCGGCCGGCGTTGTCCGTTTGCAGCTGCGTCAGCTTGGTCTCCACCGTCTGGCGCACGGCTTCCAGCTTCTCCTCATTGCTGTGCGCCAGCAGCGCCAGCTGCGCAGCCAGCTCTTCGCGCTGCGCCTTGGAGCTGTCTGTGCCCTGCTGCCGGATGCGGTCCAGATTTTCCGTGATGCCTTTGTGTTGGTCCTGCAGTACGCGCGCCAGCTCGGTGCGCAGCTGCGCAGTGCCTTTGCCGGCTTCGTCACGGTTGCGCACCAGCTCATCGCGCAGGCGCGCCTCAAATTTTTCCTGTTCCTTGGCGCCCGCGTCTATTTGGCGCAGCACATCGTCGGCGGGCGGGCTGCGGCGCTGGCGCATTGCCAGCAGTTGGAGCACAATCACAACGCTGGTTGCCGCCAGGAGCAGCGTGCCGATCAGAGTAGACATGGCGCCATTATCATACAAACACGGGGTTCATGCGATACTTTTGCAATGCGCACCGGCCGCTGCTGTGTTTGGCTGGCAGCCGCCGGCCTGCTGGCTGCTGCCGGACTGCCGGCTGGCTGCGCGGCCTTCGAACCGCACAGCGTAATCGTGACCACAGCCAACGCCAACAGCTCCATTCAGCTGAACGCAGGCGACACGCTGCTGGTGCAGCTGGAGGGAAACTCCGGCACGGGCTACACCTGGGAGCGGATAGAACCGCTGGCAGGTGCGCTGCAATCGCTGGGAGAGCCGCAGTTTGCGCCCGATAAAAATCTGCCCGGCGCGCCCGGCCGCTTTACACTGCGCTATGCGGCCGTGCCAGGCTCTGCCCAGCTGGAACTGGTTTATCACCGCGTGTGGGAGGCAGACACGCCGCCCGTCGCCACATTCTCGCTGGCGGTAGTTGTAAAGTAGGCGGCGCAGCGCGATTGCGCTGCGCGTCAGAGCGCTGCCAGCAGCGTTTGCATCCGGTGCCGGTAGGTGTGCTCTGCCAGCACGCGCGCATGCCCCTGGCGTGCAATGCGCTGGCGCGCTTCCGGGTCGGCCAGATACTCGCGCGCCACCGCGCCCGCTTCCTGCGGCGTTCGATACACCGCAACATCGTGCCCGGGCTCCAGCAGCGGCTCCATTTCCGGCACGTAATCCATCAACTGAAACGCGCCACAAGCCGGTACTTCAAATGCGCGCGTGTTGAGCCCGCCCAACCTGGTCTGCGGCCCATGCGTGTTAATTACGATTGACGCTGCCTGATAGGCGAGGCTGACCTGCGCGGGTGGCAATCCCTCGCCCCGGAATATATTAGAGGCTAGCTTGCCACGCAGCTGCTTCAGGGTTGGCTGCCAGCCCGGGCCCCAGATGGCAATGTTCTCAAGTCCGCCCATGCCCGCAAGCATCACCCCGCGAGCGGGAGTGAATGTACCAATGAAGCAAATAGTGCTCGCCAAGCCACTGTGGCGGGCCACCTCTGCCGGCGCGGGGTGATATAGGGCCGGGTCGCAGGCGCAGGGCAGGAAGGTAATCCGGCGTGCGCCACGCGCCGTCAAGTGCGGGAAATACCCGCGGTCAAAAACAAAGCTGTGGTCATATGCAGGCAGGCCGTATGGAACCAGCCAGTAAGGGTCGCGCTCATTAAAGACAAACGGATTGTCTGAGTACCAGGCCGCGAGCAGCGGCGCACCAGCCGGGTGCTTTATGGCGCGCAGTGTGGCGGGCAAAATTGTTTCACCTTTCAAGACCAGCACCAGCTCCGGCTGGGCCGCCCGCACGGCAGCAATCAACTGCGTATGCAGTTGCCGGCCATTGAGCATCCACAGCAGCTGCCGCAATGGATTTGGTGTCTGCAGCGCAACGCCCGCAAATTTTTGTGCAAGGTAGGCGCGGGTGCGGGATGCCGCCTGCCTGCCCGCGGTTTGGTTATAGTAAAAAACTTGGACTTCACAGCCCAATGCCAGCAGCGCATCGCGGGTTGATTCTGTCCACCCGGCGCGCCAGTGCGGGCCAACGAGCAGCACCCGCATCAGGCGCCGGCTTTCATTTGCTGCAGGCCGCTGGCAAGCGGAACCGGATGCAGCCCGAGCTCCTTCTCCATCTTAGTGGTATTGAATGAAGTGTCGCGCGGCCTGGGTGCCAGTTGCGGAAAAAACGAGTCGGGCACTGCTTGTATCAGGGCGGGGTCAAGCGCAAAAGCAGCGGCAACCGCAAGCGCAAATTGATGCAGCGAAACGTGATCTGCACCAGCGACGTGATAAATTCCGGTGAGGTTGCGATTCACAATTGCCCATACCGCATCGGCACAAGCTTGCGCCGGCAGCGGCTTGCTGAAGACGTTCTCCACCACTGATTGCGGCTGGTGCTCACGCAATGCCTTGACCCACGTTGTCACCAGATTGCCGCGCTCTTCCGGGTATGGCCAGCCATACATTAATATTGGCCGGACAATTGCATGCGGCACACCACTGGCAGCGGACACCTGCTCTGCTTCAACCTTCAGCCGGCC
The DNA here is from genome assembly GCA_003670425.1 of Chloroflexota bacterium. Classification (GTDB taxonomy): domain Bacteria; phylum Chloroflexota; class Anaerolineae; order Anaerolineales; family UBA11657; genus BD1. The sequence goes on from QWRL01000075.1 coordinate 10,035, forward strand.
ATAGTAATTTATGGGGCTAACCGGGTCGGTTTCTGAATACAGCGGCTGCGTGCCGTCAAAGACCGCATTTGACGAGATGTAAATCAGGCGTGCCCCGAACTCTTTGCAGCATTCGGCCACTACGGCTGTGCCGCCGACATTCACGGCATGCGTTTGCGCCGGATGTTTCTCCGCAAAATCTACGCTGCCGATTGCAGCCGCATGGATCACGACGTCCGGCCTGGCCCACTCAAATACCCTGCGCATCTCGGGCATGCTCGTTACATCAGCCGGCTGCTGGGATGCACGCAGCGCCCGGGGCAGCGGGCGTGCAGGGTGAAATATGCCGTACAGCTGCTTGTCTGCGCCGGCCTGGGTTTGCAGGGCGCAACCCAGCAGTCCCGTAGAACCGGTTATCAGCACGCGCATGTGCAGTTTCTCCGGTTGGGCAAACTGGGCGCAGCGCTGGCGCGCAGTTCAGTCAGGTGCAGCTTTGAGTACATCTCAGAATTGATGATTGCTTGCCGTGAGCGATAAATGCCACCCATTGGATGTGACTGCTCCGGCACCGCGCCAAGTGTAAACCAACTGTGCGGTGATCGCCTTGGACTGCAGCCGGCATCCGCGGC
>QWRL01000076.1 GCA_003670425.1 Chloroflexota bacterium
AGCCAAGCGGCGACCGCGCGGACGCGGAGGAAAGGAAGGCACTGCACACAAGGGCCCCCCCACCGCGCTGCAGTACTTGCGCACCCGCCACTGGGCGCGCGTTTTCAGTCCAGAGCAGGCGCCGCGGTCGCCAGCCGTGGCGCGCTTTAAAGTCACCCCATTGCCATGCCTGCAGCAGCGGCGGAGCCGGATCAAGTTGCAGCAGGCCAGCATGCCAGTCCGCCTCAGACTCGGCGTTGCGCAGCGCGTATTGCGGTGCGGGAATGCTCAAAGCATTGCGCCCAATTCAGCCGGGCGGCGCGTTGCGCTGTGCGAGCCGGAGATAGGCGCCATACAGACGGTGCGCCCACGGCACATACACATGGTCCCACGCGCCACAGTTGCGTTCTAACCGTCCGCCAAAGCCGCGCTTGAAGCGGTACACCGGCCAGAGCCCGTCACTGCGCGTGGTGAAGCCGGCTTCTAGTTGCGCCTCATCTGCATCCGGCACACCCCACATATCGTAGGCGCTGCAGCCGCGCGCATGCGCCCACTGCATGGCGGCCCACTGCACAGCGTATGGCGCCATGCTGGCACGCTCGGCATCATCCGATGCGCCGTACAAGTACCAAGCGCGCGTTCCGCTGGCAAAAATCATTGCGCCCGCCAGCACGCGACCCGCGCTCTCAGCCAGCAGCAGCGCAACGCGCCCGCTTGGCGCAAAGCTTTCGTAAGCAGTTTGATAGTAGCGTTCGTTGTGAATTCCAAAATTGTCGCGTGCCGCAGTGGATTGCAGCAGGCGCCAAAACGCGGCCAGCTCTGCGGCAGCATGCAGCAGTGGCGCAGCGCGCACTACCACCGCCTTTTTTTCAGCGAGGCCAATGTTGTAGCGCGTCTTGGACTTCATGCGCCCCAACGCCGCTGCTGGTTCGCAAGCCGTGTCCACCAGCAGCGTGCGCCGCGGCTGCAGCGCTTGCGGGCTGGCCTGCCACCCCAGCGCATGCAGCAGTTGCGCTGGTTCTTCACCCGCCTGCAAGTCCGGCTCAAGTTTTAAAAAAATGGCGTGTTCGGCGCGCGCTGCATCATCGCAGAGTTGCAACACAGCTTTTACTTGTGCGGCGTCCTGCCAGTTCACAAGCGGGCCCTTGGGCAGGTAGGCAATGCTGCCCAAAGCAAGCGGCAGCCGCCGTACAAGAATTTGCGCGCCGGCCACAATGCGGACTGGGCTGCGCAGCGCCACGCGCACCACGCGCCATCCGAACGCGCACTTCAGCTGCGCCCAGGCCGCAGTTTGCAGCAGGTGCGCCGCATTGCCGGTGCCGCCACCTGTAAATGCGGAGGCAAAAGCATCCCATTCAGCAGCATCAATTTCAGCGGCAGGCACGTCCGCGATTATAGTGGCGGTACCTGCTTTCGTAGGTAAAATATCGAGAGGTTACCCTGCGCGAGCAGTGCAGGTTAAACAGTTCTCCTCCATTTTCCACCATGACTTTCGAAGCAGCAGTGCGCCAGCAATCCATTGATGTGCCGCTGGCTGCGCTGGAGTTTGCCCGGTCCATCGCCTATCCGGATTTGGACATTGCGCACTATCAACGAAAGCTGGATGACCTTGCGCACGCCGCTGCAAAGGCCATTGCCTGTTATTCGGACAAGGCTGCGCAGGCGCGGGCGCTCGGGGTTTTTCTTTTTCAGGATCAGGGATTTGGCGGCAACGCACAGGACTACGGCAGCCCGGCCAATAGTTTTATGAACGAGGTTATTGACCAGCGCCGCGGACTTCCAATCACGCTTTCGGTGCTGTATGTGGCCACCGGGCAGCGCTGCCATTTGCCGGTTTACGGCGTGGGCATGCCGGGTCATTTTGTAGCGGCGTGCAAAACGCCTGCGGGTCCGCTTTTTGTTGATGCCTTCAATGGGGGCGGGGAGATAAGCACGGCGGAGTGCGCGCAACTGGTGCAAAGCCTGGCGCGGCAGAAGCTTGAGTTTGAGCCTGCCTGGCTGAATGAATCTTCTAGCGAAGAGACGCTTGCGCGCATGCTGAATAATCTGCGGCAGGCATATGTAAACCGGCGTGAGTGGAACCTGGCACTGAAGGTGGTGGACCAGCTGCAGATTTTGCATCCGGCGCGCGCTTCGCACTGGCGCACGCGCGGACTTATTCACATTCAGGCGGGCGAGCTGGGTGCTGCCTTGCGCGCGCTTGAGCAGTTTTTGCGGCGCGCACCAGAAGCGGCGGAGGCGGAAGTCATCCGCAACGCCTGCTGCCAAATTCGCAGCAGCATTGCGCGCTTGAACTAAACGCGCTGGAGCGGGCTAGGGGGCTGGCGGCAGGAGCACCGTGTCCAACCCGTGGACCACGCCGTTCGAAGCAACCAGAGCCGTGCCGGTTACATTGGCCGGCCCGTACAGCGGCGCGTCGGCGCTACCGGTAATCTTTATCTGTGGTCCGGCCAGCGTCAACAGTTGTTGCGGGGTCAAGTCCGCCTGCATCAGTTTGCCGCCCACCACATGGTAGAGCAGCACGGTGCGCATCGTGTTGGCATCCAACAGCAGAAAGTCCATTGTGCCGGCTGGCAGCGCCAGAAAACCTTCGTTCACCGGTGCAAACACAGTGAACGGCCCCTCGCCTTGCAACAAGCTGATCAACTCGGCGCGCTCCAGCCAGCTATAGAACTTGGTGAAGCGCGCATCGACGGCGAGCAAATCCACCAGTGTTCCGATGTCGGGTGTTTGCAGCACCATGTCAATCGGGTGCACCAGACCGTTGCCGGTTGCCGGGCTGGATGCGGCCACGGCGGCGCCGTTAACGGTGGCGCTGGTGCCCGTGACGCGCAGTGCCAGCGCCGGGCCGAGCACTGTGCGCAGCGCTGGCGTAGTTGCAAAAGCAGATTGCTCCAGGCGCTGTGGAACCAGGTGGTAGCTGAGCAGCTCTGCTAGGGCATCCGGGTTCTGCAGCAGCGCCTCCAGTGTGCCTTCGGGCAGCTGTTCAAAAGCTGCATTCGTGGGAGCAAATAAAGTGAAGGGTCCGCCGGTGCGCAGCGTGTCTGCCATTCCTGCACTTTGGACAGCCTGCACGAGTGTGCTGAATTGCGGATCGGACAGCAGCAGGCTCAGGATGTTGGCGGTGGGATCACCAGGGGTGGGTGGCGGCACACTTGTGACAGCCACGGCCACAGCCGTACTGGTGGGCTGCACGGGCGCGGGTGTTGCAGTGGCCGGCAGCGCAATCAAATTTGCTGCGTCCATTGCCACCATGGTTTGCTGCACAAACGCCTGCATGGTGGGCAGCCCAATCGGGACGCGCGTGGCGGCTGCACTGGGCACGGCGGTTGCCGGCGCGGCAGCACTTTCGGCTGTAAGAATCCACCAGCCCAGCAGACCGCCGCCAACCAGCGCAACCAAAAGTGACATCACCGTGATCGTGCCCAAAAAAGCAGCGATTACGAGCGATGAAGCAGAGGACTCATCTATAAACTGGCGCAGTCTTTGCATATTGGCGGCTTAAGCGCGCGCGTGCCCATTGTACTCCGCAACAGTCATGCATGGGTACGCGGGCGGTGGTTGGTCAGCGTTCGGCGTGCAGCAACTGCGCAAGCAATTGAGCGCAGCCATAAAAGAAACTGTGCCTGGTTTCGGAGCGCTTTGCAAAATAACGCAGGGCAGGCTAGGTGCGCCCCTGTGCCAGTTTATATTCCATCCAACGCACGCCGCGCGAGAGCAAAATGGTCATGGTCAGATACATGAACGCGAGCACGCTGTAAGACTGAAAGAATACAAATGTACTGCTGGCATACAGGCGCGCCAGCTGGGTAATGTCTTCAACGCCCAGCACACTCACCAGCGATGAATCCTTCAGCATGGAGATGAAGTCGTTGCCAAGTGTGGGCAGGATGCGCCGGATGGCCTGTGGCAAAATGATGTGGCGCATGGTTTGAAAATAATTCATCCCCAGCGCCCGCGCTGCTTCAACCTGCCCCTTGTCGATGGACTGGATGCCCGCGCGAAAGTTCTCCGCCTCAAACGCGCCGTAGGCGAAGCCCAATGCCAGCACCACCCGCCATTCATTAGGGAAGCTGCGCGGGGTAAGTTTGCTCAGCCATAAATTGCCGGTCAAGCTCCCCAACTGGTTCAGCTCGCTCATCATAAGCGGCACGCCCACGAAAGCGACGTAGAGCAGCAAGACCAAAATTGGAATGCCGCGCACAATCTCCACGTAAAACGAGGTGATGTTACTAATGACCGGGTTTTGCGCAGTGCGCCCCAAACCCGCAAAAAGGCCGATCACCAGCGCTATTGAATAGCCCAGCATAGCCGTGCGCAGGGTGACGACGATGCCGGGCACAATTGCGCGAAACGCGTTGCCGGTTTTTTCGTCTGACATGATTGAATACAAAATGAGCAAGCCAAGCAAAATTGTCACCAGCAGCCACCACGGCAGGCGCGCAAGCCAGTCAGAGAATTCGGGTGCGATGCCGGGGCGGCGGTGTCGGGTGCCGACTGCAGCGGCGCCGGGGGCGCTGGTCATTTAATCTCCCGCGGGGATTGTGGCAGCGGCGGTGCCATTACAGGTTCGGCAGGAAAGCGCAAAGGGGCGGAGCGGACAAGGTACAGACTATGTAACACCCTTGCCGCTGCGCCCCTTCGCATGCGTGTCTAAGAATAGTGGCCGGCTATTTTGAACCTGGAATCCACTTTTCCTTGATCTTGTCAAAAGTACCGTCAGCTCTTTGGTCAGCCAGAGCCTTGTTGAACGCGGCGCGCAAGTCGCTGCCCTGCGGAAACACAAAGCCGAGGTCTTCGCCGGCCAGTACTTCGGAGAGCGTTTCCAGCTTGTCCGGATTGGCCTGCATATTGCCGGAGCTGGCCACATCGTCCATTACCGTGGCATCAATGTCATTGTTCATCAGTGCCTGCACAATCAGGCCAAACTGGTCATACGCTTGGATGCGATCTTTGCCGACAAGTTTCTCCATAATGACATAGTTGGTGGTGCCAGGCTGGGCGCCGAATATCAACTCCGCATTGGCTTTGAACTCATCACCGGTCTTGAAGCGGGTTTCGCCTTTGCGAACAAGCAGACGCTGGGCAACGTTAATCACCGGGTCGCTGAAATCAACATTCTTGGCGCGCTCGGGTGTGATGGTGATGCCGTCGGCAGCCATGTCCCACTCCGCCTTGCCCTTGGATTCCATCACTGCGACGATGGCATCCCAGCTGGTGGTGACAAATTTCGTCTTGCAGTTCAGGCGCTTGCAGACATCATTGACAATGTCATAGTCCATGCCAATGTTTTCGCCGGTTTTCTCGTCTTTGTAGTTGAAGGGCGGGTAGGCATTTTCCACAGCGATGACGATCTCGCGCCCGCCAAGGTCATTTGGTTTGGCGGCAGCCGGCTCAGCAGCGGGTGCGGGCGCTGCACAACTGGCCAAAAACAATGCGAGGCTTGCGCCCATGAGTAGTTGTCTGCGGTTCATTTCATTCAGCTCCTATAATCTAATCGGTCCGGCAGATCATAAACTGCAGCCGGCGCGTGGCGCAAGAATACCACGCACCGCCAAGCTGGTCAAACTTTTTGCGGCGCGCACATGGCGCGCAACCGGCTCAGTTTTTGCAGTAAAATATTGGCATGAATTCAGCAAGCACTGCGCCGGCCAAGAAAGTGATTGTCAAGGGCAAAACAATTGAGCCGCGTGCAATGCTGAGTTGGGCGCGCTTGCGGCGCGCGGCGCTGGCGGGATGCAACCTGCAGCAGGCCATCCTGCAAGGCGCAGATCTGCGGCAGGCGGATTTGCATAACAGTAACTTGTCCGGCGCGCGCCTGTCGCATGCCTATTTGCAGGGCGCGAATCTCGCGGGCGCAAACCTTGAATATGCGGATTTGCGCTGCGCGGACCTGACGGGCGCACAGCTCAAGGGCGCGTCTTTGGCTTGTGCGCGCCTGGAGGGCGCGATCATTGCGCTGGAGCAGTTGAGCGCGGTGAGCTCGCTAGCCGGCGCAACGCTGCCGGACGGCAGCAAGCAAAGCCGCTAGCCGGCTGGCCGCCCGCGCTGCTGCGCTAAAAAGTTTCAGCGAAAGTTGTTGGTGCCGGGCTGCAGCCCCGGCGCGCAAGGCGCGCTTGTGCGCGCTGCTCTGCGCGGGTTAGTTTTGCGAGGGACCGCAGCCGCACCCGCCGCCACAGCAGGCACCGCCCATGCTCACCGGTTGGGCAGCAGTTTTGGGGCCGCCCGAAGCTGCGAAAAACAGGGACAACACCCGCGCCGCATGTTCGCCAGCACACTGCGGGCACGTAGCCACGCCGTCGGCCGCTTTGATTGCGCGCAGCTCCTCAAATTTCACGGCACAATCCGGGCAGAAGTATTCATAGATTGGCATGCGCCAAGTGTAGCAGCGCGCCGCGCGCCGGGCGGAATGCATTGACAAGCGAGTGCGCGGACGTATAATCCGTGTGTACATGCCGGGCTGCGCACTGCTAGTGAGCGGCGTATGATATTCTGGCAGTACCCGTCCTTCTATTGTCCAACTTGCCCGCTTCCCCCCTTGATGAATGGGTGGGCGCTTTTGCGCCGACTGCATCCGATCTTGAGCACATCACGCATCAATTAATTGAGCGCGAGGTCCCGCTTTCCACCCGCGAACTGCTGCTGCTGATTTTGGAGCGGCAGATTGCGGAAGAGCAGGCGCGCGTGCGCGCGGCTGCGGTTGGTGATGCAAGTCCCTATTTGCCCGGCGGCACATTTAGTGTTGGCCAGACGCTCAGTTTTCCGGCGTTGCGCTTTGCAATCGGGCGCGTGGCGGAGACGCGGGTTGGCAGCAACCCGCTGGCGGGCAGCTTCCAGGTGATCACGGTTGACTTTGCGGACGGCAAACGCCGCGAGTTTGCGGCGCAGGTTGAATCGCACCCGCTCAACTCAAAGCCGACAACAATGAATGGCGGCAGCGACAGCATTGCAAACCAAGAGCCCGGCGCTTTGGCGGATGCCTTTGCCACGCGGCTGGAGCAGCGGCTGGACGCAGCCCTGGACGGCACTGGAAAGCTTTTGCGCATCAGCGGCAAATGGTTTTCGCGCGACTTGCTTGTGCAGGTTGACGAGCACCAGCTAAATCTGGCGGAGGCGGCCTTGGACATGGCTGGCGGCGGACCGCTTTCGACGGAGCAAATTGCGCCGCAGATTGACCTGCCCACTGGTGTGAACTCCAAGCTAATGGTGTTCTCGCTGGCGCACGCACTGCATCGCGATGACCGCTTTGATGAAGTAGGCCCGACCGGCGAAGTGCTTTGGTATTTGAACCGGCTAGAGCCGGATGAGGTGCTGCATCCGCCGCGCATGTTGCAGCCGGCGCAGCCGACTGTGCGCGGTGCGGCGCTGACGCCGGAGCTGCGCCGGCTGGCCATGGAGCTGGATGACGAGTACAGCGAGCATGCGCATCCGGCCAATGGCGAGACTCAGGTTCGGCTGGTACTAACTTATCCGCACCGGCGGGCGGGCACGCTGCCGCTTACGCCGCGGCTGGCGGCAGTGTTTCCCACGGCGCGCATTTCTCCGCGCGTAAAGATCACGCTGGTGGACGGGCACACAGGCAAGCAGCATCCGGGCTGGGTGGTGCGGCGCGAGCGCTTTGTGTGGGGGCTGGGCCCGATCTTTGCGCAGTACGAGACGCCGGCGGGCAGCTTCTTGAGCGTGGCGCGTGGCGAGCAGGTGGGCGAGTACGTGGTAACAGTGGAGACACGCCGGCCCGTGGCGGACTGGCTGCGCAGTGCCAACGCGCCCCAGGGCCAGCTGCGCTTCTCGATGAGCAAGCGCTCGCTGGGCGTGCAGTATATGGATGAACTGGTGATTTTGGCCGAGAGCATGGAGCAGCTGGATATTTTGCGCGCGCGCAACGAACAGCAGGCTACAAGCCTGGAGCAGCTGGTGCAGGACGTGTTCCGCGAACTTGTGAAGCTGACTCCGCAGGGCACGGTGCATGCCAAGACGCTTTACGGTGCGGTGAACATTGCGCGGCGCGCCACCCCCGAATCCATCTTTGCAGAGCTGGTGCAGCGCCCGAGCTTTGTACATGTGGGCGACGCCTACTGGCGCTTTGAATCACAGGCGGCAGCCGCATGAGCGACGAAGAAACAGTGCCGGCAGCACGCACGCCGCTGGCGCGGCTGAACAAGCCCGGGCTGGGCACGCGCTTCCATATTGACTTTGACTGGTGGCAGCGCGAGGAGCGCGAGATTGAGGTATACCTGCGCACGTATCTTTCCGAGGCGCAGCTGGAGCAGCTGCGGCAGGAGAATGCACCGCAGACGGTGGACTGGGTGGACCCGGAGACGGCTGAAGTGCGCAGCATGAACTTTATGGAATTTCTGTTTCGAACCAATTCAGCGGAACTGATGGGCGGCGAGGAGAAAGGTGCTTCGCTTGTGGATGGAATTTTCCGGCTGTTCCTGGCAAATGGAAATCAGCCGCTGTCTCCAGTGGAGATTGCGGAGAAGGTTGGGCGCGCCGGGCAGGAGCGCACAATCTTGCGCACGCTTGCGGGTGTGCGTGTGTATAAAGGCATCCGCCCGGTAGACTGAGTTTTTGCTTTGGATGGTGCGGGCTGCGGGTCTGGGCACGCTTGTATTACAATGTTCTCGCAAGTTTGCACCCCCGTAGCTCAACAGGACAGAGCAACTGCCTTCTAAGCAGTAGGTTAGAGGTTCGAGCCCTCTCGGGGGTATGCTGCTGAAAACAAGTGATTCGGCGAGGGGCACGAAAAAAAAGTAACAAAAGCGCTTGCTCACTTGCGTGGCCTGCGCCTCCTGTGCCCGCTGACCCTCCATATTAGTTCATTGCCATAGTTCGGTTCCTCGCTCTTGGTTGGTGCGGCCCAATTGGGCTGTACTCTGTCGCTCTGTCTTTGCATAACGCGGCCGCGGCGCATCTGATATTATGGTGGACAAAGATTGTTGCATAACAGACGCGAATGTTACATGGCTGTTTGGGTGCTGTGCAATCTACGCACAATAGCATTGGAGGATAATTGATGAAGAGCCGTTTAGTGGCAATTTCCAAATTCACGAAAGTACCTGTAATTTTTTTGACTGTCGTGCTCGTTGCTTGCAGGCCAGGGGCTACGGCTTTACCAACGGCAATTCCGTCCACTGGCCCAACTAATACGGCTGTTCCGACTGATACATCGTTATCAACAAATACACCTGAGCCGGCTATCGCACCACGCCCAACAGCAACCTTTACCGCTCCGGCGCCTGTTATTCTTTCCGGGACTGGCGAACCAGTTCGTTGCCGTTCCGGGGCCGGACCCGGCCCCGGGGGAAAGCCTAGGCCGCCGTCGACAGCCGGATGGACCGACACGATGCTGGCGCATAACGCGCCCGGCGCCTCGGTCGGATCGGGCTCGCATGGTGGAGCCGTTTACTACACACCGCACACGTTTGTCACCATTCTGGCCGATGGCTTTACGCCGAAAAATCTCGCAACAGTCGACACTCTGACGAACTGCTCGCGGATTCTCATTCAGACGCCTGACGGCTCCTTTCTGACTGTTGGAGCTTCCGGGGCCGCCGAAGCCACCACGACCCTGGCCACCTATCGCGATACTCTGACCAAAGTTGTCCAAGCAGTAGCCGAGCCATCGGATCCGAGCCTCTTCCGCTTTGATTCTGAGCTGCACGGACTCTACTCGTTGGATGTCGGTCAAGGAAACTTGCTCGTCTTTCAAAACAACTGGGGAGCGGCAGAGACTCCAGTGGATCGCGGATATGTAACATTCCGCTACGATTCTTCAGTTCAACTGCTGAAAGCCGAGTCGCGGCAGATCTACAACCTGGGCAGTTTTATCCATGCCCCTTCAGCTTTCGAGAACGCAGGCTGGTACGTCCATTTTGAGGCCGGCCGATTCACCCTCGTCCCGACGGCTGCTGGTGCGACACGGTTGATGCTGCTCAAGGCACCGATGAATGTCGATATGCCGACCGATTTTAATCCCGACTCCATTCCCTACCAGCCGAACCCGCGTGTCCCCGTCAAAGAATATCTGCGCAATACGATCGCAGACATCGAAGGGGATCGGAGCAAGGTTTCTCAAAATCTCGCCGATGTCTATAAAGCGCAAGTTGCGGCGCCCGGAAACAGTTCTCTGACCCAGCCGGCCGCACAAGCGGCACTCGCAGAAATCAAGATAACGCTTGAGGCTGAAAACGCGCAGCTTCGCTATGCCCCTGAGCTCTATTTGGCCTTCCGTGACGGAGCCCTGTCGACACAGCTGCAAAGCGATGGCATCGCAAATGGCGCTCTTGGAATGAACGTGGTTCCATATGTGTTTTTTACGAACGCCGCGGACTCCAACGGTACGCACCATCCCTTTATGGTGATTGCCAGTTACTCGATTTCGGATAAGCCCAATCGGCTGCTCGACGTGTCTCGTCCGCCGGGAGACGGCACAAAGGGCGGGTATGCGGATCAGAAGGTGACCCGCGACGCAACGCTACAACTGTACCTTGTAAAAATTCCTCTGCGAGACTACGGGTTGGTTTCTTCGCTGACTGAGAACAAACTGCCGAAAACTCTGAAGTCGGACGCACGCGATCCTGGCCCTGACTCCGTGTACAACGCTGTT
>QWRL01000077.1 GCA_003670425.1 Chloroflexota bacterium
CGGCGTGTCCGGCAGCAGCAGAAATTCAACCACTGGTTTGTCGCGCGAGTCTGGCGCGCTGAGCAGCGCCGGCGCGGGCTGCGCGTTGCGCGCAACGCTGGCTTCATCGCCCGCGGTTTTTACAATGCCGGTGACGGGCAGGTCGGCGGTTTGCCCCACCAGCTCAATGTATTCAGCACCCACCCAGCCGTGCAGGCCGTCTGCAGTTGTTACCTCGTACCATGTAAAGTCTGCGGAGCGGCCCTGCAGCGCGAGCGCGGTGTCTGCGGGCAGGCGCCCGATGCGCTCGCCAGCGGAGCCGGGGGTGCGCCGCAGGCGCAGCTGATCACCGGTAACACGGCCCGGCATCTGAAAGATGGGCGTGGCAGTGGGCGTGGCTGTGACGGTGGCGGTGGGGCTGGGCAGTGCGGTGGCGGTTTGCGCCTGCATGGCGGGTGCTGCGGCCGGCACCTGCGCCACGCGCGCGTTTTGCAGCAAGCCGGGCCACAGCCGCAGGACACCGGCCATAAAAGCCATGCCCAGCCCGGCAGACAGCGCAAGCAAAAGCAGCAGCGCGGCAATGGCAATCAGGGCGCGCATCCAGCGAATTCGCGGCTTCAACATCGGGGGAATGTTATCAGCATGGACGGGCCAGCGCGCAGTATATGCGTGCGGCTGCGCTGGAGCCGAGGGCTGCGCGCCGCAGCGGTTGACGGCGGTCACCGCAAACGGTACGATTGTGGGCGGTGCAACGCCATTGGCGCCTGCGCCCAAACCCAAATGGAGCTTCAAATTGAATAATCAGCCCCGCGGACTGGCAATCAAAATTATTATTGGCGGGCTGGCACTGTGGCTGGCAGGCGCACCGGTGGCGCAAGCCGCTGCAACTGCTGCCCGCGCTGCGAGCGAGCCGGCGGTGTTGACCGTGATTGCGGCCAGCGCGTTTGTGCGCGCCACACCGGACAACAATGGCGCCGTAATGGGCGCGGTGTTCAAGGGCAACCAAATAACTGTGCTGGGCCGCAATTTGCAAAGCAGCTGGCTGCTGGTGGATACTCCCAAGTTCGGCACAAATACGTGGGTGGCCGCCATCATCGGCACGCTGTCCGTGGACGTGGCAACTGTGCCGGTGGTGGCCAGTGCCATAAGTGTGGGCAGTGTGCCAGCCGCTGCGCCCGCCAAGGAAGCTTCCACCGCAGTGCAGGAGGGAAAGATTGCGCAGCCCGCCATCTTTTTGCGCGCTGCGCCCGCAACTGACAGCAAGCGTGTGCAATTGATGGCCAAAGATGCAATCGTCACGGCCGTGGGGCGCAGCGCGGACAGCCTGTGGCTGCAAGTGACCACCAAAGGCGGCAAGAATCTGTTGTGGGTCTTGGCGCGCTTTGTTGAGCTGCCGGGTTCGGTGACGGCACTGCCGCAAATTGGCACGGCCAAAGTGGCTGCAGCCGCCACGCCGGCAGCAGCTGCCACACCGGCCGCGGCAGTTGCGGCTGCGCCGGCAGCAACTGCGGCCGCGCCCGCTGCGGCTGCACCCGCCAAAATCAGAACCGGCAGCTTTGAGCTGGGCGGACAGGTTGCCAACTTCTCCTACCCGGACCTGATGCGCCAGACCGGCATGACCTGGGTGAAGCGCCAGGTGCGCTGGGCACCGGGGGCTGCGGCAGCGGGCCAGGCCGGGCTAGTGACCGATGCGCACGGCAAGGGCTTTAAGATTTTGTTGAGCGTGCTGGGTGACCCGCAACATACGGCGCCCGCATTTTATGCAGAGTACGCCGTCTTTGTGGGCGGGCTGGCGGCGCTCGGTGCGGATGGGATTGAGGTGTGGAATGAAATGAACCTGCCGCGTGAGTGGCAGGCCGGCACCATCAGCCCGGTGGCATACACGGAAATGCTGCGCCAGGCGCACGGCGCCATCAAGGCCGCCAATGCCAATACGCTCGTGATCTCTGGTGCGCCTTCGCCCACGGGCTATTTTGGCGGCTGTGGTCCACAAGGCTGCGACGACGCGCCGTACATTGCCGGCATGCTGGCAGCTGGCGGACTTAACTATGTTGACTGCATCGGCGTGCACTACAACGAGGGCATCATGCCGCCAGCCGCCACCAGCGGAGACCCGCGCGGCAGCTCCGGCCATTACACCCGTTACTACCAGGGCATGGTCAATCAGTATCGCGCTGCCAGCGGCCAATCCCGGCCACTGTGCTTTACGGAGATTGGCTACCTGTCCGGGCAGGAGTGGGGCACAGTGCCCGCCGCGTTTTTGTGGCGCGCGCCGTACAACAACACGGTTGCAGAGCATGCGCAGTATCTGGCAGACGCGGTGCGGCTGGCGCGGCGCCAGGGCAATGTGCGGCTGATGATTATTTTCAACATGGACTTCACCTATTGGGCGGACGACCCGCAGGCCGGTTTTGCAATGGTGCGGCCCACTGGTGATTGCCCCGCGTGCACTGCGGTGCAGCAGGCAATGGCTGGCGGCTAGCTACTGCGGGCCGGCGGCCGCCACTGCGGCCTGATACTTTTCGCGGTTGGCACTGCGCGCAGCCTTGCCGCTGCTGGTTTTAATGATCCAGCCGGGGGGCACCAGATGCACTGCGGCGAGCGCCACGTCCGTGCCGCGGTTGACGCGGTCCCTCACAGCTGCTGCCACATCGGCGGCAGACTGTGAATCGATCTCTGCCACCAGCACCACATCTTCCGTGCCGCGCTCAGCGTTGTAAACGCCAAACGCAACCACGCGCCCGGCGTGCACGCCGGCCACCGTGCCCGCTGCATCCTCAAGATCGTGCGGGTGAATATTCTTGCCGCCCACAATAATCACATCCTTCTTGCGCCCGGTGATGTACAGCTCTGCATTCGCAAGGTAACCGAGGTCGCCGGTCAAATACCAACCGTTACTGAATGCACCGGCCGTCAGGTCTGGGCGTTTGTAATAGCTTTCAAGCAGGCAGTCGCTGCGCAGTGCAATTTCTCCCAGCTGCCGCTCGGGCAGCGCAGTGCCATCTACTCCGCGGATTTGAAGTTGCACATTCGGCAGTGGCCGGCCATTGGAGAGCATCTGCGCGCCGCCCTGCGCCGCGGGCACTGCGCTTGCATTCCCGGCGCGGTCTAATGCAGCTTGTTCCACGACATCTATCTGCGGTGCACTGCCCAATGTGGACTGGGTCACCGCAAAAACATTTTCCGCCATTGCGTAACAAGTGGCGAGCACACCGCTGCCGAGCCCGCAAGCTGCAAAGCGCTGCGCAAATTGGGCGTGGCTGTCGGCGCGCGTTGGCTCCGAGCAGTTGATGAGCGCCCGCAGGCTGCGCAGGTCCACACCCTCCAGGTCGCGCTCGCGGATTTTCTGCGCGCAAAAGTTGAGCGCAAAGTTTGGCAGCCAGCTGAGCGTGCCGCGGTGTGCCGAGATTGCCTGCAGCAGCAGGGCGGGGCGGCGCACCCAGTCAAATGGCGACAGCAGCACCAGCGGCATGCCGCTCAGAATGGGCATGATGAAACCGGCGATCAAGCCCATGTCATGGTACAGCGGCAGCCAGCTCACCACCACATCTGCGCTGCTGCATTGCAGTGCGCCGCCGTATGCCTGCAGCTGGTTAAAGACTGCCTGGTGCGAGAGTGCCACGCCTTTCTGCAAGCCCGTGGTGCCGGATGAATGCTGCAGCAGTGCCATGGCTTGCGGGTCAGAGCGGGTGCCCGCCAGGGTTTCGGCTGACCACTGCGCAGCCGGTGCTACGGCTTCGCTTGTCAGCAGGGCGCGCACATGCGCATCCGGCGGTAGCGCGCTGCGCACCTCATTTTCAAAAGCTGCGTAGGTGATGATGGCAGCCGGCTGCGTGATGCGCAGCAGGCTGCTGAGGTCGGCAAGGTAGCGCTCGCGCGCCAGCTTCTCCGTAAGGAACGGCATGATGGCCGGCACCGCGCCGTGCAGCACCACGCCCCAGTAAGCCGCCAGCAGCGCTGGCCCGTGCTGCAGGATGATGATCACTACTTCGCCGGGGTGCACACCGCTGGCTGCGAGCTCCGCGGCATAACCGGCGGCGCTTGCGCACAGGCCGGCATAAGTGAGGGTGTGGTCTGGCTGGCCGGCTTTCAGCAGGCGCACTGCCGTGCGCTGTGGCGTGGCGGCGGCATGCCGCAGCAAGCGCAGTGAAAGATTTTCGTTGAGCGTCACCGGGTGGAGCGGGGTGCGCGCAAGGTGACTTTCGGTGACATTACGCGGGGCTGTACTGCGTGCCGCTGCGCAATGGCAGGCCCGCTACCCTGCCTGGCGGCTGGCAATCAGCGCTGCCAGCTGCGCAATTGTGTCAAAGCATTGCGCATTCAGTTCGCCGTCGTCCAGCCGCACCCCAAAAGTATCTTCAACGAACAATGCCAGATCCACCAGATGAAACGAGTCGATCAGCCCGCTGGAAATGAGTGCTGCATCCAGCTGCGGCAGTTGGCGGGGCGTTTTTAGAATGGCCGTGGCAATTTGTGCGGCAAGCTGCGCGGAAATGTTTTCGGGTGTGTGCATGTGTGGTCACCGCTTGCAAAACGAATTTTGCACACGAGTGATTATAATTGATGCGGACTACTGAAACTGGAGACTGGATTTATGCGAAAGCGCGCGTTTGGACGGACCGGGTGGCAGGTGAGCGAGGTTGGCTATGGCATGTGGGGCATGGGCGGATGGAGCGGCTCCGATGATGGCGAGTCTGAGCAGGCGTTGCAGCTGGCCGTTGATCTGGGCTGCAACTTTTTTGACACGGCTTGGGGCTACGGCGCGGGGCACAGCGAAATGCTGCTGGGCAGGCTGGTGCGCGCCAATCCCGGCCGCTCACTATTTACAGCCACCAAGATTCCACCAAAGAACATGCAATGGCCTTCGCGGCGCGGAGACGCTTTGCAAAATGCATTTCCGGCTGCGCATATCCGCGAGTACGTGGAAAAGAGCCTCGCCAATCTTGGCCTGTCCAGTTTGCATTTGATTCAGTTTCATGTTTGGGAAGATGACTGGGCGGAAGATGCGCAGTGGCAGCGCGCCATGGACGACCTTAAGCGTGAAGGCCTGGTGGAGGCAGTCGGCGTAAGCATCAACCGCTGGGAGCCGGCAAATGTGATTCGCACTTTACGCACCGGCTGTGTTGATGCGGTGCAGGTGATCTACAACATCTTTGACCAAAATCCGGAAGATGAGCTGTTTCCGATTTGCCGCGAACTCAACATCGGCGTGATTGCGCGCGTGCCCTTTGACGAGGGCAGCTTGACCGGCACACTGACTGCCGGCAGCAGCTGGCCGGAAGGCGACTGGCGCAACGGCTATTTTGTGCCGGAAAATTTGGCGGCGAGCGTGGAACATGCCGAGAGATTGCGCCCGCTCCTGCCGCCGGGCGTCAGCATGCCGGAGCTTGCGCTGCGCTTCATATTGTGCAATACGGATGTGCACACTGTGATCCCGGGCATGCGCAAAGCGCAGCATGTGCGTGCAAACCTGGCCTGCAGCGAGGCCGCGCCGCTGCTGCCTGCCACATTGCAGCAGCTGCGCGCGCAGCGCTGGGATCGTTCGCCAACCAGCTGGTCGCAGTAATCCACTGCGCGCCGGCGCAGATGCCGGCTGGTTGGGCTGCCTTGTTTTCAGCGGGCGATTAGCACTTCGCGCCCGCAGTAGGACAGGACGGGCACGCCGGCAGGCGGCTTATTCAAGAAATCGAGGCCCGTTTCGAATCCCGAAGAACTCGAAAGCACCACATACGACATTGCTTTGCGCTGGTCTGCAGCCGGCAGCGGGCAGCGCCGCATCTTTTCCGCTATCGTAACAATCATGTTGAATGGAATTTCCGGGGAGGACTGCGCCTTGCGGTAGAACTTTGTGGTGTCCCCCCAAACGCTGCATGAGATCTCTGCAGATTTTATGAACCCATCGTACTTGAGCCAGTACGCCGCATTGTAATTTTGCACGTGGCGCGCCACCAGCAGCACCACCAGTGCGGGCAGGGCGCCGCGCGCCAGCACAGTGGTCAGCTGCCGGCTGCGCGGAAATGTGTGCAGTGCAAATTGCGTTAGCAAATGTGCGCCCGCCAGCACCAGCACCGCATAGCACGCAATCAAATAGATAAACATCTTGGCCACAAAGTAATACCTGAACGCCAGCCCGATTGCAATTAGAATACTCAGCAGGATTTGTACCAGCGCGCAGATGGTGAGCACGAATAGAAAGCGCGTGGGGCGGTCCAGCGTGGCGCGCTGGCGCCACCAGAACACGGGGGCCACAACTCCCGCCAGCATCAACAGGTTTAGGGCTTGCAGCACCGGGGCAGATCCGTTGGGGATTCCGATCTCGAGGCCCGGCACAGGGTGCGGACCGGCAAACAGCAGGCGCAACACTTCCACCAGCAGCTTGGTTTCGCCTTGCTGCAATTCAACAACCAAATTGTTTATGTCTGGCGCGGCGGAGCTCATGCCGCCCGCATAGTAAAACCACAGCGCAACCATCAGCCCAACGGGCGGCGCGATCAGCAGCAGCGCGCGCGACCATGGAATGGGCGTCGGTGCGAGCAGGCGCCAGCACAAACCGCAGGTGAACAGCAGCGTGGCAGCCTGCCCGACACCGGGCGTGGCCACCAGCGTGAGCAGCAGGCAGGCTGCCACAAGCAAGCCGTACTCGCGCTTGCGCAGTTTTTGCCAGTCCAGATTGCCGGCCACGGCAGCAGCCAGCAGCGCCAGCACAAAGCACGCCAGCCAGGCAAAGTACGGCCGGCTCTCCGCTGCATAAAAGTGAAAAATGTTCTGCCCCGCGAGCGTGGCCAGTGCCAGATATGCCCACGCTGCGCCGAGCTGCCAATGCAGCACGGCGTAGAGCGTGCCCATGCTGATGCCCACAAACGCCAGGCTCACCAACCGGTAGCCCACCAGAATGCTCTCGTCATAGCGCGGCCAGTAGTCTGTGGCCACGCGCTGCAGCGAGTAATACACGGGAAAATATCCGCCGGTGGAGCGGCCGGTGGTGAGCGGCGTGACCTGGCAGTTGGTTTCGATCTCGGCGCCCTCATCCAGCCAGAAGAACTTGTGGCGTGCAATCTGAGCATCACTGAAGACAATTGCTGCCACCAGTAGCATGCCGCCCATGATTTGAAGCACTTGCAGCACAATCGGCATTGCGGCCTGCAAGCGCGGGAAGCGGGGCGCCACCGGCTTGGGCGCGGGTGGCGGTGCCAGGCGCTGTTTGCGTTTGCGTTGCGTCACAGCTGCTGTTGCCCCATGTGCACATTATAATTTCAACTCGTTTGCTTTCGGGCGTAAGTTGAGCATTAACTTGTACCAGCGCATTGTTGTAAAGGTTGGCACCTCCACGCTCACGGGCGGGCAGCCAAGCCTTTCCGTGGAGCGCATAACAGACTTGGTGCAGCAGCTGGTGGCGCTGCGCCACACTGGCTGCCAGGTTGTGCTTGTTTCATCCGGCGCAATTGCTGCCGGCCGCGAGCGCCTGGGCCAGCCGCTGCTGCCCAAGGCCGTGCCCGCCAAGCAGATGCTGGCTGCAGTTGGCCAGCCGCGCCTGATGGCGCTTTACGACCGCAGCTTTGAGCAGCACGCGCAGCCGGTGGCGCAGGTGCTGCTGACGCGCGGCGATCTTACGCGCCGGCGCAGCTACCTCAATGCGCGCCACACGCTGCTTGCGCTGCTTGACCAACAGATCATTCCCATCGTAAATGAAAACGACACGGTCTCCACCGAGGAGATTCGCGTGGGCGACAACGACAACCTCTCGGCGCTGGTGGCCAATCTGGTGGAGGCTGACCTGCTGCTGCTGCTCACGGATCAGGCCGGCCTGTTCAGCGCAGACCCGCGCACCAATCCGCACGCGCAACTGCTGCACGAGATTAGCAGCGCGGAAATTCCCGCAGCTGTTTGGGAGGCGGCCGGCGCCAATGGTGCGCAGGGCACGGGCGGCATGCTTACCAAGCTGCAAGCTGCCGGCCTCGCGCGCCAGTCTGGCGTGGCCACCGTGATTGCTGCCGGCAGTGAGCCGCAGGTTGTGCTGCGTGTGGCGCGCGGCGAGGCGCTGGGCACGCGCCTGCCCGCACTGGTATCCGCGCTGGAGAGCCGCAAGCGCTACATCCTTTCCGGCTGGGACGGGCAGGCGCGCGTGCAAGTGGATGGCGGCGCGGCCGCAGCCCTTGCGCGCGGCAGCAGCCTTTTGCCGGTGGGCGTGGCCGCCGTGCACGGCGAGTTTGAGCGCGGCGACACGCTGGCGGTGCTTGATGCTGCCGGCCATGAGCTGGCGCGCGGCCTGGCCAATTATGCAGCCAACGAACTGCGCATCATCAGCGGGCAGCGCTCGGATCAGATTACGGCGCTGCTGGGATATGAGTACGGTGATGAAGTGATTCACCGCGACCATCTGGTGCTGCTGGCGCGGCCGGTATCCGCGCTGTGAGCACACTGCGCCTCTTGGGAGCCGCTGCCCGCGCGGCGGCGCGCACACTGGCGCTGCTGCCCGCAGCGCAGCGCACGCAGGCGCTGCACGCGCTGGCGGCTGCCCTGCGCACGCAGCAGCAGCCCGTGCTGGCAGCCAATGCCGCCGACCAGGCGGCAGCGCGCACGGCAAACATCAGCGAGCCTTTGGCCGAACGCCTGCTGCTGAATGAACAGCGCCTCGCCGCAATGGCTGCAGATGTGGCTGCGATCGCAAACCTGCCCGATCCCATCGGCGAAATATTTGATGAGCGCACGCTGCCCAACGGCTTGCAGGTACATCGCCAGCGGGTGCCCATCGGCGTGCTGGGCGTGGTGTACGAGTCGCGGCCGAACGTGACGATTGATGTGGCGGCGCTATGCCTGCGCACCGGCAACGCGGCCATCTTGTGCGGCCGCAGCGAAGCGCTGCGCAGCCACCTGGCGCTCGGCGCGGTGGGGCGCAGTGCGCTTGCAAGCGCCGGAATTGCGGGGGGTGCCATTCAGCTGGTGGAAAGCACAGACCGCGCGCAGCTGCTGGAGCTGCTGCAAATGCATGATTGCCTGGACTTGCTGATACCGCGCGGCGGCAATGCGCTGCACGAGTTTTGCCGCGAGCACAGCCGCGTGCCGGTCATCACCGGCGGGGTGGGGGTGTGCCATTTGTATGTGGATGCCAGCGCCAACCAGGCGGCAGCGCTCGATGTCATTTACAACTCAAAGGTGCAGCGCCCGTCGGTTTGCAATGCGCTTGATACGCTGCTGGTGGATGCAGCGCTGGCGCCCGCGCTTTTGCCGGCGGTGGTTGCGCGGCTGGGCGCGGCTGGGGTTGCGTTCCGAGCGGACCCGGCTGCGCATGCGCTGCTGGCCGGCAATCCGGCCGTGCGGGCCGCAACCGGCGCAGACTTTGACACCGAGTGGCTGGCGCTGGTGCTGGGCTTGCGGGTGGTCAGCGGGCTGGACGAAGCGCTGGCGCATATTGCGCAGCACAGCACGGCCCACTCGGATGGCATCCTCACGCAAACGGCGGCGCACGCTGCGCGCTTTGTGGCCGAAGTTGATTCGGCTGGCGTGTTTGTAAATGCCAGCACGCGCTTCAACGACGGCGCGCAGTTGGGGCTGGGCGGCGAAACTGCCGTGAGCACGCAGCGCCTGCATGTGCGCGGCCCGATGGGCATCAACGAGATGACCACCTACAAGACCGTGGTGCGCGGCAACTACGCCGTGCGCGCGTAAGTGGCTGTCTGCACAATAAAGTTTGGCAGCGCGGCATTTGCGTTGCGGTGCACCAGCACTGGTCCACAAACTTCCGCGACACCAGCCCGCAATTGAATCAGGCGCCTAAGACCAAGCTGCTTGAATTTACCGCCGTGGAGCCGGCGGAAGGCGTGCTGCGCGCCGAGGCGTTTTGCACCAACATGGCTGCGCGCCGCTCTGTGCGCGAGTTCTCTGATCGGGCGGTGCCGCGTGCCATCATTGAAGCGGCAATCCGCACCGCGGGATCAGCGCCCAGCGGCGCCAACTTGCAGCCCTGGCATTTTGTGGCCGTTGGCAAAGCTGACGGGCAACTGCGGCAGCGCCTGCGCCGCGCAGCCGAGGAGGAAGAGCGCGAGTTCTACAGCAAGCGCGCCACGCCCCAATGGCTGGCGGCATTGGCGCCGCTCGGCACTGATTCTGAAAAGCCGTTCCTGGAGATTGCGCCATGGCTGATTGCAGTTTTTATGCAGCCGCACGGCATTGGGGCCGATGGCAGTGTGCTCAAGCATTACTACGCCAGCGAGTCGGTGGGCATTGCAACCGGCTTTCTGATTGCGGGGCTGCATCAGGCCGGGCTGGCCGTGCTGACACACACTCCCAGCCCGATGGGATTCCTGAACGAGCTGCTGGGCCGCCCCGCGCATGAGCGCGCATTTGTGCTGCTGGTGGCGGGCTACCCCGCGCCGAATGCGCGCGTACCGGATATTGCGCGCAAGGCACCGGGGGAGATTG
>QWRL01000078.1 GCA_003670425.1 Chloroflexota bacterium
GGCACTGGTGGTCAACACCATCAACGCAAGTGTGGTGCAGCAAGTGCCGCAGATGGGCATCATGAAAACAGTGGGTGCATTGCGCGGCCAGATTAGCAGCGTTTATCTGGCCGGTGTAATTGTGTATGGCCTGCTTGCTGTTGCCGTGGCTGTTCCGCTGGGCGCGCTCGGCGGCGTGCTGTTATCCGGTTATATCTTGCGCATCTTGAATGTGCCCGGGTCCGGCTACCAGCTGCTGCCGCAGATTGTGGCTGCGCAGTTGGCGACCGGGCTGCTGGTGCCGCTGCTGGCGGCCATCTGGCCGGTGTTGCAGGGTGTGGGCGTATCCGTGCGCGAGGCGCTGAGCAGTTATGGTGTGGGCCAAGGGCGCTTTGGCACGCGCTGGCTTGATCAATTTTTGGGCAGCCTGCGCGGCCTGCCGCGCATGGTATTGCTGATGCTGCGCAACAGTGTGCGGCGCCTCGAACGCGTGGCGTTGACGCAGGTGGTGCTGGTGACGGCTGGCGCTATTTTTATGATGGTGCTCAGCACGCATTACTCATTCATTGAGACGATTGCCGAAACGTGGCGCGCCTTTGGCTATGACGGTTATGTGGTTTTTGAGCAGCCGCAGCTGATACCGGAAGTGGTGGATGTACTGGCAGCGCGGCCCGGCATTGAGCGTGTGGAAATGTGGCTATGGCAGTCGGCACAAACTACGCTGCCAAAAATTATTCAGGCGGTTGGTGCGGAAAAGGGGCCGCCGGCGCAGATGCGCGGCGACCGCGGTGGAAGTGTCGGCGGCAACAGTTCCGGCACAGGCTGGCGCGTGGGGCTGCGCGGCGTGCCGTTGGATACAAAGATGTTCAAGCCAAAGATTGTGGCCGGGCGCGGCTTGCAAGCTGGCGAGCAGCGCAGCATGCTGTTGAACGAGAAGCTTGCCGTGGAAATCGGCATTGGCGTCGGGCAGAATCTGGAACTTGATCTGGGCAATGAGCGCAAGGTGACTTGGCACATTGTGGGCCTGGTGTCAGACATTACCAACAATCAAGAGACCGGCTATGTGGTGCGCGAAGAACTGGCGCGCGAGATCAACAGCGTGGGGCGCGCAACCTTTGCGCACATCACGATGAGCGACCAAACGGCAGTCGGGCAACGCCGGCTGCTGGCCGATCTATCAGCATTTCTGAAGGCGCGCGGCATGAGCGTATCCAGCACGCGCACTTCCGCGGGCGACCGCGAAGACACGAACGCACAGTTTGGCATCCTGACAACCGTGCTCTTGACGATGTCTTTTGCGATGGCCTTGGTTGGCGCAATCGGGCTGTCCGGCACCTTGTCCATCAATGTGATGGAGCGCCGGCGCGAGATTGGCGTGATGCGCGCAGTGGGCGCGTCATCTTCGGATGTTGCGTATGTTTTTGTGGGCGAGGGTTTGTTGCTGGGCATCACCAGCTGGCTGCTGGCCATGCCGCTGAGTGTGCTGGGCGGACCGCCATTTGTGGCGTCCATCAGCAGTGCCATCAGCTTCTCGGGCCGCTATCACTTGGACCTGGCCGGCTTTTGGTGGTGGCTGTTGATTGTGGTGGTACTTTCAATTGTGGCCAGCTGGCTTCCGGCCCGCCGTGCCACTGAGATCAGCGTGAAAGACAGCCTTTCATATGAATAACCGTTAGCCAGCGCTCATTTCGTGGTCGTTGGGAAATATAAAAATTAGGAGATATAGGTGGACTGATGAGAACAAACAAATTGAGCGGCGTTGCGGCGGTAGCCCTGTGTGGTGTATTGGTGGCTGCCTGTGGCGGGGTGGCTGCTGTGACACCGGTGGCAACGGCCGGCCCGGTGGCGGAGGTGGTCGGTGCGGTACTGGCGGAAGGCCGCTTGGTGCCAAAGAATTACCGCCAACTCGCATTCACGATGGGTGGGCAACTGGTGGAGGTGCTGGTAGCGCAGGGTGATGCGGTGGCTGAAGGCGATGTGCTCGCGCGCCTGGGCAATGCGCAAGACCTTGCGGCTGTGCTGGACCGGGCGCGCCTCGAACAGTTGAACGCGGAGCAGGCGCTGGACGCACTGAACGACAACGCCGGCAAAGTGCGCGCTGCAGTGCAGAGCGAACTGGCAACTGCGGCGGACAAGCTGGAGCGTGCCAACCGCAAGCTGCGCAACCTGAAGAGCCCGGATGTGGCGTATTACGAGCGCGCGCTGCGCGACTCGCAGTTTGCGTACACCAAGGCGCAGCAAAACACCGAGGCAGTCGATCTTTCGGCTAGTGGCAGCGCAAAGAACAATCTGGATGCAGCCACTGAGAACCAGAAGGAGGCGCAGAAGCGCTACGACAAAATTGTGCAGGCGGTTAACGGCTGCACAGTGATCCCCAACCCCAAATATAAAAACCAAACACTGGTGAACGTGGGCGGCGCCACCTACTCTGTGGGCAGTGACCAAAAGCTGACGCTGATTACGGATCCGGACGTGACTAATGATCCAACCAAGCAGTGCGACTCCAATCGCAAGGTGACGGTAGATGGTGTCTCGCAGACTTTGGCAGAGGTTACCGATGCGTTGGGCGGCGCGCGCGACCGCACGCGGCTGGCGCAGATTGCCTACAACCAGGGGCAGATGACCAACACGACGGCGCTGGACAAGATGGCGCAGGATTTGGAAGATGCCGAAAACCGGTTGCGGTATGCCAAAGAAGCGCCGAAGAATATTGATGTGGCCTTGGCCGAAGCGGAAGGCGCTGTGGCGCAGGCTGCAATTGATGATGCCACGCGCCGCCTTGCGGACATGGGCGCCAGTGGCCCGAACCCGGATGACTTGAAACTGATTGAGACGCGTCTGGCGCAGGCGACTGCGGCCGTGGCCGCGGCCGAGGCAAACCTGGCGGACAACGAGCTGCGCGCCCCGATTGCGGGCGCGGTGGTGCGCATGGCGCTAAAGGTTGGCGAGTTTGTGCAGCCCGGCCTGCCTTTGGTAACGCTGGCGCAGCCGAACGAGTGGGAAGTGCTCACCGACAATCTGACCGAGATTGAGGTGCCGCAGGTGAGCGTGGGACAGGCCGTGACGATTGTGCCGGATGCGCTGCCGGACGTAAAGCTCAATGGCAAGGTGACCGAGATTGCGCAGCTGTTTGAGGAGAAGCGCGGCGACATCACATACACCGTGAAGGTGGCGCTTGGCGATAACGACCCGCGCCTGTTGTGGGGCATGACCGTGCTGGTGACCTTCCCGGCACCCTAAAGAAAGCCTTAAATCAGGCACAAAGGCACAGCCTGCAGCGCAGTCTGTGCCTTTGTGGTTTAATCCGCTGGCTGCTCGCAGCCAAATCTTCGCTGGAGACTGCCATGCCTAAAAATCTGCTCTCGAAATTACGCATCAAAGCTGCCAATCTGGGTACGTGCAGCGGCCCGCAGCAGTGGTTGGAGGATGGCGGCGGAGCGTGGCTGGTTTCAAATAACCCGACCACGGGGCGCGAGATTGCGCGCGTGCGCACGGCATCGCCGGCGGCGTACGAGACCACCGTGAAGCGCAGCCGCGCTGCATTTGAAAGCTGGCGCAGCGTACCGGCGCCGCAGCGCGGCCAGCTGGTGCGCGACCTGGGCAATGCTTTGCGGGCGCAGCTCGAGCCGCTGGGCGAATTGATTGCGCTTGAAGTGGGCAAGATTCGCGCCGAAGGCATTGGTGAAGTGCAGGAGATGATCGACATCTGCGACTTTGCGGTCGGGCTTTCGCGCCAGCTGTACGGGCTCAGCATGCATTCGGAGCGGCCGGGGCACCGCATGTACGAGCAATGGCATCCGCTCGGCCCGGTGGGTGTGATCACGGCTTTCAACTTTCCGGCCGCGGTCTGGTCATGGAATGCTGCGGTTGCTGCCGTATGCGGCGACACGGTGATTTGGAAACCATCGGAGCTGGCGCCGCTGACCGCAATTGCCATCCAGCACATTGCGAATGATGTGATGCGCGACCATGGCGTGACGGGCGTGTTCAGCCTGGCGGTGGGTGACGGGCGGCAGGTGGGCGTGCGGCTGGCTGCGGACCCGCGCATCCCGTTGCTGGCGTTCACGGGGTCCGTGCGCACGGGGCGGGAGGTGGCGCAAGCTGTGAGTGCGCGTCTTGGGCGCACGCTGCTTGAGCTGGGCGGCAACAATGCCATCGTTGTAGCAGCGGATGCAAACCTTTCGCTGGCGGTGCGCGCCATATTGTTCGGCGCAGTGGGCACTGCGGGGCAGCGCTGCACATCCACGCGCCGCATCATTGTGCATCGCTCCGTGGCAAAGCCGCTGGCACTGCGCCTGGCGCGCGCATACAAGCAGGTTGTAGTGGGCGACCCGCTGCGACCGGCCACATTGATGGGTCCGCTGATTACAGCGCAGGCGGTGGCAGCAATGCAGGCTGCGCTGCGGCGTGCGCTTTCAGACGGCGGCAAGCTGCTGTTTGGCGGAAAGGTGCGCGCGGACCTTGGCCCGCAGTTTGTGGAGCCGGCAATTGTGCTGATGCCAAAGCAGACCGAGATTGTGTGCGATGAAACCTTTGCGCCAATTTTGTATTTGATGGAGTTCGACACGCTGGCCGAAGCGGTGGCAATGCACAACGGAGTTGACCAGGGCTTGTCTAGCGCCATCTTTACCGAGTCTGTTTCAACGATGGAGGCGTTTCTGGCTGCGGGCGGCTCCGATTGCGGCATTGCGAATGTGAACATTGGCACATCGGGCGCGGAGATTGGCGGCGCGTTTGGCGGCGAGAAGGACACCGGCGGCGGCCGCGAGTCCGGGTCTGATGCGTGGAAGACTTACATGCGGCGGCAGACCACAACCATCAACTGGTCCGGGCAGCTGCCGCTGGCACAGGGCATCAAGTTTGGGGCAGACTAGGCAGCTTCCCAAGCCGGGCAGCCGCACATGACTGCGCCACTCCAACTGGTAACACCGCCGGGCGCTGCGGCGCAGGCGAGTGCCGTTCTGATTGCCAGCCTGCTGAAGCAGGAGCAAGTAGAGCTGACGGCGGATGCGCTCAGCCAAGAATTTTTTGGCGTGTTGGCAGACTTTGAAAAGCAGGCTGTGCGCAGCGGATTGAACGGGGCGGACAATCCGTTCACGCAATTGAGCGCGGAGCTGGTGCAGTGGATGCACCAGCAGGCGGCGGGCCGGCGCACGGCCACAGATGTGCCGGCCGAGTTTAGCGAGGAGATTGGGCGCAGCCGCCACATGCGGGAAGAGGCGGCGCACAACCCCGGGCTGCTGGTGATTGTGGTGCGCATGCTGGAGAAGCTGGCTGCCCGGCCGGAGCTGGCTGCGCATCCGCGCGTGCATGCCGAGGTGTTAAAGGAACTTGGCAGCGCATATGCAGAGCTGCCGGTTGCGGATAGGCAGCGCGCCGTGCAGGCTGGTATTGCCCGATTGCTGCAAGCCCGGGCTCTGGTACCGGCTGGGCAGGATCCGGCATTTTCTGCAGGGATTTTGCATGATTTGGGAAACGCGCATTTGCACCTGCCGCAAATGGGGGCGCTGCGAGACGCCGCAGTGGGTGCTGCGAGCGCTGCGTTTGAATCTGCGCTGGCACTTGCGCCGGACCACACCCCGCCCGGCGGGCGCGCGCTAATGCATTTGGGGCTGGCCACGGCTGCGGGCATTCGTGGCCGCTTTCAAGCGGCGCTCGCAGAGTTTGTAAGTGCGTTGGAGATTTTCACACCCACCGCAAACCCGATTGGTTACGCATGGGTTCAGGCGCGCAGTGGTTCGGTTGATCTGCATTGGCAGGGCGCGTTTGCGGCAGCCCAGGCGGCGTATGCAGCTGCGCTTAGCGTGCACACGGCTGAGTCAAACGCGTTGATGCATGCCGGCTTGCAGGCGCAGCTGGCTTTGGCGTGGCTCAGCACCCCGGGCTCGGCGGGCGTGCCGGCTGCAGCGCGCGCAATTGAAGCCGCGCAAAGCGCGCTGCCGGCATTTGCTGCGCCGGCGATGGCGCACCAATTGTCACTGGCGTTTGGTCCTGTGTTTGCACCATGGCAGGGTGCTGAAGGGCGCAGCCTGCTGCGCGCGGAGGTTGCGCAGTTGGCGGATGCCACGGGAGAGGCAGAGCGCCGCCAGTTGTGTCGCGCGCATTTGCGCATGCTGGTGGCGGACCCGGAACAGGCGCACGCACATTTGCAGCGCGCCGCGCAGGCGCTTTAGTGTAGGGTGCGGCTGCGCGCCGCGCGGGATTTAGGGGCGCAGTCCGTCCGCCAAAATCTCGGCCACATCGCGCACCTGCACCGTGTTGCCGTCAGCGCGATTTGCATCGCCCGGCATATGCATGCAGACTGGGCAGCCGACGGCGAGTGTGCTTGCGCCGCTGGCTTGCACTTCTGCGAAGCGGTTGTTGTTGATGCCTTCGGTGCCGGGCTCTTCTTCCTTCCACATTTGCGCGCCGCCGGCGCCGCAGCAAAAAGAATTGCGCCCGCTGCGCGGCAGCTCAAGCAGCTCGATGTTGTTGGAGCGCAGCGCTTCGCGCGGGTCGTTGTAAATGCCGTTGTGGCGCCCCAGATAGCACGGGTCATGAAAGGTGACCGTGCCGTTGCTGTGCGCCGGGTCCAGCTGCAGCCGGCCGGATTGCAGCAGCTCGTTGAGGAATGTGGTGTGGTGCACCACCTCAAAGCGCCCGCCAAAGTCCGGATACTCGGCGCCTAATGTGTGCAGGCAGTGCGGGCAGGTGGCCACAATCTTGCGCACGCCCGCGTTTTGCAGCGTGCCGATGTTGGCAGTTGCCATTTCGGAAAATAAATACTCGTTGCCCGCGCGGCGCGCCATGTCGCCAGTGCATTTTTCGCGGTTGCCCAGCACCGCAAAGTTCACCTTGGCGGACTGCATCAGTTTTACAAACGCCCGCGCCACTTCACGGGCGCGCGGATCAAAACTGGCCGCACAGCCCACCCAGTACAGTACTTCAAACGCCGGGTTCTCTTCCACGGTGGGCACGCCGAGGCCGTCGTACCATTCGCTGCGCTTGCTGGCCAGCTGCCACGGATTCCCCTGGCGCTCAATGCCATTGAACGCGCCCAGCAGCTTGTCCGGGAAGCGCGCCGAGGTCAGCACTTCATGACGGCGCATTTGCAGAATATCAAACATCGGCTCGTCGCCCACCGGGCACACTTCCACACACGCGCCGCACGCGGTGCAGGCCCACAGCGCGGACTCGCTGATGGCATGCCCCAGCAGTGGTGTGGATGATGGCGCACCACTGGCCAGCGCCGCCATCTCGGTGCGCAGCAGGTAGCGCTTGTTCACTTCCAGCGCAGACGGCGAAAGTTCCTTGCCGGTCACAAACGCCGGGCACACATCCTGGCAGCGGTTGCACATGACACAGGCAAACGCATCCAGCACATGCTTCTGGCCCAGGTCTTCAATGCGCTCCACGCCAAACTTCTCGCGCGTTGAGTCCTCAAAATCCAGCCGCGGCAGTGCGCCCAGCGCAGCGCGCTGCGGGCGCAGCAAATAGTTCACCGGCGCTGCCATCAAGTGCAGATGCTTGCTGTATGGAAAGTAGGGCAGAAAGAAAAGGATTAATCCGAGTGCCAGCCACCAGGCAATGTGCTGCAGCGTCAACAGTGTGCCGCTGTCCAGCCCGCGGAAGGCGGTTGCCAGTGTGCTGGCAAACGGCTGCCACGCATCGGGCGTGCGCTGTGCAATTTCAAAGCTGACGCCCAGCAGGCGGAAGCCCACATGAAACAGGATGAACACGCCCACAATCAGCGAGTCGCGCCGGATACCGGCCGCAGCGTCCGGCCGCACCAGGCTGCGCTTGGAGAGCACAAGCGCTGCGTC
Organism: Chloroflexota bacterium; assembly: GCA_003670425.1. Classification (GTDB taxonomy): domain Bacteria; phylum Chloroflexota; class Anaerolineae; order Anaerolineales; family UBA11657; genus BD1. The sequence goes on from QWRL01000078.1 coordinate 7,782, forward strand.
GCGCAGCAAAAAGCGCCGCGCCAAAAAGTAGGCCACGCCACCCAGCACGGCCACGGTCAGACCGTCCGCCAGCAGGCGGTAGATGCCGCCCGCAAGTGTGTCCCCCAAAAAGTGAAAGCCGGGAATAAACCCCTGCAGCGTATCGGCTGCATTCACCAGAAAGTAGTACGTGAAGCCCCACGCCACAAATGCGTGCACCACGCTGGTGCCCACGCGTGTTTTCAGCACGGTGCGCTGCGAGAGGAAAACCACCAGTGCGTTCCACATGCGCAGCGGCAGCTGGTTCCATTGCAAGTCCGGCTCGCCGCGCAGCACAATGCGGAACACCATGCCAAAGTTGCGCACCGCCAGCGCGCCCGTTGAAAGCGCCAGGATCACAAAGATGATTTTTTCGGTGGTGGTTAGCATTTGATGACTTTTGTTCCGCCTTGCTGGATTTCAGGTACTGGTTGCTGCAGGCATTTCACATCTTCATTAGTTTTCGGGTCAGTTTAATCATGGCCTTAAAAGAGATGTCAGGGTGGGCAACCTGATTTACGGTCCCGACGACATAAATATTTTCTTTCGGGCTATAGTAAGCCAGAGCACCTGATAATCCTGAGTGTCCTATAAAATAAGGCACCGCACCCGTTGGATTGAAAATCCAGGGTAGCTTAAAAAGGTGCAAGCCAATTCCAGAACGCATTGGAAAGAATATCCTGTTCCATTCTTGCAATTCGTTAATGTATTTGGAAGGAAATAGCTTACCGAAAAAAAATGCTTCTATAAAAATGAGCATATCCGCGGACGTGGAAACGATTCCGCCATCACAACCAAATGAAGTCATCGCCTTGGGCACGTTTAGTTCGTTGGCTTTATAATATAGGGATTTGGGAATCGTGTCCTTTGCGTCTTGATAGAGGTGCGTTTTTGCCAAGCCTAGTGGTTTAATGATGGCTTCGTTGCAGTTTTCCGAATAAGATTTATTTGTGATGATTTCGATGATTTTTCCTAAAAGCTGAAAATTAGCATCGGAATAGTTTGCTTTGTTCTTTGAGCCTGGAATAAAAAGGGGCTTTATCGCTTTAGTCCTTTCCATAGCCTGGGCAAAAGTCCAAAATTGGTCTTTCCCCTTTTTAATGTCGTCTTCCAGGCTTTTTCCATTCGCGCCTTTCCCTTGGAAATAATCGGGAAGCCCCGATGTATGGGCAAGCAGGTGTTTGATAGTTAATGCTTCAGAATAGTCTTTTCCTTGATAAATGTGCAAGCCATGCAAAACGGCTTTATCTAGATATTTACTGATTTGGTCTTCAAGTAAGAGGGCGCCTTCTGATCTTAAACGCAAAATAATGGAAGTGGTAAAAAGTTTGGTGGTGCTGGCTATAAAGTAGGGCTGATCCTGGGATAAATTTCCAGATGCACCAAGCCAAATGAAGTCGCCTTTTTTTACCGCGAAGGCAGCCCCGAAGACTTTCTTTCCGTCAATGGTTCGGTCTAGGATTGCTTGCAGAGCGGGTTCTATTTCGGTCATCTGCTGTAGTTGCTTTGTTCAAGTATTGAAAGCTGATTGCAACCTCGAAAGAGGTGCTTTTAATTGACCTAAATAGTGCTTGCGTCCGGCAGGATTGTGATTGGCGCTAATTATTGTCGTCCAATGCATTGTTGGCATGACCTACTTGTTCTTCAACTCGCGGTCAATAATCTCGACGAAGACTTCGAGGGGCTGCGCGCCGACGAGCGGAATGCCGTTGATGAAGAAGGTTGGCGTGCCGGTCACGCCCAGTGCACGCGCGTCGTTAAAGTCCTTCTCCACTTCCGCGCTAAACTCACGCGAATTTACGCAGGCGGCAAAACGCTCCTTGTCCAGGCCCATGGAAATTGCCAGCGACTGATATAGATCCGGGCCAAGCCGGTCGATGTTGGCAAATACGGCGTTGTGAAACTCCCAGAAGCGCCCCTGTGCATGGGCGCACTGCGATGCTTCCGCAGCCAGCGTGGCTTGCGGGTGGATTGAGGCCAGTGGAAAGTCACGGTACACAAAGCGCACTTGCTTGGGGTAGCGCTCCAGCAGCGTCACTAGTGTGGTTTGGTAGAACACGCGGCAGTACGGGCATTGGAAGTCGCTGAACTCGATAATGGTGACGGGCGCATCGGCATTGCCCCAGGACGGGTCGTCATCAGCTGAAACTTGCACGCGCTGCACCGGCGCTGCACCAGCGCTGTCCGCTGCAGTGTCAGGGCTGGCGGGCGTGGTGATGGCGGGGTTGGCGGAGGGTGGCGGCGCCGGCGTGCGGCCCCACACCACATAGCCCGCTGCAAGGCCGGAACCAAATACTAATAAGAACAGCAGCGGAACGACTACCCACTGGCGCAGCGTGCGGCGCAGCGCGGGACCGGCCTCCGTTTCGGTTGCGGTTACATCTTCCATGCCGCCATCCCCAGGCCCAGCCAGCCGCCGATGAACGCCACGCCGCCCAAAGGCGTGATTG
>QWRL01000079.1 GCA_003670425.1 Chloroflexota bacterium
AGCTTGTATCCGCCGCCGGAGCTGGAGCAGGCAGCGCAGTGCTTGGCAAAAGCTGTGCGATCTATGCTGGCCTGACAATTAAGTGTGTGGTCTGACCGAAGCGCCAGAATACAATTTATGCATAAGGTATTTGCTTGCAGGCTTTCGTTTTGGAACCGGGTTGCAGCGAGTTAACAGCGAGCAGCCGCACTTGACGACAACCGCTCGATATGTTTAAATAGGATCTAGATTGTTGCCAGGAGTAACCATGTTCTACAAATTAATGACCCGCTTGACTGCAGGCATCGCCGCGGCGAGCCTTGTGCTGGCTGCGTGTGCGGCGCCCGCCGCACCGGAAGCACCGGCTGCTGTTGCCACCACCGCACTGGAACCAACGCTGGCTGCGGTTGAACCGACCGCGCCGCCCGTGCCGACAGCTGCCGAGCCGGAAGCTGCGCCGAAGGTTGTGACGATTACGTTTACGCAGGAACCGGACAGCTTGAGCCCGCCCTACACCGGCATGTGGTTCTCGCAGATCACGCAGGCGTTTTGGCTGCGCGGTCTGTGGCGCTTTGATGCGGAGGGCACGCCCGTGCTTGATGTTGCGGCGGAAATTCCCACCAAGGAAAATGGCGGTGTCAGTGCCGACGATAAAACGATCACTGTCAAGCTCAACCCGGATGCAAAGTGGTCAGATGGTGAAATGATGTCGGCTGAGGATTTTGTGTTTACTTACCAAATGATCATTTCCCCAAAGAATGCGGTAGTAACCTCTTACCCATACACGGACCACGTGGCATCTGTGGAGGCCAAGGATGCGCATACGCTGGTGATCAAGTTCAACGAGCCGTTTGCGCCGTGGGTTACCAGCGTGTTTGCCGGCTCGGCGGCTTCAACGCCGGTGCTGCCCAAGCATGTGCTGCAACCGGTCTTCGACAAGGATGGCACGCTGGACAAAGCCGACTGGAACCGCGCGCCGACTGTTGGCAATGGGCCGTTCGTTTTTAAAGAATGGGAGTCGGGCAGCCACATCCTCTTTGTGCGCAACGAAAACTGGTTTGGCCCCAAGCCCAAGGTAGACCAGATATTCCTGCGGATGGTACCGGATGATGCTGCCCAACTGGCATCAATAAAAGCCGGTGACACCGACATCGGTGTTTATCTTTCATTCTCGGATATTCCGGAGGTTGAGGACTCTGGGGCGGCGGGAATTGGGATTGACCAGGGCGGCTATGTAGAGTCGTGGTTCATGAACCTTGACCCCAAGCGCTCAAATCCGGCGATGCAGGATCCCAAGGTCCGCCTCGCAATTGCGCTTGCCACGGACCGCTTCAAAATTACCAAGGACCTGCTTTACGATAAGACCACGCCGATCGGCACATTCTGGGAAGCCACGCCGCCTTTTGGCGATCCCAGCATCAAGCCATACCCGTATGATCCGGCCAAAGCCGCAGAGTTGCTGGATGGGGCTGGCTGGAAAATTGGTGCTGATGGCATTCGTGAAAAAACGATTGACGGCAAGGTAGTGAAGCTCAAGCTGCGCTACATTACAAACAGCCGCCAGCTGCGCAAGGATCTGATGGCGGTGGTGAAGCAGATGTGGGCCGCAGTCGGCATCGACACAGAACTCGTGAATAACGCCAGCGACATCTACTTCAACAGCTACGCCGACAATGGTCCGCTTTATGGCGACTTCGATATTGCTGAGTACTCAGATGCGCCATCCTTCCCGGATCCGGATGTGGCCCACTTTAAATGCAGCGAAATTCCGACACCGGAAAAGCCCGAGGGCGGTAATTTCCAAGGCTACTGTAATCCGGCGCTGGATGCCCTGTTTGACAAGCAGGCCAAGACCGTTGATCGCGATGCGCGCGTCAAGATTTTTTACGAGATTGAAAAGATCATGTATGACGAAGTCATCTGGGTGGGCATGTGGAACGACACAGATTTGTGGTCGGTGAGCAACCGGCTGAAGAACGTTAAGTTTTCGGGCGGCACCTCATTTTGGAATGTGACTGACTGGGACATAGTAGCGCCCTAGGCCCCAGCGGTTAGCGGCTAGGCTCCCGCGGGCAGCAGTCCGCGGGAGCCGCAGCATCTGTGTTCAACTACATTGTCCGGCGGCTGTTGCAGGCCGTACCGCAATTGTTCGTGATCAGCCTCGTGCTGTTCATGCTGATGCAATCCTTTGGGGATCCATTGGCCAGCATGGGCGCGCGTACGCCTGCGCGCCCGGAAGACCGCAAGCGCCTTGAGCGCCAGTTGGGGCTCGACGAGCCGGTAATTTTTCAATATGCGGTGTGGCTGGTGGGCAATGACTGGATGAAGATTGACCTCGATGGCGATGGCGTGCGCGAAACGCCCGGCAGACGCCAGGGTGTGCTGCGCGGTGACTGGGGCACATCGCTGGTAACCAAGACGCCTGTTACGCGCGTCATCGGCGAGCGCCTCCCCAACACCCTGCTGCTGATGATCCCGGTGGAAATCATCGTTATTGTTTTGTCATTGGTAATTGGCGTGTACTCCGCGCTGCGCCGGTATACGCTCGCGGACAACGTCATCACTACGCTTTCGTTTGTGGGCTACTCCATGCCCGTGTTCTGGCTGGCGCTCATGTTGATGTATGTTTTTGGCGTGTACTTCAAGCGCTGGGGCCTGCCGTACCTGCCCACGGTGGGCATGTACGACCCGCAAGTTGGCAAGACCATGCAGCAAGTTGCGCTGCATTTGATTCTGCCAGTGCTCACGCTCTCCATCATAAGCGTGGCTGCGTACGGGCGCTATGTGCGCTCCAGCATGCTGGAGGTGCTGGGGCAGGATTACATTCGCGCAGTGCGCGCCAAGGGCGTGCAGCCCTTCAGCGTAATTTTGCGCCATGCGCTGAAGAATGCAGCGCTGCCGTTTGTAACCTTGATCGGGTTGGATGTGCCCTTCCTGCTGGCTGGGGCGGTGGTTACCGAAAGCATTTTTGCGTGGCCCGGCACTGGCCGGCTTTTCATTGACCATACCGAGCGCGCCGACTTTCCGGTGCTGATGGGCATTCTGATGATGATCTCGCTGGCAGTAGTTGTGTTTCAGATTGTCACAGATGTTGTGTACTCGGTCCTGGATCCGCGCATTCGCGTTGACTGACGCGCGCATAAGATGACCACATTATCTTTAGCGCCGCTAACCGGCTTGCCGGACGGTGCGGCGGTGCGTGTGCTTTCGCCCGGCCAGCTGGCGTGGCAGCGCTTCCGCCGGCACAAGATGGCAATGGCCGGCTTGATTGTGCTGGCCGGTTTGTTTGTGTATGTTTTTGCCGCAGGCGCATTCCTCTCGCGCGGCATGTGTGCGCCGCTGGGCCGCGAACTGAGCGGCGAAGCTTTTGCCAACTGCAATGATACCGGGATCAAACTGCAGGCGCCATCGGCCGCGCATCCTTTTGGCACAGACACCATCGGCCAGGACATTCTGGCGCGCACAATCTATGGTGGGCAAATCTCGCTGCTGATTGGAGTTTCGGCGGCGCTGATTGAGGTCATCCTGGGCACAATCGTGGGCTCAATTGCTGCGTATTACGGCGGCTGGGTGGACAATGTGCTAATGCGCTTCACCGAAGCCATGCTAAATATTCCAAGTTTGTTTCTGCTGATTGTGGCGGCCAAATTTCTAGGCGGCACAATTCCAGAACTTACGCTGCTGGGCCGCACCTTCAGCAGCAGCGTCGTGGTCATCATTGTGATTATCGGCTTCACCAGCTGGATGTATCTGGCGCGCATTGTGCGCGCCAACATTCTGTCGCTCAAGGAGCAAGACTTCATTTCCGCGTCGCGCTGCCTGGGCGTGTCCAATGCGCGCATGATCGTCACGCATTTGCTGCCCAACACGCTGGCGCCCGTGATTGTGACCGCAACCCTCGGCATTGCCAACGCCATTTTGAGCGAGGCGTACGTAAGTTTTCTGGGCCTCGGTGTAAAGCCGCCCACAGCCAGTTGGGGCAACATGCTGGAGAACTCATACCGCTATTTGGAGAGTGCGCCGTGGCTTTGGGTGTTTCCGGGTTTGTTTGTTTTGATTACGGTGCTGGGCGTGAACTTCGTGGGCGATGGATTGCGGGATGCGCTTGATCCGCGCAGTACCCGCGCACTGTAACTTCTCTGCCCGGTGGGCTGGCTGCTGTGCTTGCCAGCTGGCAGCAGCTCGAACTCGAATCGATGGGCGGCATGTAGCTATAAGCTGGAGACCTTGGGCTGCGTGGCAAGCTGTGGAAACTGCCGGGCGCAGTTCAGCTGGCGTAAAATGACCCAACTGTGAAGCCACTGTATCCCCAATAACTCAGGGGGATTGCGCATCGCAGGGCGCCACCTAAAGACTAACCTATCGTGAAGGCCCCGCAACTCCTGCAATGACAACTGCGGCACCGGCAATGCACCACATTCGGCGCCGCGATTGGCTGCCGCTCGGCTTGTTTGGGTTTGCGCTGGCCGTGCATGCTGCGCGCCTTTATTTTGGGCCGCCGGGCATCAGCGGCGATTCTGCGCGCCTGGCAATCCACGCACTGGATTTTCTGCGCCGCAATGTCTGGGACTTTTATGTCTATATTCTCTTCGCGCCCAACCCATTAATTATTTACCTGGATGCCCTGACGCTCAGCGTGTTTGGATTTAACTTTGTTGCATTGTGCTCCATCCCCTTGTTGAGTGCGGCCCTCATATCGCCGGCCGCGTATGTTGCGGCGCGGGAGTTGTTTGCAGATGCGGGGCAGAGCTTTGCGCGCTTGGCCGGATTGATTGCGGGTGTTGGGCTGGCTCTCTCCACTTCGTTTGGCATTTTTGTTCCACAGGGAACAGAGCATGTACTGCTGCCACTGTTGGAGCTGGCAACTGTGGCGGCACTGTGGCGCGCCATGCGCTTGCAGCAGCGTGCGGATTTCATCGTTGCGGGAGTCTGCATCGGCGTCAGCCAGTACGCCTACATTGTGGCGCGCGCATTTCCGGTGGCGCTGGGTGGCGCACTACTGGCTGCGCTGGTGGTGCCCGGGTCTGTGCTGCGGCGGCGCTGGCGCGGGCTCGCGCTTACCGGTGGCACGGCTGTGCTGCTGGCATTGCCGCAATGGATTCTGTTCCTGCGCGTGCCGTTCACATTGTTTTCGCGCACCGAACAAACCGCGGGGCGCTTCATCTTCTCCATGGCGGATCCCATCGCATTGTTTGTTGGCAAGGCTGCCAATCTCCTCTTAATGTTTGGCTGGCAGTGGGACAACAGCTCGCATCCCGGACGGCCCCTGCTGGACCCAGTGTTGTTTGCTGGCTTACTGGTTGGGCTGGTTATTGCGTTGCGGCAGCGGCGCGCAGCGCAAGTGTTTTGTGTGGTGCTTTCTGTGCTTTTATATGTACCGGAGCTGCTTACTTTCGAGCACATGGCTCCGGCACCGACGCGCACACTGGGCGCATTGCCATTTGTGTTTTTGCTGGCAGCTAATGGCCTGGCAACCGTGTGGCAGTGGCTGCAGGCGCGATGGCAGTTGCCGCAAAGTTATGCGCTGTTGATGCTTGTAGCGGTTGTGCTTGCCGGTGCAGAACGGCAATTGGATTACGCCACGCGTGTGACAGCAGCGCTTAATAACCTGCCCGGTCGCGAATGGGACGGCAGTTTGGTGGATATGGCGCAGGCGGATTACATTCTGCAAAATCGTGACAGCACAATTCTGGTTGCGTCTTCAGAGTATCAGCGGCCGCCGCTCGCGTTTTTGATCGCAGACCGCTTTCCTGAGCGCGCGGGTGGCACACCCTTGCCATTGCAGCCCGGCGAGCCGGTAATGGTGATAACGCCGGCGCAACCGGATCGGCCAACAACTGACGGCAACCCCGCGGGGTATCAGGCGGATGAATGGGTTGCGCTCAAGGACGGCACCGCTTACTTTCTGCCGCCGCTGCCAGATGCGCTGGTGCTGACCGGCGCAGCGCAGCCGCTGCTGGCGGCCAATGGCGTGCTGGGTGCCACCGTTACGGCAGCGCGCTGGCAGGGAGTGCAGCCGGCCCGCACGGCTGCGTCCGTGGCATTCTCCAACGGCCTTGCAGTCGGCGCCTATCAAGCGTCCACCCTCACACCCGGCCAGTCTTTGACGGTGACGCTCTACTGGGTGGCACAGCAGCGTGTTACGCGCGACGTGCAAATTTTGACGCAGTTATTGGATCGTGAAGGCAATGCGCTGGCCACGGCGCACACCTGGCCGCTGCACGGTGTTTATCGCGTTGTGGCGTGGCGCGCGGGCGAAACGGTGCCGCTGACTACAACGCTGAGTATTCCGGCCGACGCTGCTCCGGGTGCCTACCGGCTGATGGCCGGCGTTTGGGATGTACTGCGGCAGGAGCGCGTAGCCGTTGCTGGCGGGGAAGAGATGGGCACTGTGGGGCAACTCAAAATTGCGCTGCCGCCGGACGCCCGGCTGCCGGAGCGCATGCTGGCGGCGGAGTTTGATGATGGCATTGGCCTGGCTGGCTACACACTAACGCCGGCCGCAAATGGTTTGCGCGTGACGCTGTTTTGGAATGCGCGCGCTGCGCCGCTGGCTGACTACAGCACCTTTGTACATGTGGTGAATGCTGCGGGCAGCCTTGTGGCTCAGGCAGATGCACAGCCGGTCGCGGGTAGTTACCCCACATCAATCTGGAGCGCCGGGGAAAGCGTGACCGACACACTTACGGTGCCGGTTGGCCCGGGTGACTACCAAGTGTATGTGGGGCTCTACCGCTGGGATACGCAGGCACGGCTCCAAGTAAAAGTGGCGAACGCTGCCGTGCCTGATAATCGGCTGAGTTTGGGAAGCGTGCATTTGCCGTGACTGGGATAGCAGTGTTGGCGCTGCAGGCTCGGTTTAAAATTCATTTGGCGACTGAAATGAAAGGTGATCTGCAATGAACATATTTGATTTGCGGGCTTGCTGTGCTGTGGATTTTGCCGCGGCGTTTGCCGGGAACAAAACTTATGCGCCTCGCCAATAAAGCTGTGTTGATCACCGGCGGCACGTCCGGCATCGGGCGCGCAACCGTGGCGCTGTTTGCCGCCGAGGGTGCGCGCGTGGTGTTTACCGGGCGGCGCGCGCAGCTTGCGGCACAGGTGGTGCACGATACGGGTGCGCACTTTGTGCTGGCGGATCAGCGCAGCCTTGCGGACTGTGAACGCAGCGTCGCTGAGGCGCTGGCAATTTTGGGCGGCATCGATGTTTTGTTCAACAATGCCGGCATCGTGCTGGGTGGCACTGCCGAAACTACATCCGAGAGCGACTGGGATGCATTGATGCAGCTCAACGTTACGGCGGTCTGGCGCATGAGCCGGCTGGTGCTGCCGGCGATGCGTACGGCCGGCGGCGGCGTTATTGTGAACAATGCCTCGGACTGGGGGCTTGTGGGCGCGCCCAATGCGCTGGCCTACAGCGTTTCAAAGGGCGCTGTGTTGCAGCTAACGCGCTCTATGGCGCTGGATCACGCGCGCGAAAATATTCGCGTGAATGCCATCTGCCCGGGCGACACGCAAGTGGAGCGCTGGCAGCAAGCTGGCTACCACCGTGACGGCGGCGATCAGCAGGAACTGCTGGCGCGCCTGGGCGCTGCGCTGCCACTGGGCCGCGTTGGCAGCGTCGAAGAAATTGCGCGCGCGGTGCTGTTCCTTGCGTGTGACGACTCCAGTTTTATGACCGGGGCAGCGCTTCCGGTGGATGGGGGCAACACGGCGCAATGAGCAGCAGCACCCCGGGCTGCACTTGCAAACTAGCCCCGCGGCGCAGCGCATGAACCTGAGTGCGGCGCAGATGCAAACGCTGCGCGCGTTGTGCCGCGCTTTCATTCCCGCGGTGGATGTGCCCGGGCCGCATGCGGAGTATTGGCGCCGGTCAGCTGACACACTGCAGCTCGCTGAACGAATGGTGGAAGTGGTGGGCGCGTTGGGTGCGCAGCAGCAGCAAGAAGTGCAGCAGGCGCTGCAGCTGCTGGGCAGCCCGCTTGTGGGGCTTACATGGGGTGGTGCGCTGCGGCCGCTGGCACAGCTGTCCAGCGCGCAGGCAGAGCGGCTCCTGCAGCGCTGGTCGCGCAGCAATGTGGCCGTGCTGCGCAAAGCCTTCATGGGCCTCAAGAAGCTAGTTACCTTCATTTACTACAGTGATGCAGCTGCGGTCCCCAACCCCAACTGGGCAGACATGGGCTATGGCGGCCCGCTGGCGCAGCCAGTGGCAGCGTTGCGCCCGCTGCACATGCTGCGCTGCGCCGCAGACAGCGTGCTGCATTGTGACACAGTGGTGGTGGGCAGCGGCGCGGGCGGTGCGGTGGTGGCTGCAGAGCTGGCAGAAGCCGGCCACGATGTCATCATTGTGGAAAAAGGCGCGTACGTGCCCGAGGCCGAGTTCACGCAGCGCGAGGCAGAAATGCTGGCGCGCCTGTATGAGCAGCGTGCGGCGCTCACCTCCAGCAACGGCGGCGTTACTTTGTTCGCGGGCAGCTGCCTGGGCGGCGGCACCACCGTTAATTGGGCGGGCGCCTTTCGCACGCCGGATTACATTCTGCAGCAATGGGCAAGCGCGCACCAGGTGCCGCACTTCACCACACCCGAATTTCAGCGCAGCCTGGATGCGGTGGCGCAGGCCGGGCATGTGGGCACGGATGAGTCGCCGCATAATTTTCAGAATCAGGCGTTGTGGGATGGCGCGCAGGCCCTCGGTTACGCGGTGCAGCTGATTGCACGCAACACTGACGGCTGCCTGCAAGCCGGCAGCTGCCAGGCGTGCGGCTATTGCCTGCTTGGCTGCCGCAGCGGAGCCAAGCAAGGCGGCTTGCGCACGCACATCTGGCGCGCGCAGAACGCCGGTGCGCGCGTACTGGTGGATGCAGCTGCGCAGCGCGTGCTGTTGCAGCACGGGCGCGCCGCGGGCGTGCTGGTGCAGCAGGGCGCGGCGCGCGTCAGCATTCATGCGCAGCGCGTAGTGTTGGCTGCGGGTGCGCTGCACACCCCCGCGCTGCTCTGGCGCAGTGGTGTGTACCATGCGCAGCTGGGGCGCAATCTGTACCTGCATCCCACGCTGGCCGTGGTGGCGGACTACGGGCGGCCGATGCGTGCATGGGAAGGGCCAATGATGAGCGCGGTCTGCAACCACTTTGCGCAGCTGGATGGAAACTACGGCTTTTTATTGGAGACTCCGCCGGCGCATCCTGGGCTGGTTGCGCTGGCCTTGCCTTGGCGTTCTGGCCGCGCCCACAAGCAGGCAATGCTGGCGAGCGAGCGCCTCGGCGCATTCATCGTGCTGCTGCGCGACCGCGACCCCGGGCGGGTGGTGGTGGACCGGCACGGGCAGCCAGTCATTCGGCACCGCCTGAGCACCTATGATGCGGCGCATTTGCTGCAAGGCATGCAGACCGCTGCCCGCATTCACGCAGCGGCAGGTGCGCAGGCCGTGTTCCTGCCGCACAGCGCTGCGCCCGAAGTGCTTGGCGTGGCCGCGCCGCAATTTGAAGCAACATTGGCACAGGCGGGCGGGTGGCCCATGCAACCCAACCGCTTCGCGCTCTTCAGCGCGCATCAGATGAGCACCTGCCGCATGGGTGGCAATGCGCACACGCATCCGCTTGCGCCGTCCGGCGAGCTGCGCGCTGCGCGCGGCGTGTATGTGGCGGATGGCAGTGCGCTGCCGGAATGCTCCGGCGTAAATCCGATGCTGTCGATTCAAGCACTGGCGCACTTCATCGCGCAAGGTATCAAGGCCGCCACCTGATCAGGGGCGCCAGCGCGCCACAGTTGCCAGCAAGCCAGCCGGGACGCGCAAGCGTCTCGTTTTGTTTTGCGCCGCGCGCAGCCGTTTACGGCGTCTTAGGTTCTATTTCACAATCTATATACACCGGCAGGCGGCGCAACTTTCTAGACTGTAGGCGGCCGAGTTGGCCGTCTTTGTCATGTTGTTCCTCGCCCCAGCCACGCTTGCACGGGCCGTGCCGCGCGGGTTTGCATTGCCGCTGCCGACGCAGCCGGTGGCGCGCCAAACCCCTGTGTTCCACGGTAATTTCCGCTGTGGTCGGCGCTTCACTCCGAGGGCCGGACCCGCTTGAAAGCGCCATAAGTGGCAGCGCGTTTGAGAACCGCGGTGCGCTCACTCCGAAGATGGTTGGTAATTATGCCGGCAGCTGCGTTGCTGGCCACTTTTGGTTTAAACGCCATGCCGGCCGTACGGGCAGCTG
>QWRL01000008.1 GCA_003670425.1 Chloroflexota bacterium
GTCCGTGCGGGTGGCGACGCGCCCGCTGAGCGACTGTGGGTGCGGGGAATTATGGTTGCAAGAGCATTTGCGCCATCACGCGCAAATTTCAAAGCGCGCCCCGGCTTTGATGCTAGGCTCGCGCAACAGCGCGCCATAACAAAATTACTCAATGGGCGGGCGACAAATTTAATGCCAACGCCCAACCCCAGCCCGCGCGCTAATTTACGAGCAGGCAGGAGGTCCAGTGGCCGGCGCTGGTCTCGCGCAACAGCGGCTCTTCTGTTTTGCAGCGCTCGATGGCTTCGGGGCAGCGGGTGTGGAACCGGCAGCCGGCCGGCGGGTTGAGCGGGCTGGGCACATCCCCTTTCAGGATGATGCGCTCGCGCTTCAGGCGCGGGTCCGGCACCGGGATGGCAGACATCAGCGCCTTGGTGTACGGATGGCGCGGATTGCGGAACAGCTCGCCGCGCGGCGCCACCTCCACCAGCTTGCCCAGATACATCACGCCCACGCGGTCGGCAATGTGTTCCACCACGCTCATGTTGTGCGCCACAAACAAGTAGGTCAGCTTGTACTCAGACTGCAGGTCTTGCAGGATGTTGAGCACCTGCGCCTGAATGGACACATCCAGCGCGGACACGGGCTCATCACACACTATGAATTTGGGCTGCAGTGCCAGCGCGCGCGCAATGCCAATGCGCTGGCGCTGGCCGCCGGAAAACTCATGCGGATAGCGGCGCGCATGATACTCCTGCATGCCCACGCTGCGCAGCGTCTGGATCACGCGCTCAAAGCGCTCCGAGCGCGTGCCGATGCCATGCACCAGCAGGCCCTCGCCAATGCTCTCGCCCACCGGCATGCGCGGGTCCAGCGAGGAGTACGGATCCTGAAAGATGATTTGCATGTTGCGGCGCAGCTGCTTTAGCTGGCGCGGGTTGGCGCCAAACACATCCTGGCCGTCAAAAGTTACCGAGCCGCCCGTGGCCGGCACAAGCCGCAGAATGGTGCGGCCGACGGTGGTCTTGCCGCAGCCAGACTCGCCCACCAGCCCGAAGGTCTCCCCGTCAAAAATGTGGAAGCTGACGTCCTCCACGGCGCGCACCTGCGCCACCACGCGCTGCAGCAGGCCGCCGCGCACCGGAAAATGCTTGACGAGGTTGTTCACCTCCAGCAGCTTCTTGCGGCTGTCGGCGCCGGCGTTGACGCCGTTTGTCTGGGTGGTTGCAGCGTTCATCTAGCGCTCCTTGCCCGGCGCCAGGGGCGCCTTGTGGCCTTCTGCATCACTGTATAGCCAGCAGCGCACAGTGTGTCCGGCGGTCACGGGCTGCAGCCCGGGCTCAATGCGCGTGCATATTTCCAGGTTGTGCTCGGTGCGCGCCCGGCAGCGCGGCGCAAAGCGGCAGCCCGGCGGCAGGTCAATCAGGCTCGGCACCGTGCCGGGAATGGTGTCCAGCTTCTTGCGCACTGCTCCCAGCACCGGCACGGAAGCAATCAGCCCCTGCGTGTATGGGTGCATGGGCACGTCAAACAAACTTTCCACATCGGTCTGCTCGATGATCTGGCCGGCGTACATCACGGCCACGCGCTCGCACATCTCTGCCACCACGCCCAGGTCATGCGTGATGAGGATGATGGCGGAATTGGTTTTGGAGCGCAGACTGCGCATCAAGTCCAAAATTTGCGCTTGGATAGTTACATCCAGCGCCGTTGTTGGCTCATCGGCAATCAGCAGTTCCGGCTCACACGCCAGCGCCATGGCAATCATTACGCGCTGCGCCATGCCTCCGGACAGCTCATGCGGATACGCATGCGCGCGGCGGCCGGCGTCCGGAATGCCCACCAACACCATCAATTCCACGGCGCGTTCCCAAGCTGCTTTGTAGCTGAGGCCGCGATGGGTGGTCAGCGACTCGGCAATCTGGTCGCCCACCTTGAATACGGGATTTAATGAAGACTGCGGCTGCTGAAAGATCATGGCGATGCGGTCGCCACGCACCTTCACCATATCGCGCTCCGCCAGCTTCAGCAGATCACGCCCCTCAAAGATCACCTCGCCATCAAGGATTTTGCCCGGCGAGCCCACGAGGCGCAGGATGGAAAAACACGTAACGCTCTTGCCGCAGCCGGACTCGCCCACCAAGCCCAGCACCTCGCCGCGCTTGACAAAGAAGTCCACGCCATCCACCGCCTTGACCACACCGTCCTCGGTGTGGAAGTGCGTTTTGAGATTTTTTATCTCCAGCACAATGTCCGCAGCGCCGTTGGCCGGCCCGGACCCGTTGGTGGTCTTGGTTGCAATCACGTTATGCGCCTCCATTTCTTGCTGTTGTCAATTTTACCCCAAGCTGCCGCCCGCTTTGGGGCAGCCAGCTGTGCGGCGGGTGCGCCGCACTGGCTGCAGGCTGCGCATTGCAGACTCCATTGCTACAGCTGCAGGCGCGGGTCAAGCGCATCGCGCAGCCCGTCGCCCACATAATTAAATGCCAGCGCACAAATGAAAATGGGCAGGCCCGGAATGAGTGGCAGCCACGGATGCTCGAACATGTAGCTCTCGGTAAAGCTGAGCATGTTGCCCCAGGTGGGCGTGGGATCCTGAATGCCAAAGCCCAGAAAGCTGAGCGCCGCCTCGCTGATCACATAATCCGCAAGGCCCAGGCTGGCGGACACCACCAGCGGCGCAAATGCATTGGGGATCATGTGGCGCAGAATGATGCGCGTAGTGGAGACGCCGGACGCACGCGCAGCTTCCACAAAGTTCATCGTCTTCAGCGAGAGCACAACGCCGCGCGTCAGGCGCGCGATGCCCAGCCAGCCCAGCGACATCAGCACCAGCATGATCATCACCACCTGGCGCGCCTCGAGGGCGGAGATGTACATGAAGCCGGAGAGCCCGTTGATGATGAAGTCCGGCACGGGCACAGCCTTTGGGCTTTGCAGCAAAATAGAGGACAGGATCAGCAAGATGGGCAGCGTTGGAATGGTGAGCAGAAATTCCACAAAGCGCATGAGGATGTCGTCCAGCGCACCGCCAAAGTAACCGGAGAGCGCGCCCACCAGCGCCCCAACCGCGGTGGCGCCAATCACCGACACAACGGCAATCGTAAGCGAGATGCGCGCTGCATACAGAATGCGCGACCAATAGTCCCGGCCCAGATGGTCCGTGCCCAGATAATGCGTGCGGCCATCCTTGGGTGAAACGGTAAACGGCGCAGCAAAGCTGTTGCCGACTTCAATCTCTGTGGCGTCGTAGGGCACCAGTGACCTGACCGCGCCAGCCAGCAGGAAGATAAAGACCAGCACTGCGCTGGAGACCACCGCCAGGCGGTGGCGCGCAAAGCGCCGCAAAATCAGCCGCAGCTGGCTTTGCTCCACAGGCATGGCCTCGGTCTCCAGCACGGGCAGGGCTTCGGCGGTGGCGGCCATAGGGTGCGTGGCTAGCTCACGCGAATGCGCGGATCCACCACGGTGTAGAGCACATCTGATAGCAGTGTGGCCAGCACGGTCAACACCGCCGAAATCAGCAGGATTGCCATGGTCACGGGGTAGTCATTGCGGCCAAGCGCATCCACAAACAAGCGCCCCATGCCCGGCCAGTTGAAGACCGTTTCGGTGATGACGGCGCCGCCAAAGGCACCCGGCAGCGCAAACACAACAATTGTAATGAAGGGTATCAGCGCATTGCGCATTGCGTGGCGCACAATAACCCGGCGCTCGCGCACGCCCTTGCTGCGCGCCGTGCGCACATAATCCTGGCGCAGCACCTCCAGCATGCTGGAGCGCACGTAGCGGCTCCAGCCGGCCACACTCACCAGCACCAGCACCGTCACCGGCATAATCATGCGCAGGGTCTGGTCAAGCAAACTCTTGGGCTCCACGCGGCCCAGCAGCGGCATGGTGTACGCGCGCACGCCGGCCGCGTCCCCGGAGGGCAGGTATGCCCACCCCGCGCGCTTAAACAAAATTGATAAAACTAGAATGAGAATGAGGCCAAAGAAAAATGTGGGCATGGACGAGCCAATGAACGAGCCGGTGGTTGCAATGTAGTCAAAGCGCGAGTATTGGCGCACCGCCGAATACAAGCCCAGCGGCACGCCGATCAGCAGCGAGAGCAGCGTGGCCACCACCTGCAGCTGCAAGGTGCGCGGCAGGCGCGACCAGATCAGTTCGGATACCGGACGGTCGCGCAGGATGGCCCACGAGTTGCCAAAGTCGCCCCGGATAATACCGCGGCTGGTGCGGCGGCCGACGAGGTCGCGCATGGACACAGACTGCTCGCAGCCCACGGTCTGCAGTGTGTCCTCGCCGCCGATGCGCACCACGGCCTCAATCGGAATGCGGCAGCCCACCACCACGCCCCCCAGCAGCTCGCGGCCGCCAATGGAAAGCGGGCCGCGCGGCACGCCCGCCAGCCAGCGGCTGAAGCGCACAGAAAAATACAGGTCCAGCTCAAATTGGGCGCGAATGCGCGCGATGTCTTCCTTGTCAATTTTGCGCGTGCTGGATTGGGTCTGCTGCAGCAAACCCTGCAGCGGCCCGCCGGGAGCCGCGCTCAGCAAGGCATAAGATGCCAGCGCAGAAAAAAACAGAACCAGCAGCATTTGCGCGCTGCGGCGGATCAGATAGTTAATCATTTACGGGCAAAGCGCGCACAAGGCGCATGGCGGGGGGCGGTACGCTGGCCGCCCCCCGTTTCCGTTCAAGTGACGCGGGCGCGCTACTTGGGATTCAGGTTGAAGTCGACGTGCTCCCCAGGGGCGCTGGGGGGGGAGAAGATCTTCCCAACCCCCTTGTCGGCGGCCGCCCTCTCGGGGGGCCCTTCCTCGCCGGCACCCAGTGTTTCACCAAACACCACATCCACGTCACCGGTCAGCAGCTGCGCCACCGCCTGGTTGGTGTCCTGCACAATCTTGATTGTGATGTTGGGCGTCTTGGGCTTGCCCTTATAGAAGTTGGGGTTGGCCGCAAAAGATATCGAAACGCCCTTCTCCCACTTTGTGATGGTGTACGGTCCCAGCCCAATCGGGCTTTCCGCAACCTCGGGCAGCGTTGTCCACTCCTTGGCGGGCACATCCGCCAGCTTGCGGCCGTCGCTCAGCTTGCGGTGCGCCGGATACCAGCCCGGTCCAATGGAAAAGTACAGCGGCGGGGTGTAGCCCGGCATCAGCATAATGCTGTATTCAGTGTTCCCAAAAGTTTCCTTGGCGGTGCGTTCACAAATGGTGAAATCGGTTGCGCCCGAATCCGGGTCGCATGTAATTTTCGACGAGAGCTCGATGTCAGCCGCCACCAGCGGATTGCCATCCGACCACTTGAGGCCGCTCTCAAGCTTCCAGTTCATCGTCATCTGCGGCATCTGGGCGCCGCCGCCCTTGTACTCAATCTCCTTCAGCTTGAGATCGCCGTACAGTGGCAGGTCGCCGGCGGCATCCACCACGCGAATCATTTCACCGGCCTTAAGCTCCACCACATCGCCCTTGGCGTTGACAACCTTGTCGCCGTCCTTCACATCCGCTGCCAGCAGCAGGGCGCCTTTGTTTTCCAGCGTGGGCAGTTCTTTAAAGTACAGGTTGGCTGCAAAGTCATAGTCCAAGCTAGTGATGCCCACGCCGTTGATCAAGGAGGCGGTCAGCGAAGCCACCCACGCATTCTCGACCAACGAGAAGAGTGATGCCGGCTCCTGAGACAGGGCCAGAATCAGATTTGTTTCGCCGGGGCGCTCCCAGTCCGCAATGTTATAGGTTGGATACGGCTGGCCGGGGCGCGGGTCGAAACCTGCCAGATCCGTGGCGGTGGCATTCACCTCAACCCGGTTAAACATCGGCAGGCTTGGCATATCAGCCGCAAACCCGTCTTGGAAGAGCGCGTACTGCTTGACGCGCTCGGCGCGGTCCAGCGTGTTATTGGCAGCCTTGATGGCATTGCTTGCTGCTTCGTTGCACCAGCCCATTCCGTTCTGGCCTTCCCAGCCATTGCTTGGCAGCGGGATCTTGTCACAGGCATACAAGGACTGGCCGCCGGGGTCGGCTTCGCCGACCCATGCAAATGCACCCAGCTCGTAATCGCGGCGCGCAACGCCGGTGGTATCACCGAACCACCACGCGGCCGGCGCATGCAGGCGCACCACGCGGACACCGCAGGCCTTCATGTTGTCTTCGAAGACCGCAGCCCAAGTCTGGCGAAATTGGGCGCTTGTAGTTGTAAAGCGCAGTGAAAGCTCGTTGCCATCCGCATCAGCCCGGTAGTCGGCGCCTTCGCCCAGTTTCCAGCCGGCTTCATCCAACAACGCACCGCCCGTGGCCACATCAAAAGCGTATTGCACCTTTGGCTTGGTGTATGCCCAATGGCTGGTGGGAATGTTGGTGTCCATCAGAATGGCAGCCTTGTCGTCCAGCCAGCTATAGACAGAGGTAATCACCTCCGGCCGGTTGGTGCAATGCGCAATTGCCTGGCGCACCTTCAAGTCGCTCAAGATCGGGTGCGGCGTGGTGAAATCCTCCGTCGTCACCTCAACAATCTTTTCTTTCTCGACGATCTTTTCTTTCTCGACAGTTTTCTCAACGATCTGCGTAACAACCACTTCCTTCTCCACAATCTGTGGCTGGCAGGCGCCCAGCACCAGCGCTGCAACTGTGGTGCACGCTAGCAGCATAGAAATGCGATTTGTGTTCTTCATGATGGTTCTCCTTTATTCCTAAATCCGATACACAATTTGTAACAGCCCAAAATAGTAGCTCGATTAAACGTTGACGGGAATCCTTTTTCTCTTCTTTAACATTGGCCGCCGGGCGGCAGATTATTTTTGATGCCGGAACTGTACCACACCGTACCCGGGGCGTGTCAAGCTACGGCGCCCGCGCTAAAAGACAGAGTGGCAGCGCCGGCCGCTGCCACCAGGCTGGCAGCTACGCCCAGGGGCAGTGTCCATTGGTGTGCCGTATGGCCGGCGGGCCAGCCGTACACAACCGGCACCTGCAGCGGCGCGAGCAAATCCTGCAGCACCTCCATCAGAGACAGCGAGGCAGCGGGGTTGGCTGCCTGCTCGCACGCGGGCGATGCGCCAAACACCACACCCGTGCAGCCAGCCAAGCTGCCCGCCTGCAGCAGCTGGTTGAGCATGCGGTCAATGCGGTACGGCGCCTCATCCACATCCTCCAGCAGCAGCAGCGCACCAGCGCTGCGCAGCTGCCAGCGCGTGCCGCTGAGGGCCGCCAGCAGGCTGAGGTTGCCGCCCACAAGCGGGCCGTGGCCGCTGCCGCTGCACACTACCTGTGCCGGCTGCTGCCAGCCCTGCGCAGCAAGCGGCACGGGCAGCGTGCCCAGGGGCGTGCGCTGCGTCCAAGCCTGGCGCAATTGGCTGCGCGTAAAATCCAGCGCCGCTGCATCTGGCACGGGCAGTGCCGCAACCGGGCCATGAAAGCAAACCCAGCCCAGTTCCAGTGCCAGCGCCTGATGCAAGGCCGTGATATCGCTGTAGCCGGTCACAATTTTGCAGGGTGCGGCGCGCCGCAGCAGGTCCCAGTCCAGCAGCGGCAGCAGGCGCGTGGTGCCATAGCCGCCGCGCGCGCACCACAGCGCCTGCACCTGCGGATCCAGCAGCGCACCCTGCAGTGCGGCAGCGCGGGCGCCGTCACTCTCACCCGCCAGATAGCCGCGCGCCGCACTTGGCAGCCAGCGCGTGGTGCTGCTTAGCTGCCAACTTTGCAAGAGTGCCATGGCGGATTCCAGCGCTGCAGGCGCCACCGGTTTGGCGGGCGCCACAAATGCCACGCAATCCCCGGGCTTGAGCGCCGGCGGAATCCGGCGCGCAGCAGCAGCCCTCATTGGCGGGAGAAGCACGCGCAGGGCTGCGCGCACCAAGCGCCAGTGCTGCGTGCGCGGCTAGGTTTTTGCGCGGGGGTCAAGTGCATCGCGCAAGCCATCCCCCAAAAATGTGAACGAGATGACAAACACGGATACGACGAGCGAGAGTATCAGCAAAAAGTCCGGCTGGCTGGCAACGTTGCTGTACGCTTCCAGGAACAGGCGCCCCCAGCTGGTGACAAAGAATTCTTTGCCGGTGATGGAGGGGCGCAAGCCCAGCCCCAAGTAGCCCAGAATGGCCTCCGCAATAATCAGGCGCGGCACGGCAAACGCCGCCCAAACCACCATCAAGCTCAAGCTGTTGGGCAGCAAGTGGCGCGTGATGATGCGCCAATTCGATGCGCCCAAGCCGCGCGCTGCATCAATGTACTCAAGGCTCTTCAAAGACAGCGCCGACCCGCGAATGAGGCGCGCCAGCCCGGTCCAGGAGACCACCGCCAGCGCCGAAAGGAACAGCACCAAACCGTTGGCCATTCTGCCCAGCGGCGTGGAACCCAGCGTAACCATGATGAGAATCAGAAACAGCACATCCGGAAAGGCATAGAAGATGTCGGTTGTGCGCATCACAAGGTTGTCTGTCATGCCGCCGGCCCAGCCGGCAATAAACCCAAGCGTGGAGCCAATCACCAAAATAATCAGCGCCGGCATCAAGCCGGCCACAAGCGAAGAGCGCGTGCCATACAGGATGCGGCTCAGCACATCACGCCCCTGCGAGTCCGTGCCCAGCGGAAAGGTGCTGTCTGCAGCCATGCCGGCCGGTGACTGCGCGCGCCAGAAGGGCGGTATATAGTCCCGGCCGCTGTGGTCCTTTACCGGGTTATGCGGCGCCAGCCACGGCGCAAAGAGCCCGCCCAGCGCGTACATCACGATGATGGCGATGCTGACCAGCGCTGCCCGGTTGCGCCGGAAGCGCCGCCATGCCAGGCTCCACTGGCTGCGCGGGGCTGCGCCCTCCGGCTCCGCCAGCACTGCGGGTGCTGCTTGCGCCGGCAGTGGGCGCGCATCCGTTTGCATTTGCGTCTGCTACTCGCTGCGCACGCGCGGGTCAATCAACCCGTAGAGCACATCCACGCTCAGGTTGCCCAGCACAATCAGCACAGCGTATAAAAGCGTGGTGCCCATAATCAGGGAGTAGTCACGGTTGCCAATGGACTGCACAAAGTCACGCCCGATGCCGGGAATGCCAAAGATGTTTTCGATCACAATTGAACCGGTGATCAGGCCCACCAGCGCCGGGCCCAGATTGGTGACAACTGGTATGAGCATGTTGCGCACGGTGTGCTTCCAGATCACCACCCGCTCGCGCAGGCCCTTGGAGCGCGCGGCGCGGATGAATTCCTGGCGCATCACCTCCAGCATTGCGCTGCGCGTGAAGCGCGCTGTTTGCGCCAGCGTGCCAAAGCCAAACACCATCGCTGGCACAATCCAGGGCGTAATGCCGCTCCAGGACTTTTGCACCACCGGAATGAGATGCAGCCCGACCGCGAACACGATGATGGCAAAAAATGCCACCACAAAACTCGGCACCGCCACCCCCACGTTGGTAACCAGCGTAATGATGTAGTCCACGCTGGTGTTCTGGCGCAAGGCAGACAACACGCCCAGCGGAATTCCCACCACCACGGCAAAGCTTAGTGAGAGCAGGCCCAGGCGCAGCGAATAGCCAAACTTGGAGTGAAAGAAATTGCGGCCGTCGCCTTCCGGCACGCCAAAAAATATATCCTGCACATTCTTGCCGCGCTGCCGGTAAGACGGCCCCAGATTGCCGCACACCACACCGCATTCAAAACTGCCCTTTGCATTCGGGTAGCCGACCATGTAGCGCAGGTACTGCTCCGGCAGCGGCCGATCCAAACCAAAGCGCTGGTCCAGCAGCTTTTGGGTGCGCGGATCCACTTGTTTGCTTTCGGCGTCCCGGTCCCACGGTCCGCCCGGCGCCAGTTTCATCAAAGCAAATGTAATCAGAGATATGACAAAAATTACCGGGAAGAACCAGATAAAGCGGCGAAAGAGCAGCCCGGTCATGGCAACAGGGGATTAAAAAACGAATGGCAGAACTTGCGCTGCCATTCGTTTTTTTCTATCAACTAAAGTGCGCTAAGGCACTTGCGAAACATCAATATCAATTGTCTGCGGCGTGATGTCGCCGGGATAGCCTGCATCTTGCGGGGTCTTGTTGTAACCAGACACCCACGGCTTGACAAGGTAACTGTTGACGTTGTTCCAGAAAAATCCCACCGGGTTGGCATCAACCAGCTTGTCCTGCGCCTGCTGATACAGGTCGGCGCGCTTGGCGGCGTCCAGCTCCACATCAGCCTGTACGGTGAGCGCATCAAACTCTGCGTCTGCAAAACCAATGCGTGAAGCAAAGGAGGTGCTGCCGTTAAAGTAAACGCTCAGCCAGTTCTGGGGGTCCGGATAGTCAGCACACCAGCCGCCAATGAACATTTGCAGGTTGCTCTTCATGTCTTTTTGCATGGCGGTGAAGGCTGTCGGCTCAATCGGGTTGAGCTCCAGCTTCAAGCCGGTGCCAAACACTTCGGAGAAGCGCTGCCCCAGCCACTCGTAGCGGGTGCGGTTGCGCGGCGTGTCGCCAAAGCTCAGCACAATCGGCGGCAGCTTGTCTACCGAGCCGTAGGTGCTTGCAGCAATTGCAGCTTTGGCCTTGTCAGCATCGTACGCAAAACGCGTCTCGCCCTCTTTGAAGCCCGGGAAGCCCGGCGGAATCCATGTGAGCGCGGGTGCGCCAAGGCCCTTTAGCACGTCCGTTACCCAGCGCTCGCGGTCCAGCGCATAGGAGAATGCTGCGCGCACCTGCGCGTCATCAAAGGGCTTGGTGAAGTTTCTGAACTGCAGCGCCGTTGTGCAAGAACCCGGATACACATTGATATCCTTGCTCAGGTTGGCATCTGCCTGCGCGGTCTTCAGGTCTTCGGCTGCAAGACCAACCACATCAAACTCATTGTTCTGGTAAGCCTGAAAGGACACTGCCGAGTCTGTGATGTAGGAGTACTCCAGCGCCGTCATGGCCTGGTCACCCCAGTAGTTGGCATTGGGCACAAAGGATGCGCGCACAAAAGGCTCCAGCGCTTTAAGCACGTACGGGCCATTGCCCACCTGATACTTGGAGCTGTTCCACCATTGGTCGCCACCCGCGTCAATGTTCTCTTCCTTGGCCGGATAAGTGACCCACAAGCCCATGATGGTGTGGAAGTACGGCGCGGACTTGGACAGCTTCAATTTGAGCGTGAGGCAGTCCGCCTGCTCGTAATCGGCGCACGGTGCGCCATCTTTGCCCAGCGCCTGCACGCTGGCGCGCACAGCCGTCTCGCCGTCAGCAGCCGCCTTCTCGGCAGCGGCCTTCTTGGTTGCATCGGTCTCTTCACCGGCTGCCGCCGTATTGTCCTGCCAGTCGGGCGCGCCCACGATCTCGTTTGTGATCGTGGCGTATTCGCCAGCTGTGGCGGGGTTGATGTTGCGGATGATGGAATACTCAAAGCGCTTGGCGTTGAGCACGGAACCATCGCTGTACATCAGGCCGGCGCGCAACGCAAAGGTAAGCTCGGTGGCATCGGCGTTGTAGGCCCAGCTTTCAGCCGCTGCCGGCACGGTAACCAGCTTGGCGTCGAGGCGGGTCAAGCCCTCATAGAACTTGTTAAGATGCGCAATCTCGTTCACGAACGAGGACTTTTGCGGATCAATCAAATCCGGGTAAGTGCCCAGATTGACGCGCAGCACCTTGGCTTTCTCCACCGGCACGGCGGTGGCCACCACAATCTTCTCAACTTCTTTCTCAACTGTCTTCTCAACGATCTGCGTAACAACCACTTCCTTCTCCACCACCTGCGGCTGGCAGGCGCCCAGTACCAGCGCGCCAGTGGCCAGCGCACTAAGTGCCATCAAACTCCAGTTTCTGTTTTTCATGTCTCTCCTCCAAATAAGATCAAATTGCGCACCACAAGCGGTGCGCACCATAACAGCCGGAAAATAATACCACAGCGCCAAGCGCTGCCAAAAGTGCGCGCCGCCACAGTTATACTTTTCACGCGCACTGTGCAACACGCTGCGGAATGCAAGTCTGCGCGCGCCACCGCAGCCAAACCCCATGCTCCAAGCCATTCGCAAAATAATTTTGCCCGCAGCGCGCAGCGGGCGCGCAGGGTGGCGGACCGCCGCAGCCGCAGGCGCGCTGGGCGTGCTGTATGCGCTGGTGGCCGGCCTGGCAGACCGCGTGCTGCTGCCGGATGTGGCGCTGCGCACAGACTGGCGCGCGCTGCTGCAAGCAGCGCTTTGGACCGGCGCCGCAATGGCTGCGCTGGGCGCAATGGTGGGTGCGCCGGAGCAGCGCGCGTTGGGGGTGCTGGCTGGGGCACTGGCCACCGGCCTGTGGTTTACGGCGCGCGGCGCAATGCCGCTGGGCTGGGGCGGCTTTGTGCTGCTGTGGACTTTTATTCCGAGTGTGACGCTGGGCGTGCCATTGGCAGTGCTGCTGCGCCTGCTGGGCGGCGGCTTTGGGCTGGCACAGCGCAGCCGGCGGGCGGCTGCCAGCGGGGTCGCAATTCTGCTGCTGGCCGGCACTGCCGGCTACATGGCGCGCATGCCGCAGCGCGCGGTGCTGGCCTTGCGCAACACACAAGCCTTGGTGCGGGACACGCTGGCTCAGCCCGCAGCGGCAGCGCTGCCCATGGCGCTGCGCAGCGCTGCGGACTTTCGCACGGCCGCCGGCACCAACTTTGCGCTCGAGCAGTACCCCGCCGCCACCGCCCCGGATGCAATTGGCGTGAATGTCCACTTCGACAACGGCTATGCCATTTCATGTTTGTTTGGCTCTGGTTCAGTGCCGCCGCTGTGCCAGCCGGGCTTGGATGCATTTCGCAGCGCATTCAGCAGCAGCGCCGCCAACTAGCGCCGCCTAGGAAGGCGCTGCGAAGTCCAGCTCCTCAATGTTCCACAATGGCGAAGGCTGCGACGCATCCAGCTGCAGCCCGCGCACGCCGGGCTGCGCCACCCCAATGCGCAGCCGGAAGAACAAGGGCAGCGCCGGCAGCTCATCAATCAGCAGCTGCTGCGCCGCCGCGTGCGCTGCTTGCGCGGCCGCCCGCGTGCGCGCAAAGCGCGCTGTGCTGCACGCGCTGTCGTACGCAGCGCTGCGGTAGCCGGTGTAATTGCTGCCGCCGGGGTTGGCCGCGCCGGGCAGCTCGGCACTGGTAAACAGTTCGCAGCGCGGCTCGCCCGGCTGCAGCCACGCAAACTGCGCCAGGTCAAACTGGCGCCCAAACAACACACCCGCCGGGAACTCGCCATATAAATCCGCGCTGGTGAAGGGCTGCACTTGCAGGTCCACGCCGCAGGCGCGCAGCTGCGTGCGCAGCAGCTCGGCCACGGCCTGGCGCAAGAAGCCGCTGTTGGAAAGCGGAAAATTAACCGCGTAGCGCAGGCGCAGTGCCCGGCCCTGCTTGAAGCGCACACCGCTGTCGCCGGCCGGCAGCCAACCCGCATCTTGCAGCAAAGCCTGCGCGCGCTCCACATCAAATTCCGGCAGCGCACTGCCCGCCGGCGCTGGCTGCAATGGCTGCGCCGCCGGCACAAAGCCCGCTGCCGCGCTGCCCTGGCCCCACTGGGCTGCGTCCGCCAGCGCTTCGCGGTCCACACAGTGCGCCAGCGCCTGCCGCAGCGCCACCGCCTGAAACAAATCTGCGCCAGCTTTGCGCTGCAGGCCGGGCGCCATCAAAATACCAAACCCCAGCTGCTCCAGCACCGGGCCCGGCACCAGCTGCACTGCCAGCTGCCCGCTGCTTTGGGCGGCCAGCAGCGCATCGGCGCTGTCTTCCCATGCCTCCCAGCTGTCACGCACGGCAATCTGGCATTCACCGCCGGCCACGGCACTCAGTGCCACGCTCTCATCCGGCAGCGTGCGAAAGTGCACCTCGTCCACGCGCGGCAGGCCCTCAGCCGCGCGGAAATAATATTTGTTGCGCACCAGGCGCAGCAAGCCCGGCTCCCATTGCGCCACGCGGAACGCACCCCAGCCCAACGGCGCGCGGTTCGCCTGTTCATCCGCCAGCAGCTGCGCCGCATCCAGGTTGCCGTAGGCGTGGCGCGCCAGCGGCTCGGCCAGCGACTCCAACACATCTGCAGGGTAGTAGCCCGGCTGCCCAACCCAGGTGATGGTATGCGCATCGCTGGCGCTGTAGCTGGCGGTGCGCCATGCCGCCAGCTTGGACCCGGGCGTTGCCGCAGCCGAACCAATTTCAAAACCAAACACCGAGTCATCCGCCGTCAACGGCGCGCCATCAGACCAGCGCACATCTTCGCGCAAGCGGAAGGTGACGCGCATTTGAATGGTGGTGACGGCTGTGTCTGCCCGGGCCAGCACGCGCTCCATGTCCGGCGTCCAATACGGCACGCCCGCTGCCAGCCGGTCAAGGTCGCCATCCGCCGTCACCAGCCCGGCGCCCGCTGCCACCACCACGCTCTCCAGCGTCACATCGCCGTTCTCCCAATCCGGCAGGCGCTCCAAAATTATTGGCTGGCGCCCAAAGCTGCGCCGGTCAATGGGGCCATCGCGCAATGCTTCCTGCACATGATTCCAGCCGCGGCCGGCTGCAGAATAAATATAGAGAGACGCGGGCTCATTTTCCAGGCAGACGGTGAGCACGCGCGGTGCGGGGACGGCGGTTGGGGGAACCGGCGTGACGGTGGGCTGCGGGCTTGCCGTGGGCACAACCGCAACGGCGAGCGGCTGCCCGCCACAAGCAGCAGCAAATAGAAGCGCAAATGCCAGCGCGGCACCGCGCCGGGCGGCGCCGGCAGCCATTCAGCGCGCCGGCACTACGGCCGCGCCGTCAAGCGCACATCCAATTGCAGTATTGTGCCGGCGCGCCAAACTGTTAGCTTCACCACCTGCCCCACTTTTGTGTTTTTTGCAAGATAACTGAGCAGGTCAGAAAACTGCAGCACGGGCAGGCCCTCCACCGCGGTGATCACGTCCCCGCCGCTTTGCAGCGCGCCAAACCTGGTGGGCGTGCTGCCGCCCCGCAAGCCGGCAGCCGCAGCCGGCCCGTCCGGCAGCACCGACACAACATACACCCCGGGCTGCGCTGCAACCCCCAATGCTTGCAGCTCCGCCATGCTGTACTCATCCTGGCCCATGATTCCCAGATATGGGTACTCATACTTTCCGGTGAGGATCAGAGCCGTCACCACGCGCCGCACAACATTGGCGCCAATGGCAAAGCCCACGCCGGAGTTGACGCCGGTGTCTGAATAGATGGCTTTGTTTACGCCAATCACCTCGCCCGCCAGATTGAGCAGCGGGCCGCCGGAATTGCCGGGGTTGATGGCGGCATCAGTTTGAATAATGTCCGGCATGGTGTAGGCCGCACCCGAGATGTCCGCGGGCGCACCGGAAAGCATGCGGCCCAGCCCGCTAACAATGCCCAGCGACATGGTGCCGCGCAGGCCGAATGGATTGCCGATTGCAACAACTTGATGCCCAACCTGCACGCGATCCGAATCTCCGAGGCGCAGCGCAACCACGCCCGCCGGCACGCGCTCCACCACAATCACCGCCAAATCCGAGTTTGCATCGCTGCCCACCAGCCGGCCGGCAACCTTCTCGCCCACCGAAAAGCTGACTTCGATGGAGCGCGCGTTGCGCACTACATGCTCGTTGGTAATAATGTGGCCGCTGGAGTCGTAAAGAAAGCCGGAGCCCTCTTCCGCCTTGTCTGTGCCGGCACTGACCAAAATTGACACGACCGCGGTGTTGGCCAGCGCATACACATCCACAAGGCTTTGCTGAATGCCGGGCAGGGCAGCGGCCGGCGTTGGCGGTGCCACAACATCCAGCACGGGCGGCAGGGTGGGCAGCACTGCGGGCAGTGTGGGCGGCGGCTTGGGCGTGCGCGTGGGCCGCAGCATGGTGGGCGTCGCATCAAGGAACACCGCCGCGATTGCCTCCGGCCGAATGGTGCAGGCCAGCATGGAGAGCAGCAGCAGCGCCAGCACAGCGCGCAGCGCCTGGCGCCGGCGCACAGCCGCGCACGGCAGCGTGCTCACTTGGTGCGCAGCTTGGCGAGCGACTCAAATAGTGCGCGCTCTTCCGGGCTCAGGTTGCGCGGCAGCTCCACCTGCACGCGCACATACAAGTCGCCAAACTGCTGCGGTTCTTTAAGCTGCGGCATGCCCTTGCCGCGCAGGCGGAAGGCCTGCCCGCTTTGGGTGTCGGCTGGAATTGCAAGCTCCACATTGCCGGTAAGCGTGGGCACCTGCTCTTTGCCACCCAGCAGCGCCGTGTAAAGACTGATGGGCAGCTTGAGGTGCAGGTCGTCATCCTGGCGCTCAAAACGCTCGTCGTCATGAATGCTTACTTTGAGGTACAGGTCGCCGCGCCGGCCGCCGCCATCTGCGCTGCCCTCGCCCGCCACCCGGATGCGCGTGCCATTGCGCGCGCCGGGCGGAATGCGCACCTCCAATGTGCGGTCGCCTTTCGAAAGCCGGCGCGTGGTGCCGGTGTAAGCCTCCAGCAGCGAGATGGTTGCCTCGCGCTGCACATCCGTGCTGGCGCGCTGCGCACCCGCCCGTCCGCCGCGCCCGCTGCCGCCGAACACAGAGTTGAAAAAATCTGAGAAGCCGCCGCCTTCGCCAAACGCATCGCCGCCGCCGGGCTGCGCGCCCGCGCCTTGCTGCGCACCCCACTGGCCCCAGTCAAAGCCGCCGGGCTGCGCGCCGCGCGACTGCCACTGTTGATAGCTTGCACCCAGTTGGTCGTACTTGGCGCGCTTGTCTGCATCGCCCAGCACCTCGTAGGCTTCGTTCAACTCCTTGAACTTCTGCTCGGCGGTGCTGTCATCTGGATTCATATCCGGATGATATTTGCGCGCCAGTTTGCGAAAGGCCTGTTTAAGCTGCGCCGCAGTTGCCGAGCGCGCCACACCCATGACCTCGTAGTAATCTTTGTATTGCATGTTGTGTGTGGAATTTTAAGGCGTGCGCAAACGCGCGTCAACGCGCAGCGTTTAGCTGCTTGCCCAGCCAGCACAGCGTGCGCACCGCGCGGAAGTTGTGGCCGGCCCATAGTTCATCGCCATCGCCGGCGGGATGTTCCAAGCCAAGCACCCACGCGCGCCGCCCGAGGCGCGCCAGCCCAGCCGTGAGCAGCGCCGGATAAAGCTGCGCGGCCCACTGTGGCCGCGCCACAATGCGCAGCTGGTCCGGGCCGCCCATTGCGCGCGCAATATAAAACCAGCCGGCGGGCTCGCTGCCCTGCAGCGCAAGCCAGCGCTCTTCGCCGCGCCCGTCAAGAAAGTTTTGCAAAGCGCGCCCGAGCGTGGGCCGCAGCGTGTCCACCTGCAGCGGCGCCGTCCAGGTGATGCCCTCGGCGCGCAGAGATTGCAGCAGCGCCTGCTCCAGCGGCCAGTGCCTGGGCTGCGCATGCAGCAGCTCAATGCCGTCCGGCAGCCGTGCGCGCTGCGGTGGCGCCGGCGTGGGCTGCCGCTCCCACAGCGTGCGCACCGCCAGCCTGTCAAAGCCCAGGCGCGCGTACATTGCCAGCGCAGCTGCGTTGTCTTCATCTACTTGCAGCACAACGCGCGCTGCGCCGCTGTGCTGCGCATGCTGCAGCGCAGCGCGCATCAAGTCGCTGGCAATGTTGCGCCGCCGGTAGTCCGGGTGCACGGCCACGTTGGCCATCAGCCATGTATCCGGGCCGCTGTCTGCAGCCTGCGCCCCCACATTGCCCACAATGCGCCCCGCGCGCTCGCACACAAAGCCATGCTGCCAGCCCGGCAGATTGCGGAAGAGCAGCGCCAGCACGCGCACCAGCGCGCCGCTGCGCCCCAGCGCGCGCATCTCCGCAATTGCAGACTGGCCGGCGCGGTCCAGCCGGTCGCCAAAGCAAACCTCAATCAGGCGTGCAATGCCCGGCAGGTCGCGCACAATATTTACGGGGCGCACGCCTTCCAGCGCAGCGCCGGGCTGCACCAGCGCTGTCACGCAGCGCTCCCGCGTTCAGATAACTGCTGCATGCTCACTCAGCCGGCTGCGGGCTGGCAGCCACCGCGGGCGCCCGCTCCACAAATGCCTTCAGGCCGCGCTCAAACTGGCGCCGCGGCAGCAGCACGCGCCGGTTGCAGGTGCGGCACACCAGCCCAATATCCGCACCGAGGCGCACCACGTTCCACTCCCATCCGCCGCAGGCGTGCACTTTGCGCATGCGCACCACATCGGCAAGGCGTACTTCAATTGGCATGGCGCGAGTATACCGAAGGCTTGCGTGCTACAGGTAGCGCTCAAGCGCCAGTGCCGCCCCGTCCTGCTCAACTGCTGCCGTCACCCAGTCTGCAGCCGCCAGTGCTGCCGCGCTGCTGTTGCCCATGGCCACACCCACGCCGGCCCAGCGCAGCATTTCCACATCGTTGTCGTTGTCGCCCACCGCCAAAACTTCTGCTGCTGCCACGCCCAAATGCTGCGCCAGCCACTGCAAGCCCACCGCTTTGTTTAATCCGGCGGGCAGCGCCTCCACAATTAGCGCATGTGAACCGGTAATTGTCAGCGGCAGCCCGGCAGCCTGCACCGCAGCGCGCAAGGCTGCTATCAGCGCGGCGCGCGCCGGCGCTTCCGCAACAAACAGCGTCGCCTTGTGCGGCACCGCGGGCAAATCTGTCAGCAGGCTGCGCACGCGCGTCCAGCGCCCGAGGTTCATCATGCGCAGCGCAGCCGCATTGTGCGCCGAATCATTTGCAAGGTACGCCACAGACGGCGTTTCAAATGACAGCGGCCAGCCGTGTTGCGCAGCCAGCTGCACCAGGAAGGGCAGCGCGGCCGGATCCAGCCGCGTCTCGCACAGCACCTGCCCGCTTGCAAAGTCCTGCACGATGCCGCCCTGAAAACAAACCGCCGGCGCCACCACATCAAACGCGTCAACAAAGCGGCGCGTGGCGTCCGGCGCACGCCCCGTGGCAAGCACCACAATAATTCCGGCTGCATGCGCGCGCTGCAAGGCGCCCGCCACGCGCGCCGAGTAGCGCATGTCGTGGTCCAGCAGCGTGCCGTCCAGGTCAAACGCAGCCAGCCGGATCATGCGCGGGCCGGCCCTGCGCGCTGCGGTGCTGCAGCAGCGCAAGCAATCCCGCAGCGCTGTGCAGCCCGCCCGCAGCGCTCATTCTGGCTGGCACTATTCCGGTTTATTTTCATCGGCCACGCTAAAGTGTGATTGTATATCGATGGGCGCTGCGGCAACCCATGCAAGTAACCTGCGCTTGCGCGGCTTGCTGACGAAGGGTAAACTTGCACAAGGGTCATGCAGGTCTACTTGTCTTTCCCCAGCACGCAGCCCGTGAAGTTTCCGGCGGGCGCACTGCATGCCACCGGCTGCGCAAGTGCGCGCGCGCGGAGCCTGCAATGAGCGGCGGCCAGCGCTTCTTCCTCGCCATGATGCTTTTCCTGAATATTTTGGTGCTGGGTTTGCTGGCATTGCTGGCCACCGGCCGCCTCGAAATCCCGCTGCCCTAAGGGCGCCACATGCTGAATTGCAACCGCGCGTGGATTTTGCGCGGGCTGCTGCCGCTATTGGCGCTGACCATGGCGGCGTGTGTGGCCTTGGTGCCCGCCGTCGCGGAAGTTAATAAGCCGCTGCGCACGGCAACGCCGCGCGCCAGCGCCCCGCCGCGCACACCAGCCAAACCTGCCGTTACACAGCGCACCCCCGCAACGGCCGCCGCCGCGCCTGCAATCAGCTACCAGCTGCTGCCGATCGCTGGCGGGCTGGAGCGGCCGGTGTATCTCACGCATGCCGGCGACGGCTCCGGCCGTCTGTTTGCAGTCGAACAGCCGGGGCGCGTGCGCATCATCAGCGGCGGCGCACTGCAGCCCGCTGCGTTCCTTGACATCAGCGAACTGGTGAACGACCGCGAGAACGAGCGCGGCCTGCTTGGCCTCGCGTTCCACCCGCAGTACGCGCGCAACGGATACTTCTTTGTGCACTACTCCGCCGCGGACGGCGCAACCACCGTTGCGCGCTATCACGTGGCGGAGGACGCGCAGCGCGCCGACGCGGACAGCGCCACGCTTGTATTGAGCCAGCCGCAGCCCTACCCCAACCACAATGGCGGGCAGCTGGCCTTTGGCCCGGATGGCTACTTGTATCTTGGCTTGGGCGATGGCGGTGCCGCGCGCGACCCGCACGGCAACGGGCAAGATCTGGATACCTGGCTTGGAAAAATTTTGCGGCTGGATGTGGACTCTGCACTGCCTTACGCGCTGCCCGCAGACAATCCCTTTGTGGCGGGCGGCGGGCTGCCGGAAATCTGGGCCTACGGCTTGCGCAATCCGTGGCGCTTCAGCTTTGACCGCCGCAGCGGGGATTTGTTCATCGCGGATGTGGGCCAGGGCAGCTGGGAAGAGATCAACTTTCAGCCCGCCGCCGAAAAAGCTGCGCGCAACTACGGGTGGAGCATCATTGAAGGCAGCCACTGCATGCAATCCGGCTGCAAGCCGCAGGGCTTCAGCCTGCCCGTCGCAGAGTATGACCACAGCAGCGGCTGTTCCGTCACGGGCGGGTACGTGTACCGCGGCAGCAGCCTGCCCGCGCTGCAAGGCGCATATATTTATGGCGACTACTGCTCCGGAATCATCTGGGCGCTGCGCCCGGCTGGCGGCGGCGCATGGCGCGCAACCGAACTGCTGCGCAGCGCACTAAACATCAGCTCATTTGGGGAGGATGAAGCCGGCGAGCTGTACGTGGTGCACCACGGCGGCTCAATTTTGCGCCTCGGCAGCTAAGCCGCCGCAGCGCGGCGCTCAGGCGCGGGTTGCGCGCAGCATGGTGGACGATGTGTCCACGCGAAACTGGGCTTCGGGCAGCTCTGCAAACAAATCCGCGTAACCGGCCGGCAGCGTAATGTCGCGCAGGGTGCGGAACTCGTTCTGCCACAAACGCCCCGCCACCAAAAATGAACAGCCATGCCCGCGCACTTTGTCCAGCGCCACGCGCATGCGCGCCGCGCTGCCGGAATAGAAGCGGGTCTCCAGCAGGCGCACGGCCGT
This sequence comes from Chloroflexota bacterium, assembly GCA_003670425.1. Classification (GTDB taxonomy): domain Bacteria; phylum Chloroflexota; class Anaerolineae; order Anaerolineales; family UBA11657; genus BD1. The sequence goes on from QWRL01000008.1 coordinate 20,890, forward strand.
GTCATAGCCAATCACCAGCACAGAGTTTGGAAACATGCTGGCCTTGTCTTCAAACAACGGCAGATGCGTGAGCGCCACACGCCACGGCCGCTTGAACTGGCTCAAGCGCCGCTGCAGCACGGCGTAGTTCAGCAAACCCTTCTCCGCATTCAAAACCGGCAGCTCAAACAGCGCCGGCCGGCGCAGCGCGTGCGCCGCCACCTGCAGCAAGCGCACGTGCCCGTCGTGCAGCGGGTTGAACGAGCCGGACAAAAGGCACACGCCGGAGTGCGCCTCATTGGGCGCCATGTGCCCGTCCGGATACACGCTGAGCGTGTCGGTGGCGCTTTGCAAAAACTGGTCAAGCGCATCCGTGGCCGGCTGGCTCTCCACCAGCAGCGGCTCGCTGCGGTTCAGGCGCGGCACCACCGGTGCCGGCAGGCCGCAAGCTTCGGCCAGCGCGCGCAGCACAATGCGGCTCACCAGGTCTTCCTCTTGCGCGCGCGAGCGCGTGCCCTTGCGAAACACACACGCGTAATGCGTGATGCCGGTGCGCGTGCAAACCGCCACCGCGCAGCGATGCGCACCGCGCTTTACATAGTCGGTGGCAATCGCAGCGCTGCAGCCGATGCCAATCACGGGCACGGTCCCGGCCGCCAGCCGCTGCGCGCGCTGGTACGCATGCTGCGCCAGCCCCGCCGCCACCGGCGCAGACACAAACTGCTCCGGGTCATGCCCCAGCGCATCGCTGGTGGATGCATTGGCGTAATGGTCGGTAGCCTCCAAAACAGTGCGCGATGATCCGCCCACGCTGTGCAGCCAGTGCAGCGCCAGGCTGCCCGCACCGGCAAATTCGTACACCAGCATTTGCGGTGCAGCGTGAATTTGCGCCACCAGATCGGCGATTGATGCGCCGCGCGCAGCTGCTTTAGCGGGCATTTTTGTCCGCGCGCTGGCAGCTGCCCACAAGCCGGCTGCGGCCCGCCCGCGCGCCAGCCCGCCCGCTTGTAAAGTGCCTGATTATCAGCCGATTTATCATCATTTTAAGCGTGCCCAGCTTCCCAATCTGGTGCCATCTACCACGCCAATAAAGTATAATACCTTCAACGAAAACCATCCGCGCCTCCGGTTCCCACCCCGCTGCGCGGCCGGCCGAGTGGCTGGCAAATGTAGTTCCCGGCTCCGTTTCTAAAATGGACACAAACAATAATATCGGCACAATTGAGAGCGTCAGCATCGACGACCAGATGCGCCGCGCCTACCTCGATTACGCCATGAGCGTGATTGTGGCGCGCGCGCTGCCGGATGTGCGCGATGGATTGAAGCCCGTGCACCGGCGCATCCTGTACGCGATGCACGACATGGGCATCCGCGCCAACACCGCGCACAAAAAGTCGGCGCGGATTGTGGGTGAAGTGCTGGGCAAGTACCATCCGCACGGCGACACAGCGGTGTACGATGCGATGGCGCGCATGGCGCAAGATTTTTCCATGCGCTACATGCTGGTGGACGGGCAGGGAAACTTTGGCTCGGTGGACGGCGACGCACCGGCAGCGATGCGCTACACCGAGGCGCGCCTTGCCGCCACCGCCGAAGAGCTGCTGCTGGACATTGACCGCGAAACGGTGGACTGGAGCGACAACTTTGACGGCACGCTGCAGGAACCGCGGGTGCTGCCCGCCCGCCTGCCCAATCTGCTGCTCAACGGCTCGTCCGGCATTGCGGTGGGCATGGCCACCAACATCCCGCCGCACAACTTAAACGAACTGGCGGCGGCGATTGCCTACCTGATTGACCGCGACGAAATATTGGCCGTGATCCAGGCCGAAGGCGCAGCTGCGCCCGCGCAGTTGAGCACAAAGTTTGGGCTCACCGAATCACAAGCGCAGTCCATCACGCGCATCATCATGAACGGCGGCAGCGAGACCAGCGCCGCAGCTGCTGAACCAGATGAAGAGCCCGCGCTGGTAGAGGAACCCGGCGCAGTGGCCGTTGCGGAGCTAATGGTGTTTGTGAAGGGGCCGGACTTTCCCACCGGCGGCATCATAGTAGGCGGCGAAGGCATCCTGTCCGCGTACAGCACCGGCAAGGGGCGCATTGTGATGCGCAGCGTTGAGCAAATTGACGAGACAGCCAACAACCGCCATCGCATTGTGGTGACCGAGATTCCGTACCAGGTGAACAAGGCCAGCCTGATCGAGCGCATAGCGGACCTGGTGCGCGACGACCGCATTGATGCCATCAGCGACTTGCGCGACGAGTCCGACCGCTCCGGCATGCGCATTGTGATTGAACTCAAGCGCGGCGCGCAGCCCAAAAAGGTGCTCAACCAGCTCTACAAGTTCACGCCCATGCAAAGCACCTTCGGCGTGCAGATGCTGGCGCTGGTGGGCGGCGAACCGCGCCTGCTGCCGCTGCGCCGGTCACTGCAGCTGTTTGTGGACCACCGCCACGAGATCATTACGCGCCGCAGCCAGTTTGAGCTGCGCAAGGCGCGCGAGCGGGCGCACATTCTGGCCGGCCTGCTCACGGCCATCGGCAACATCGATGCCGTGGTGAAAACCATCCGCCAGGCGGACAACGCCGATGATGCGCGCACCAAGTTGATGGCGCGCTTTAAGCTGGACGAACTGCAGGCGCAGGCAATTTTGGACCTGCAGCTGCGGCGCATTGCAGCGCTGGAACGCCTCAAGATTGAGACCGAGCACACGGAAACCATGGAGCGCATTGGCTTTCTGGAGGAGCTGCTGCAGAACCCGCGCAAAATCCTGCAGATGGTGCGCGAAGACACGCTGGACATGGCGCGCCAGTATGGCGACGAGCGCTGCACGCGCATTGCAGCCGGCGCCTCGGAGGAGCTCAACGCCGAAGACATGGTGGCGGACGAGGCGCTGCTGGTTTCCATCACCAGCCGTGGCTACATCAAGCGCATGGCGCCGCAGGCGTTCCGCGCCCAAGGACGCGGCGGCAAGGGCGTAATCGGCCAGGATCTGCGCGACGAGGATGTGGTGGAGTTCCTGTTCTCGGTGCGCTCGCTGCAGACCATCTTGTTCTTCACAAACCGCGGCAAAGTTTATGCGGAGCGCGCCTTCAACCTGCCGCAGGGCAGCCGCACGGACAAGGGCGCCTCAGTGCTCAACGTGCTGGCACTGGGCCAGGATGAAAAGATAACCGCAGCGCTGCCCGTGCCGGGCTTTGACCAGGCCGACTTTTGCACGATGGTCACACGCCACGGCAAGATCAAGCGCGTACCCCTGAATGAGTTTGAAGCCGTGCGCCCCTCCGGGTTGATTGCCATGGCGCTGGCCAAAGATGATGTGCTGGGCTGGGCGCGCCTCACGCTAAAGAATCAGGACATCATTATCGTGACAGCCAAGGGACAGGCAGTGCGCTTCAACACAGACAAGGTGCGCCCGATGGGACGCACGGCAGGCGGCATGAATGCCATCCGGCTGGGCGCGGAAGATCACATCATCGGGATGGAAGTGGTTGGCTCAAAGAACGAGGAGCTGCTCGTCATTACCAGCAACGGTTACGGCAAGCGCACGCCGATTGGCGACTACCCGGCCAAAGGCCGCGCCACTGCGGGCGTGGCCAGCATCTCGCGCAAGGCGCTGGCCGTCACCGGCCTGATTGTGACGGCGCGCAGTGTGCAGCTTGAGGACCAGGTGACAATCATCTCCACCAATGGCCAGGCGCTGCGCACCAAAGTTGCCAACATCCGCCAGTCCGGCCGCGCCACGATGGGCACGCGCCTGATGCAGATGGCCGAGGGCGACACAGTGGCATCCGTGGCCCGCCTTGCAGCAGCCGACCTGCCGGCAGAAGCCGGGCACGAGCCGGATGCCGCGCGCGACTCCGCCGCCAACGGCAAGTAGCGCGGCGCATCCAAGTGTGCGCTGCCGGCTGCGCAGTCTGTGCGCAGCGCTCGCCAGCCGGCTAAACCAGAACCACCCGCTCCACCGTCACGGCGCGGCCAAGCGCCAGCGATGCTGCGCGCTGCAGCGTGTCCGGCTGCAAGCCGGTTGAATACACGCGGACGCTGGCGGGCATTGATGGCTGCGGCTCAGCCCGCGGCAGCAAGCCTTGCACGCGGCGCGCCACGGCCGGTGCGGGATCCACAATTGCAACGCCGGGCCCGGCGCATTCGCTGATTGCTTTTTTTAAAAATGTGAAGTGGGTGCAGCCCAGCACGAGCGTGTCGGCGCCCGCAGCCAGCAGCGGCTGCAGCACCGCGCGCACCGCGGCGTGCGCCTGCGGCGTGTCCGTTGCGCCGGCTTCCACCAGCTCCACCCAGCCGCTGCAAACATCCTGCAGCACGCGCGCACCACTGCCGTAGCGCTGCACCAGGCTGGCATAGCGCGCGCTGCTAAATGTGGCGGCCGTTGCCAGCACCGCCACAACTTTGCGTGCAGAACTTTCAACCGCCGGCTTGACCGCCGGCTCCATGCCCACAAACAGCAGCTTGGGAAACTCGCGGCGCAGATGCTCCAGGGCACAGGCGGAGGCTGTGTTGCAAGCCACCACCACCAGCCGCGCCTCATGCACCAGCAGAAAGCGCGTCACCTGCTCTGCAAAAGCGCACACTTCCGCGCACGGCCGCGGGCCGTACGGCACGCGCGCCTGGTCGGCCAGGTACACCAGCGGCTCGGCGGGCAGCAGTTGGCGCACAGCCTGCAGCACACTCAGCCCGCCCAGCCCCGAGTCAAAAATGCCAATCGGTTGCAACAGAAGCGCAGTATAAAGTAAAGGCGCGGGGCATTGTGCCCCGCGCCTGTTTGGCCGGTAGGTTGTTAGGCGCCGCGAGTGCGGCTTACTTGTTGCGGCGTTCTTTCAGGCGCGCTTTTTTGCCGGTCAGAGTGCGCAGGTAGTACAGCTTGGCGCGGCGCACAATTGCCGAGCGCAGCAAATCCACCTTCTCAATGCGCGGCGAGCGCATCAGGAAAGTGCGCTCCACGCCAATGCTGTGCGAGGCCACGCGCCGCACGGTGAAGCAGGCATTGTTTTCGCCACGGCGCATCCGGATGACGGTGCCCTTGAACTCTTGCACGCGCTCTTTGGCGCCTTCCTTGATGCGCACGTGCACACTGACGGAGTCGCCGGGGCGCAGCGCCGGAATGTTGGGGTTGTCTTTGCCCGCAATCGCTTCAAGAATATGTGGTTTCATGTTGGTGTCCTGCTGGGCCGGGCAAATTACTTTGCCAGCCGCATCAAAATTACACGCCGCCGGGAGCACAGCCCCAGAGGCGTGGCGCAAAGTATAGCAGCCTGCGCTGACAGCTGCCTCCGCAAAGAAAAAGGGCGTCGCGGTGACTGCGCCGGCCGGCATTGTCTGGCCGGCCGGCGCAGTCAATCACGCTAGCGCTTGCGCGCTGCGGGCTTTGATTTTGCCGCTGTTTTGCGGGCGGCGGGCCGGCGCGCAGCCGCCGCCTTGGCCTTCACAACGGGTTTGCGCGCAGCCGGCTTCGGCTTGGAGGCGGACTTTGCTTTTGCAATCGGCTTCCTTGCGATTGGCTTCTGCTTCGCCACCACCTTTTTTGCAGCGGGCTTTTTGGCTGCGGCCGTCTTTACTACCGGCTTCTTGCGCACAATCTTCTTGGCCGCAGCGCTGCGGCCGGCGGCCACCTTCACACGCGCGGGCCGCTTGCCGGTGGCGCTCTTCGCCGGCGCCTTCTTGCCATTCACAACCAGCCAGCCCAGCCCCAAACTGTTCAGCTTTGCCGGTGTCGGATAACCGGTGACGGAATCCCATTCACACAAGCGGTAGTAAGTATTCAGCGCTTCCTCAAACTGTTTGCTGTCAATCACGTAGCCATCGCTCTTGCCGCCGCCCAGGGGATGCTTCATAAACTTCTTGGGCAGTGCGCCGGACTCGCGCCCGATGCCTTCACGCGCATTGAAAGCGCGCATCATGTTCAGGCGCCGCTCGCCCACCTCCAGCAGCTCCGGCACAGTAATATTCCAGCCCGTGACGGCGCTGGCCGCTTGCGCCAGCTGCACCGTGTCATACAGCTGCCAGGCCGGCCCAAACACAAACTGGCAGACATTGATGCTGTCCAGCGCGCTGTACAAATGCTGCGTCACCATCGCGTAGCGCACAATCTCCTCGTTCAGCGCAAGTTGCTCCTGCGGCTTGTCCAGGCCAATCTGCGCCATGCGCTCCGGATAGGACTTGTAGGACGGATCATGCTCGCTGGATTGATGGTCTGCGCCAAACGGGTTGGCAGCGTATACCAGCGCCAGGCTGCGCTTCACCTGCGGCATATGTGCCGGCGCTTCCTGCCCCTTGCTGGTAATCAGAAATTCATCTGTGCCGCGCCCGATAATCTTAGCCGCTTGTGCCGAACCCTCCGCCAGCAGCGCGCCAAAGCCTTCGCGCTTGCCAATCATCTCGGTTAGCTTCACCATCATGGCCGCGTCACCATAGCGAATAGTCAGGCCGCCGGTATCCTCGAGGCCAATGCGCCCCTTCTCAAAGCACTCCATTGCCCATGCAATTGTGGCGCCGCAAGAGATGGTGTCCATGCCATACATATTGCACAGCGCGTTCGCGCGGATGATTGCATCAAGGTCGTCGATGGCGCAGTAGCTGCCAAAGGTGGCCAGTGTTTCATATTCGGGCCCGCCATAACGATGATCGGTTTTGTACGGCCCCTCCGCCACCTCGGACACGCGCTTGCAGCGCACCGCACAGCTGTAGCAGGTGTCGCGCCCAAAGCGGTCTTGCTGGCCGTTTTCTGCGCCTTTGAGGCGCGTGTCATAAAGCGTGGTGCCGTCAATTTTTTCCCAGTCATCAAATGAGCCGCTGGTGAAGTTGCGCGTGGGCAGCCCGCCCGCCTGATGCTGCCCGGAAACAACTTCCGCGGTGCCATACTTGCCAAGGCCGGCCACATCCGAGGTCGGCACCATCTTTGCGCCCCACTTCGTCAGCTCCATCAAGCTGGCCTTGTCCGCCACTTCCGGCTTGTGCGTGCCGCGCACGGCAATCGCCTTCAGCTTCTTGGAGCCCATCACTGCGCCAAGGCCGGTGCGGCCGTTGGCGCGGTTGGACATGCTCATGATGGCTGCGTAGCGCACAAGGTTCTCGCCCGCCGGTCCAATTTGCAGCACCTCCACGCGATTGTCATCCAGCTCGGCATGCAGCGCGTCTTCCACATCACCCGTGATGCGGCCCCACAAATGCGATGCGTCGCGCAGCTCGAACTCGCCATCCTTGATCCACAAATAAACCGGGCGCGGCGACTGCCCGCGCAGCACGATGCCGTCGAAGCCGGCAAACTTCAGCTCTGCCGGAAAAAAGCCGCCGCCCTGCGAGTCGCCAATGCAGCCCGTGAGCGGTGATTTGGCAACCGATGTCATGCGGCTTTGGCCGGAGATGGCAGTGCCGGTGAGCAGGCCGTTGAACAAAGCCAGCACATTGTCCGCGCCCAGCGGATCAGTGCCGGCGCGCATGTCGCGCAGCAGGTAGTGCAAGCCCATCGCACTGCCGCCCATGTAGCGCCGGTAAAAATCCGGCTGCGGCTGCTCCACATGCATCTTGCCAGTCGTCAAGTCCACGTGCAATATCTTTCCCGTATATCCGTATGGCATTATTGATCTCCTGTTGTTTATTTATGGCCGCCGCTCACGGCCGAGAAAATCGCAATCTTGTCGCCATCCTGCAGTGCATGCGTCGCGGGCACTTCTTCATTATTGCACGCCACAACCACGGTGCGCTGCACACCAAGCTGCGCCAGCAGGTCCGCCACTGCGGCGCCGGTCAGCAGCTCCAACTCGCCCCGGCCGCGCGCCGCCACCGGCAGCAGTTCGCGCAGCCCGCCGTGCAGGCGCACCTCAACGCGCACCGTGCACTCCAAGTGCCGCCTGTTCGCTGCTGATCACTAAATTATTTTACCAGAGCAGAAATGGGCGCAGTGGCCCGCACCTGCATTGCACCTGCTGCCGTCATGCGGGCGGCTGCCCTGCTGGTTGCGCACGCCACGCATCCAGCACCCGCATGGCCCACAGCGCTACGCCGCCCAGCTTCACCCCATTGCGCATCTCGGGGCGCAGCCAGTGCAGCAGTGGCGCAGAGAAGCCGCGCTTCGGGCGCGCCAAAACCGCGGGCGGCAGCAGTGCTGCCACGGCTGCGCGCAACAGGCGCTTGCCCAGCCGAAATTCTGCCGGCATGCCCGCAGCCAGCTCCACCAGCTCATGGTCCAAAAGCGGCGGGCGCACCTCTAGTGAAACCGCCATGCTGGCGCGGTCAACTTTGGTGAGAATGTCATCCGGTAGATAGGTGTGCACATCGGCAGACTGGGCTTGCGACAGCAAGTCCAAATCTGCGCGCCAGTGGGCGCGCCAGTGCCAGTAGTTGTCGTAATCGCGGAACTCGCGCGCCAGCTCCGGCAGCAGCTGCGGCTTTTGGAAGCTCTTGATTTTTGAAAGCAGCGCGCCATAGCGCTCCGGCCCGTGCTTGCCGCGCACATCCAAATGCAGGCGGTTGATGAGCCCGGCCACGCGCGGCAGGCGGGCAAACGGCACGATGGCCGGCAGCAGCACACGCTCGTAGAGCGCAGCGGGTGCGCGCTGCGCTGCCATGTCCAGCCATAGCTGCTGCCAGCGGTAACCGCCAAAAATTTCGTCGCCGCCATCGCCCGAGAGCACCACCTTCACATGCTGGGCCGCCAGCCGCGCCACGGCCAGCGTGGGCATGCCCGACGCATCCGCAAACGGCTGGTCGTATAGCTGCAGCATTTGCTGCAGTCCCTCGGCCATTGATGCTTGCGTGCAAACCTGCTCGCGGTGCAGCGTTCCGAATGCAGCTGCGCTCGCGCGCGCTGCGGGCAGCTCTGAATGCGCATCCACATCAAAGCCGATGCTGAAGGTTTGCAGCTGTGCGCCACCAGCTGCGCACGCCAGTGCCGCCACGGCGCTGGAGTCCACACCGCCGGAAAGCAGCAACCCAACCGGTACATCAGCCAGCAGGTGCATTTGCACGGCTTCACGCAATTTTTCGCGCAGCGCTTCCACCGCTGGCAGCCAGCGCGCATGCAGCTGCGGCTCGCTTGTGCCCAGCGGCGCACCCCAGTTCTCCAGTTTCCAATAGCGCGCTAGGCGCTGTGTGCCATCAGCTTCTATCTCCAGCGTATGGGCCGGCGGCAGCTGCCGGATTGAGCGGTACGCAGTCTTCGGCGTGGGAATATACAAGTAAGTAAGGTAATCCCACAGGGCGCTGTGGTCGGGCTGCAAGTCCAGGTTTGGCAGGCCCAGCAGCGCCTTGATTTCAGACGCAAAGCCAAAGCGCACGCCCGCCTGGCAGTAATAGAGCGGCTTGATGCCCAGCCGGTCGCGCGCCAGAAAGAGCTTGCGCGTGCGCTGATCCCACAGCGCAATCGCAAACATGCCGCGCAGGCGCTGCACAACCTGCGCGCCCCATTCTTCATAGCCATGCAGCACGCACTCCGAATCCGTGCGCGAACTAAAGACATGCCCGCGGCGCTCAAGTTCCACCCGCAGAGCTTGATGGTTATAGATCTCGCCATTGAACACAAGCCAAAGCGTGCCGGCCTCGCTGCACATGGGCTGATGCCCCGCGGGAGTCAAATCAATGATTGAGAGCCGCCGGAATCCCAGCGCACAAGTGCCGTCATGCCAGGCGCCCGCCGCATCCGGGCCGCGGTGCACCAACGCCGCAGTTGCCGCCGCCACGGCCGTGCCCCAATTAAGTGTTCCGCAGATGCCGCACACTATCTTCGGTTTCCGATCAAATCTGCGCAGCGCCACATGTATTGCAGCTAGGAAATTTAAGTTGGGGACGCATAGATTGTGCCACTGCCACGAACAAACCCAATGCTACATCACGCGCCGGCTGCGCTGCCAGCGGCTGCCAGCAGCTTGCGGTAGCGCACAGCCCGCTCAACCTCCACAAACCCGAGCCGCTCATGCGCGGCCTGCGCGCTCGGGTTGGCAAGCAGCGCATCGGAAGCAAGCTCCATCAGGCCGCGCCGGCAGGCCCATGCCTCCACCGCAGCAACCAATGCGCGGCCATAGCCGCGGCCGCGTAAATCTGAATCCACAAACCAGCCCTCCAAAAATGCAACGGGGCTGGTAGTGCAGCCGTCGGCGTAAGGGCGCAGGCCGGCCTCGGCAAAACCGCCCAACCCGCCCGCCGGGAGCGCGCACACCACCACCAGCGCATCATCCCGCTGCAGCCACGCCTCCATTTCCAGCGCGTGTTCTGCCAGCGTGGCATCCGGCCACAGCGCATGCCGCATGCGCTGCCACTCCGGCAAGTCTGCATTTTCAAACTGTCGTACTATCAATTGGGGTTTGGTGCGCCAAGCGAAACTGCAGCGCTATACAGGACCAGTTTCGTCGATCGTTTCGAGCTGCGATGTGTTGCGCGCCATGAACCGCCGCTTCAGCGTCTGCAGCCAGTTATGGAGGCGGTACGGCAGCAGCAGTCGCAGCCACAACCCGA
>QWRL01000080.1 GCA_003670425.1 Chloroflexota bacterium
TCGTCAATCCTACATGTGGGTTGTCCGTGTCGGATGGATTCCCTGAAAATCATCGATTCTCAACCTTAAGTTTTCCAGAAGAATTTGTGCGGTTTAGCCGGACAAACACCAGCACTCCCTATATATAGGAGTTGATTTTTATATTTCCGCTATATATGGGCTAATTTCTGAAAATTCCTATTTTGCGCCATCTGTATTTGGTGGTTATTTTCCAATTTTGCTATTGCGTAAAAGTGGCTACTTGTGGTAAAAATGGCAATCTTGTGGGAATAAGTGGGTAATTGTGCCTCACTCGTTCCTGCTTTGGTTTTGAAAAAGAGCTGCAATTAATGTTCATTGGTGAGTGGTATCACACCATCGATTCGAAAGGGCGCATCACTGTGCCCAGTCGACTGCGTGAGCTGCTGCCGGATGGCGGTTATTTGACGCGCGGCTTCGACAGAAATTTGCTGCTTTACAGGCGCACCGATTTTGAACGATTGACGAACCGCGTGCAGCAGCTGACCTCTACCAAGCCGGAGAACCGGCTGCTGTTCAGGCATTTGTTCAGTGGGGCGGTTACCGCACAGTTTGACAAGATCGGGCGCGTGGTTGTGCCGAATTATTTGCGCGATTACGCGCGGCTTACCGGCGAGGTGACGCTGGCAGGTGCCGGCAACTATCTGGAAATTTGGGCGGGCGCAGAGTGGGCGGCAAGTGCAGAGCAGCGCGCCAATTCGGAAATGAATGCGCAGCAGTTTGCATTCATCGATTTGGCATTTACTTCAGCAGGCAGCGCAACTGATGGCTCGCCAGACATTGGCCCCGCTCCGCGGGCGTAGTGCGATTGCGGGGTGCAGCATGTGCCAGTGCTCCTGCCGGAAGTTCTGGCCGCGCTGCGGCCGCGCGCGGGCGGGCGCTATGTTGATGCGACCGTGGGGCTTGGCGGGCATGCCAGAGAGGTCTTGGCAGCAAGCGCGCCCGATGGGGAGTTGCTGGGGATAGACCTGGACCCGCATGCGCTGCAGATTGCACGCCTGCGGTTGGAGAGCTTTGGCGGGCGCGCGAACCTGGTGCAAGCCGCCAGCAGTGCATTACAGGTGGAAGCCCACAAGCTGGGCTGGAAGCAGGCGGACGGCATCCTGATGGATTTGGGGCTGTCTTCATTGCAGCTGGACTTGGGTGAGCGTGGTTTTTCATTCCAAGTAGAAGCGCCGCTGGACATGCGCTTCGATCCGCAGGCTGTGTTGACGGCGGCGGAGATTGTGAATGCTTGGCCAGCGCAAGTGCTGGCGGCGCTGATTGCGGAGTTTGGCGAGGAGCCGCACAGCTGGCGGGTGGCGCGGGAAATTGTAAAAGCCCGGCCGGTGGCCACCACCACCCGTTTGGCTGCGGTAGTGGCAGCGGCGGTGGGGCGCCAGCAAGGGCGCATTCATCCGGCAACGCGCACGTTTCAGGCAGTGCGCATGGCGGTGAATAGTGAGCTGGATCTGCTCGAGAGCGCACTGCCGCGCGCGCTAGAGCTGCTGGCTCCGGGTGGCAGGCTGGCCGTGATTTCGTTTCACTCGCTGGAAGACCGGCTGGTGAAGGACACGTTCCGGCAGGCGGCGCTGGACTGTGTTTGTCCGCCGGCGCAGCCGGTGTGCACTTGTGACAAACGCGCAACGGTGCGCTTGATTACGCGCCGGCCAATAGTGCCGGCGGATGCGGAAGTGGCGGCGAACAAGCGGAGCCGCAGCGCAAAGTTGCGCGTAGTGGAAAAGTTAGGGGAGTGAGGGGCAGCCGGTGGGCACCGGTTGAGCAAGGGCAAGGATGGAGGTGTATGTCTGCAACATTTAGGATTACTTTGGCTTGCGTCGCGCTGTACGGATTTCTGTCGGCGCTGATTGCCTTCGAGGTGCTGGCGCCACGCTATTAGTATGGGCACTTTTTGCGCTGCGGCGTTTTGGCACATAGATTGCACGCTCCCAACATGGCAAGTTTGACATCAACCGTGTCGGGAGGATTCCGTATGGCCATTGGACTCGAAAGAAGTGCTGGTATGTCTCTTCGGCTGCCGATTGAACGCGCATTTGAGCAGGCGCCCTGGCGCCGGGATGTGCAGCTGCTGACGGCGCTCACAATTATTAGCCTCGGCCTGCTGCTGTTGGGTGGAGTGTATTTGCGCGAGGCCTCGCACTCAGTGGTTGCGGGGCGTGATGTGCAGCGCCTGCGGCGCGAGATCATCACGCTGCGCTTTGAGAACGACCGTGTTCAGGCAAACCTGAGCCTTGCGCGTTCGGCTCCGTTGGTGCGCCAGCGCGCCATCGCAGAGCTCGGGTTTGCACCCATGCTATTTCGGCGCACAATTTATCTGGAGGTTCCGGTGAGCTTTGTGCCACTGCCGGTGGCAGCGCCTGCGCAGCCGGAGGTTTTGCCGGCGCAGTACGCGCGCGAGACCATCAGTGATTGGCTGCAGCGCAAATTTATGGGCACGGGGTCAAGTCCGGGTGACTGACAACCTCACGGCACTTCACCTGCGCTTGCGGGCGATCATGGGTCTGTTTGCGGCCTGCGCACTCGTTGTGGTGGGCCGCTTGGTCTATTTGCCTTTTGACCAAAATGTGCAAACCAAGCTGGATCTGACCGCACCGCGCCAGCGGGAAGTGCTGCAGCCGGCCCGCGGAAATATTTATGACCGCAAGGGCGAGCTGCTTGTGACCAACACCGTGTTGTACGACCTCGCAATTGAATACGGTTATGTGACCTACGGTGATGAGGATACCGACAAGGATCTCGATGAGCAGGACGAATTGGTTGTGCTGCGGCGCATCGCCCAGGACTTAAGTGCGCTGCTGGGCGAGCCATACCCAGATGTAGAAAACTTAGTGACCAACCGGCTGTACCTGGATCCGGACACACAACAGGAAATCAAGCTGCTGCGCAAGACGCTGTACCCGCTGCTGAGTGCGGAGAAGCGCGACATGTTGCAGGCCGCCATTAGCGCAGCTGACAAACCGTATTTGACCGCACTGGTGCTCTCGCCGCGTCACCGGCGCATCTACCCGCACGGTGAAGTGGCTGCGCACGTGCTTGGCCTTACCAATTACGACCAGATTGGATTCTACGGCCTTGAGGAATCATACAACCGCACGCTGGCCGGGTACACAATTGCGTTTGACCAGCCGCTGCTGCCATGGGATCTGCAATACGCAAAGGTTGATGCCGGAGCGGACCTGCACCTGACGCTTGACTTGGGCGTGCAGCTGACTGCGGAAGAAGTTTTGAAAGACAGCCTCGCAAAGTACGGTGCTTCAAGTGGCTCGGCGGTGGTAATGGCGCCGGCCACCGGCGGGATACTCGCCATGGCTTCGCTGCCCACCTTCAACCCCAACGACCTCGAATCGCTTGCGTCCGACTTCAACACAAATCCGGTGTGGCGCAACCCCGTAGTTGCCGAACAGTTTGAGCCGGGATCCATCTTCAAAATATTTACGATGGCTGCTGCACTTGAGTCCGGAGAGTACACACGTAACAGCAGCTACAACGATACCGGATCGTTTGAATACGGCGGCATTGTTGTGCGCAACTGGGACGGGCGGGCGTGGGGTGTGCAAGACATGACGGGGTTGATGGAGCACTCGCTAAATGTGGGCGCCGCCACACTTTCCACTTCCATGGGCGCGCAGCGTTTCTATGACCAGCTGTTAAGTTTTGGAATGGGCAGCCAAACTGGCGTGGATCTGGCTGGTGAGCTGACCGGGCACCTCAAGCGCCCGGGCGATGCAGACTGGCACGAATCTGATTTGGCCACCAACGCATTTGGCCAGGGTGTGGCCGTAACTCAGGTGCAGTTGATTACCGCTGTGGCATCAGTTGCCAATGGCGGCGTGACGATGCGGCCGCATCTTGTGGCGCGCGTGCAGAACGACCCCGTTGCGCCACAAATTGCCGGCCGGCCAATTTCTGCCGCTACTGCGCAAGAGCTGGCGCAGATGCTGCTGGAAAGCATTGATGTCGAAGGCTCCAAGGCACAGGTGGCAGGCTATGAGGTTGCGGGCAAAACCGGCACGGCCCAAATTCCAATTCAACTCCCCAACTACCACTACGATCCAAACAAAACGATTGCAACTTTTGTGGGCTGGGTGCCGGCATTGCAGCCGCAATTTCTGGCATTTGTGCGCTTGAACGAACCCAGCACGGAGCAATGGGGATCGCAAACGGCAGCGCCTGCATTCGCAGCGCTGGTGGAGCGGCTGGTAGTGCAGCTGCAAATGCCGCCGGACGCGCGGCGCATGGCACTGGCGCGCCCCTGACAGTGCGCTGGATGGACGCGTGAAAGTTGCTAACACTGGGACACGCCCTGCAGGCGCTCGCAGCCGGCCGTGCCGGCTCCACCGGCGGCCCGCTGATTTCTGGCGGCTGCGTGGACTCGCGCGCAGCGCAGCCCGGCATGCTGTTTGTGGCACTGGCTGGCGAGCAGCTGGATGGGCACGACTTTGTGGGCGAAGCGTTTGCGAAGGGCGCAACCGTGGCACTTGTGCAGCGCGCAGTGAACGGACCGTGGCCCGTGCTGGATACAACCCGCGGGCCGCTGCCGGAACCGGCGGCTTGCCCGCAGCCGGTGTGCTTGCGCGTGCCGGACACACTGCGCGCACTGCAAACTATTGCAGCCTACTGGCGCAGCAAATGCACGCTGCGCGTAGTGGGCATTACCGGCAGTGTGGGCAAGAGCTCCACCAAGGAAGCCACCGCAGCAGTGCTGGCGCAGCGCTTCCGCACTTTGAAGAATGCAGGCAACCAAAATAATGAGATCGGCCTGCCGCTTACCTTGCTGCGCCTCAGCAGTGCGCACGAACGCGCCGTGCTTGAGATGGGCTTCTACACTGCCGGCGAAATCACGCAGCTCTGCGACATCGCGCGCCCACAGGTGGGTGTGATCACAAATGTTTATGCGGTGCATGCAGAGCGGGCGGGCAGCCTGGCCGATATTGCGCGCGGCAAGCGTGAGCTGCTGCAGGCGCTGCCGGCTGCCCCGGATGGTGTGGCCGTGTTGAATGCCGACGAGCCTTTGGTGATGGAAATGGCTGCGCATACGCGGGCGCGCATTGTGACCTATGGCCTGGGTGCGGCGGCCGAGCTGCGGGCGAGTGCGGTGGAGTCGCACGGCTTGGATGGCATTGGCTTCCAGCTTGACCATGCCGGGCAGCGCTTGGCGGTGCGTGTGCCATTGCTTGGGCGCCATTCCGTTTACACCGCATTGCGTGCAATTGCGGTGGGGGTGGCGGAGGGCGTGCCCGCAGCAGCGGCCGCGGCCGCGCTGGCACAGCCGCAGCCGCGAGACGGCATGCGTTTGAAGCCGGTGCCGGGCTTGAACGGCAGCCTGCTATTGGATGACAGCTACAACGCGTCGCCAGAGACAGTAGTGGCAGCGCTGGATCTGCTGGCGGAGATTGACGCCGAGCGCCACATTGCAGTGCTGGGCGATATGCGGGAGCTGGGCGCGTACGAACGCACCGGGCACGAGCTGGTTGGGCGGCATGCCGGCCACGGGGTGCAGCTGCTGGTAACAGTGGGCCACCAAGCGCGGTTGCTTGCGGCGGCTGCGCGCGCCCGCGCGCCGGCAGCCAGCGCAGTGCAGGAGTTTGAGACCGTGGCGGCAGCCACAGAATATTTGCGCACGCATTTGCGCGCGGGCGATGTGGCGTTAATCAAAGGATCGCTTGCCATGCATCTGGATGCCATGGTGCGGCAGCTGGCACACAAAGATGAATAACGAAGGCATCTTTTCACTGACGCTCGCAAGCATCACATTTTTGCTGGCGGTGATTTGGGGCGGCCCGTTTTTGGAATTGCTGCGGCGCTTCAGAATTGTGAAGCAGGTGAGCGGCTTGCAGCCCGAAAGCCATGACCCCAAAAGCGGGACGCCCACAATGGGCGGCTTGATGATTGTCGTGCCGGTGCTGGTGATCACTGCGCTGCTCAACATTGTAAATCTGGTGCGGCCCGTTACCGGGCGCTCCATCTTGCTGCCGCTGGGCGTGATGGTGGCATTCACTGCACTGGGGCTGCTGGATGACTGGGAGGGCATGCGCGGGATACGGCGCGGCACGGGGCTGCGCGCGCGCATAAAGTTTTTGTATCAGCTGCTGATTGCCTGCGGGGCGGCTTGGATTCTGTATGACACTTTTGACGTGCACAGCCTGGCCATTCCCGGCTTCCCGCGCAAGATTGACATTGGGTGGCTGTACCTCCCGATTGCCGTGTTCATCATCACCGCCACGTCCAACGCCGTGAACTTGACTGATGGCTTGGACGGATTGGCGGGCATGGTGCTTGTGACCGCATTCATCATCTTCGGTTTTGTCGGGCTGCTGCAGGACCAGGTTTATCTGGTGCGCTTTTGTTTCACATTGGTTGGCGCGCTGTTCGCCTTCCTTTGGTACAACTTTCATCCCGCAGAGCTCTTTATGGGCGATACCGGCTCGCTGCCGTTGGGGGCGGTGCTGGCAGTAGTGGCGCTGATGACCGGCCAGTGGCTGCTGCTGCCGCTTGTGGCCGTTGTGCCGTTGATGGAAACGGTTTCGGTGATGGTGCAGGTGGGCTACTTCAAGTGGAGCGGCGGCGAGCGCATATTTCGCATGGCGCCAATTCACCATCACTTTGAATTGAGCGGCTGGAGCGAGACGCAAGTGGTGCAGCGCTTCTGGTTGATCTCAATCATTGCCGGGCTAATTGCAATTGCGTTTGCACTGCTCTAACAGAGATCTTTGAACAGAATATGGACACTGGATTGCTTTGGTTTGACAACAGCGCGCAGCCGCTTACAGAAAAGGTGGCGGCGGCGGCCGCGCATTACGAGCGGCGCTTTGGCGAGCGCCCCAACGTTTGTTACATGCATCCGGAGATGCTGGACACGAGCAGCGCAAAGCAGTGTGCACTGCAGTTGCGCGGTGCCACACATGTGTTGCGCCATCATTTATGGATTGGCATTGAAAGCCGCCAGCGCGCAGCGGGTCCGGTGGTAAATGGAAAGAGCGCACGCTCCCGCGCCAAATAGGCTTACCGGTCAAGTAATGGCGATTGTGGGCTTGGCAAGGCAGGGCACGGTGCTGGCGCGTTATCTGTGCGGGCAGGGCGCGCGCGTGCGCGTGACGGACCTGCGCACTGCACAGCAGCTGCAGCCGGCGATGGCTGCACTACAGGACTTGCCGCTTGAATACTTTTTGGATGGCAATCCGGAGCAAGTGCTTGATGATGCGGATGGCGTTTTTCTGTCCGGCGGTATTTCTGCTGCCGCACCGATTGCACAGGCTGCGCGCGCGCGCGGTATTGCCATCTCCAATGATTCGCAGCTGTTTCTGGAGCTGGCACCGTGTCGCACGGTTGGCATTACCGGCAGCGCCGGCAAAACCACCGTCACCACTTTGCTGGGCATGATGGCTGGAAACTCCGCAAAGTATCCGGCGGTATGGGTGGGGGGCAACATTGGCAACCCGCTGCTGGCGGATGTTGAACGCATGGGTGTAGATGATCTGGCGATCATGGAAGTTTCAAGCTTTCAGCTGGAGCTGATGACGCGCAGCCCGCAGGTGGCTGCGGTGTTAAATGTCACGCCCAACCACTTGGACCGGCATGGCACGCTGTCCGAATATGCAGCTGCCAAGCAGCGCATTTTGGATTTCCAGGGCACGCATGATATTGCAGTGCTGGGTTGGGACGATGCGCTGGCAGCCGGCTTGCGCAGCAACGCTGCCGGCACCATTTGGGGCTTTGGCCTGCAGCGCAACCAAGGTTGGGCCAACGGCTGCCACACGCAAGCCGGCACGATCGTAGTGGTGCACGACGGCAAGACAACGCCCGTGGTGCGGTGTGCAGAGCTGCGGCTGCCCGGCGAACACAATTTGCAAAACGTGCTGGCTGCTTGTGCGCTGGCTGGCGCGCTTGGCATCGACGTGCCCGCCATGCGCGCCGCAATTTTAGATTTCACGGGTGTGCCGCATCGCCTTGAGTTTGTGCGAGAGCTGCACGGGGTGCGCTGGATTAATGATTCGATTGCGACGGCGCCAGAACGGAGCCTGGCCGCAATCAAATCATTTGACTGTCCGCTTGTGCTGCTGTTGGGCGGGCGTGACAAACAGCTGCCATGGGGCGAGCTGGCGAAATGCGTGGCGCAGCGCGTGCGCCATGCAGTGGTGTTTGGCGAGGCTGCGGCCATGATCGCCGAACAATTGCGCGGGGCTGCCATGCAGCCCACCCAGTTTGTGGAAGCAGGATCAGGGGCAAAAAAACATATTGGCCCGACTACCGTTGGGGAAGCACCAATCCCTGATCCTTCTCCTTTGCAAATTCACATTGTGGCCACAATGGAAGCGGCAGTGCTGCGCGCCGCAAAACTGGCCCGGTCCGGTGATGCAGTGGTGCTGTCACCTGGCTGCGCCAGCTTTGATGCTTTCTATGATTTCGAGGCGCGCGGTGCGGCTTTCCGCGGCTGCGTGGCAGGCTTGCAATGACGGCCGACATTCCGGTTATCCAGCGCGAGCCACAGCGCATGAAGTCCATGCCGGTGCGCCTGGACTGGCAGCTGCTGCTGGCGGCCACCGTGCTTGTGTTGGGTGGCATCTTGATGGTGTTCTCCACCACCTTTGATATTTCGTACCGCAGTCCGCTTGCGCCGCATACATCCACCACGCGCCTGTTCTATGACCATCTGCAAAAAGTGCTGCTCGGCTTGGCGGCGATGCTGGCCTGTTACAGCGTCAACTACCGCATGGCGCAGCGGCCGTTGATCGCAGTGCTATTAATTCTGGCTGTCGCTGCCAGCCTCGTGTTTGTGCTGGTGGCTGGCACCGGCCGCGCGCTGCTTGACGGCCGCATCCAGCCGTCTGAGCCGGCCAAACTTATTACCATTGTCTATCTGGCAGCTTGGCTGGCCGCGCGCGGGCCTGACTATGTGCGCAATTTTTGGATTGGCATCCTGCCGTACGCAATTGTGGTTGGTGTGATTGTGGCGCTCATTTTCTTGCAGCCCGATATTAGTGCGGCGGGCACTGTGGTGTTGATCGGCGCGGCAATGTATGTGGTGGCCGGCGCCAGCGTACCGCAGGTTACGGCGGCAGCCCTGATCGCCAGCCTGTCAGGTTTTGCCGTGGTTGCACTTTCACCCAAGGGCAACCAGCGCTGGGCAGATTACATGGAGGGCCTGCGCGATATTTCCCAAAGCCATGAGCACATTCAATACGCCGTGATGGCGTTTGTGAAGGGCGGCTTCTTCGGGGTTGGGCTTGGCAACAGCAGCATGAAGCTCACCTACCTGCCATTCCCGCATACGGACAGCGTCTTCGCAGTGATTGGCGAGGAGTTTGGGCTGCTGGGTTGTGTGGTGATGCTGGCGCTGTTTGGATTGCTGATTTGGCGCGGCGCAGTTATTGCGATGCGCTCGAGCGACATGTTTGGCTACTTGTTGGCCGCCGGCATCTCCTGCTGGCTGGCGCTGGAGGTGGTGATCAATGTAACCGTGATGGTGGGGCTGATCCCGGTGGCCGGCAATGCACTGCCGTTCATCAGCTACGGCGGTTCATCGCTCGTGGTGGTGATGGCGGCCGTTGGCATCCTGTTGAATATTTCCAGAAGCAATATTTCCGAGAGACCTGAACGCAATGTCTATTCGCCTACTGATCTGCGCCGCGGGAACCGGCGGTCACGTCTATCCGGCGCTGGCAGCAGCAGCTAGCTTTGATGCCGCGGCGCACATGGCCAAAGGATCCGAGGCAACTGTCTCGCTGCTGTGGGTGGGCACCGTGAACGGCATGGAATCCGGGCTGGTGCGCGCAGCCAACATTCGCTTTGAAGCGGTGCACGCTGCAGGTGTTGTGGGCCGCGGCCTATGGGGTGGTTTGGCTGGCTGCCTGCAGCTGGCGCTCGGCATTGTGCAGGCACTGCTAATCATGCGGCGCGAGCGTCCGCATGCGGTGCTAGTTACCGGCGGTTACGCGGCTGTGCCCGTGGCGCTGGCTGCGTGGCTGCGGCGCGGGCCGGGGCGGGGGTGCCCGCCCGCCCTTTTTCCGGGCCCGGCCGTGCGCCTTGTGGGGCGGCGTGCCCCGCGTGTGTGCGGGGCGGTGGGAGG
>QWRL01000081.1 GCA_003670425.1 Chloroflexota bacterium
CCAAACCTCGGGCCATGGATCTTCAGCGACGCGCAAGCGGAAGAGCCATTCACAGTTTACGATCACCCCAAGGTGATGATTTTTCGCAAAGCAGAATATTTCAGTGCATCAAAAGTTGCGACGATCCTTGGTTCGGTTGACCTCTCGCAAGTGGTTTGGATGAATCCCAAGAAGGCGACGAGCGCACCGACGGCCTTGATGCTGCCCACCGAGCGCGCCGCCATCCAGCGCGCGGGCGGTACATGGTCATCAATGTTCAACATTACCGGGCTGCTAAACACACAGCCGTGGCTGGCGGCCGGCGTGTGGTGGCTGCTGCTGATGCTGCTCGGCTGGTCTGTGTTTCCGCTTTCGTTTCTGGGCATGAGCGGATTACCGGACAAGGGCTTCGCAATTACAAAAACACTGGTTGCGCTGCTGGTTGCCTGGCTGGCCTGGCTGCTGGCAAGTTTTCAGATCGCAGTTTTCTCAGCTGCGACACTTTGGATGGTTTGGGGGCTGTGGGCCGCCATCAGCGCAAGCATGGCACGCTGGCATTGGCAGGCCATCAGCGCGTGGCTCAGACAGCACTGGCGATACATGGTTGGAGTCGAATTTTTGTGGCTGGTGCTCTTCGGAATATTTACGGTGGTGCGCTGGGGCAATGCGGATCTTTGGCATCCATCTTACGGCGGCGAAAAGCCGATGGACTTTTCATACTTCAATGCTGTTGTGCGCAGCACATATTTTCCGGCGTACGACCCGTGGCTGGCCGGCGGATACCTCAACTACTACTATTTTGGATTTGTGATTGCTGCGTCACTTACAAAAATGTTTGGTGTAATGCCGGCGCTTGCCTACAACTTGATTCTGCCCACGCTCTTTGCGGGCACCGGCGCGGGCGCATTCTGCGTGGCCTACAACTTGGTGGAGAGCAGCCGGCCAGCTGCCAGCGCCGCTAGCAGCGCGTGGCGCGCGGGCCTTGCGGCTTTGGCGCTGATGGTGCTGCTGGGCAACTTGGCCCAGCCCGCAGTGTGGGCCAAAGGAGTGCAGCGCATTGCGACTGACGTTGTTCCAATGGACACGTCAATTTTGGGGGATTGGCAGCGGGTGGCTACGGGCGCCTACCGCAATATTGTGTCTGGTGCGAACTTGCCGGTTGGCACCGGTGAGTGGTACTGGAACGCCACGCGGGTGATACCACACCCTGACTCTGAAGCCGGGCCGATAACCGAATTTCCATTGTTCACATTTTTGTACGCGGACTTGCACGCCCACATGATGGCACTACCGCTGACGCTGCTGGCGCTGGCGTGGGCGCTGGGCGCTGCATTGGCCGGCAGCACGGTTCCACAGTTGTCCAGCGCATGGCTGTTCTGGCTTATCGGAGGGGTAACGCTGGGTTCATTGCGTGCCACAAATACGTGGGATTTTCCGGCATACCTCACTTTTGGGATGATTGCCGTGTGGCTTGGGCACATGCACTCTGTGCTGCGCCCAACACTGCAAACAGGGTTTGTAGGCGCTGCGCGCGCACTCCTGCTGGCTGGGCTCGCACTGCTGTTCTTCCGGCCGTTTTTTCAATGGTACGCATCATCTTACGGCGCCGCGGAAATATGGACCGGCTCCGCGACAACGCTGGGCGCATACCTCAAAGTGCACGGCCTGTTCCTTTTTGTGATTGTTGCGTGGCTGCTGGCGGAAACGCGAGACTGGATGCAGCACACGCCGCGCGCCGAATTTTTTGGGTCGGCAGCAGCGCTCTCTTTGGCTGCCGGCGCTGCCACCCTCGCAATTGTGCTGGCGGCACTGCTTGTGCTTGGCATTCAAGTGGCGCTGGTTGCGCTGCCGCTGGCGGGTTGGTGTCTGGCACTTGGACTGCGCGCCGAACTTAGCATGGCAAAGCGCGTGGCCTTTGGCGTGGTGATTGCCGCTTTGGTATTAACGCTTGTGGTGGAGCTGGTGGTGCTGGAAGGCGACATCAGCCGCATGAACACGGTCTTCAAGTTTTATTTGCAAGTGTGGACCATGTTGAGCGTGACGGCAGGTGCAGCGCTGGCGTGGCTGTGGCCGCAGCGCAGCGCGTGGCGCCCGGTAAATCGTTTAATTTTTCACACCGGACTGGGCGTCATGGTGGTGGCAGCCGCATTCTATACAGCCAGCGCCACCCTAGCGAAAGTGACCGACCGCATGGCACCCAATTCACCGCGCACATTGGATGGCATGCGCTTTCTTAATGACGCCGCATATGAAGACCGCGACCAGCGCATCATTCTGCGCGATGATTATCTGGCGATGCGCTGGCTGCTGCAAAATGTCAGCGGCTCGCCGGTGATTGTAGAAGCGCACACAAGCGAATACAAGCTGGGCTCGCGCTTCACGATGTATACGGGCCTGCCGGGCGTGGTGGGGTGGAACTGGCACCAACGCCAGCAGCGCGGATTGGTACCGCCGAATTTAGTGACGGACCGGGTGGATGCGATTGAGGAGTTCTTTCAATCGCCGCTCGAGCAAACTGCGTTGGATTTCATCAAGCGCTACGGCGTGCGTTATGTAATTGTGGGCGACTACGAACGCGCCTACTACGAAAGTACAGGCCTGCAGAAATTTGAGCGCATGCTTGGCACCGGGCACTTGAAGATCGCTTACCGCAACAACACGACAACTGTGTACGAAGCGCAAGTGCGCAAAGCCGGCTAACGCTGATGGCGGAAGTTCTGGCAGTAATTTTGTGGTGGCTGCTGGCTGTGCTGGCGGGCTGGCTTGCATGGCCACTTTGTGCAAGGCTCTTGGGAAACCTGCCCGACCAAGGCTATTCCGCAAGCAAAGCCTGCGGCCTGCTGCTGCTCGGGTTTCTGGTCTTTACTTTAGGGTCGTTCGGTTTCCTGCGCGTGGCGGCGGGCAGCATCCTGATGGCGGCCGCTGCAATTGGCGCTGCGGGCCTCGTGAGCAGTGGGCCGCAGCTTGCAGAGCACTGGGCATGGGCTAAAGCCAACTGGCGCACGGTGCTGGTACTAGAAACGATCTTCCTGTGCGCATTTGTATTAATGGCTATGCTGCGTGCGCTGAATCCTGAAATTCTGGCAACGGAGAAACCGATGGAACTGGCGTTCCTCAGTTCCATCATGCGCCACCAAACCTTGCCGGCACCCGATCCATGGCTCTCCGGTTATGGCATCAGCTACTACTACTTTGGTTACATCATTGTTGGCCTGATGGCCGCTGCAACTGGCGTAACAGTGGGCGTTGCATTCAATCTTGCACTCGCCTTGGTGTTTGCACTTGCCGCAGCCGCATCTGCGGGTTTAATCTACAACCTTGTGGCGATCGATCATGCGCTGGATGCCGATGGACTGCCGAACCAGCGGGTGCTGCCCGTCAAAACTTGGATTGCACCCGTGGTGCTGGCTCCAGTGCTGCTGCTTTGTGTGGGCAATCTAAACGGCTTGCTCGAAGTCTTGCACCAAGCTGGTGTGGGCAGCGCAACTTTTTGGAGCTGGCTAAATATCAAGTGGCTGGAGGCACCTGCCGTTGCCGGCGCTGGCTGGATGCCGACGCGCTACCTGTGGTGGTGGCAGGCGTCGCGCGTAATTCGCGATATCAATTTATCCGGCGCGCCGATCGACCTCGAGCCGATTGACGAATTTCCATTCTTTTCATTTCTGCTGGGGGATTTGCATCCGCACGTGCTGGCGCTGCCGTTTCTGCTGCTTGCGATATCCGCTGCCCTGGCTTTGTATCTGCATGCACGCGCGCAGAGCAGCCGCGCACTTGGGGGCGCAGTTCCAATCACACTGCTCGCCGTAATTCTGGGCGGGCTTGCATTCATGAACGCGTGGGATTTTCCTTTGGCACTCGCACTGGCGTCAATGGCTTGCGCAATCGGCGTGGCCGCCGGCAGCCAAACCGACCGTGATACTTGGTGGCGCTACGGAACATTCATTGGTGCAACAATCATTTTATGCATCGTGTTGTTTGTGCCGTTCTATACCGGCTTTCGCTCACAAGCTGGCGGCATAATTCCCAATCCGATATTTGTCACGCGCCTCAGCCAGTTCACGGTGATGTTTGGTGTGCTGCTGCTGCCCGCAATACTTTGGCTGCTTTGGGAGGCAACCGGCACTGCGTTCAACTGGCGCGCTGCGGCATGGGCCGGCCCCGGCGTGCTTGCAGCACTGGCCGCCCTGTGCGCGCTGCTCACAGTCGCCGCCATGCGTGACGGGAACCTGTCCGCAAGCAGCGCTTACCGGACGCTGCTTGGCGAGCTGCCCGCTGCTGAAATGTGGACTGCGATTTGGCGCCGCCGCCTCATAGAAAGCCCGTGGACAAACGTGCTGTTAGCCGGCATGCTGGCGCTTGCCGGCGGGCTGGCTTTCGGCAGCCCGCGCCGGGCAGGCAGCAGTGTGCCGTTTGTCGCAATGCTGGCTGCAGCCGGCGCAGCGCTCACACTCCTTCCAGATTTTGTGTATCTGCGCGACTCATTCGGCATGCGCCTAAACACCATCTTCAAGTTTTACTATCAAGCCTGGCTGCTGTGGGCACTGGTAGCCGCGTACGCCGTGTCGCGCGTGCAACACGTGCGCTCCGCTGCCGGCCAAATAGTATTTGTAGCTGCTGTGGTGAGTGTAATCGCCGGCGGGCTTGTGTATCCCGTGCTTGCAGTGTGGACCAAGACCGAAGGCTTGCAAGGCACAACCATCATCGGCCAACAGCGCAGCGCCACACTTGATGGCCTCGCGTACCTGCGCACTGCAAATCCAGATGAAGCGGATGCGCAAGCGTGGCTGCGTGCACAGCAGCCGGCAGGCGGCGCGGTGGCTGAAGCAGTTGGCGGCAGCTACACGGAGTTCGGGCGCGTGTCCGCGCACACGGGCATGCCAACGCTGCTCGGCTGGCCGGGGCATGAGCTACAATGGCGCGGCGGCTTTGCAGAGGCCGGCAATCGTGAAGAGCAAGTGCGCACACTTTACTCCAGCCGGACCTGGGAGGATGCCCTGCCGATACTAAGCGCATTTGACATCCGCTACGTGTACGTCGGGAGCCTGGAGCGCAGCACGTTTCCACCGGCGGGCTTGCAGAAATTTTCACTGCACATGCGGCCGGCATTTTCCAACAACAGTGTCACAATTTATGAGCGCATCAACTGAGACGCTGCACGCCCCGGCCGCATTGGGCTGGCTGCGGATTCCGCAGCTGGCTGACTGGACGATGGAAGCATGGGCGTATGTCTTGCTCGGCTGCTACGCCACGGCTACGCGGCTCTTTGAGCTTGGCGCTGCGCCGCTGGCCGGCAGCGCAGCGCGCGATGCAATGTGGGCGTGGGAGCAGGCCCGCGGGCTGCCCGTCCCGGCCACGGCAGTGCCAAATAGCGCGCTGCTGTTCTCGCTGCAGATGCTGCTCTTTTGGGTGGGTGGCCATGCAACGGAAATGCTGGCACGGCTCGCACCGGCGCTTGCGGGAATTGCGCTTGTGTTTCTGCCGCTGTTGCTGCGCAAAGAGCTGGGTAACATTGGCGCACTGGCCGCGAGCGCAGTGCTGGCGCTCTCCCCAAGCTTGACGGCGATCGCGCGCAGCTCTGCTGGCGTTGGCCTTGCATTGCCGCTGGCTGCGCTCACAGCAGTTGGTGTTTGGCGTTGGCAGCGCAACCAGTCCGCGCCCAGTTTGCTGGCTGCAGCGCTGGCCGCCGGAGCTGGTCTTGCCAGCGGGCCAGAATATATCGCTGCCATCGTGGCGCTGGTAATCGCAGCGTTAGTTGCTTCACCCCGATCACTGCAGCCGTGGGGCGCCGTGTTGCGCACGGGCAACTGGTGGCTTGCGTTGGGATTGGCTTTGGCTGCAGGCAGCACCGCGTTCCTGCAATATCCCGCGGGCCTCGCCGCGGCTGGGGACGGGTGGGGCGCGTGGCTCGCCGGCTGGACGGCAACACCGGGCCCCACAAGTTTCTGGACGCCACTCGTGACCGCTGTACTTTATGACCCGCTGGCAATTGGGCTCGGCATCATTGGAGCCGCGATCGCAGCGCGCCAGATTCCGGCAGCAAGATATCTTTCAGTAGTAAGTTTGGTGGTGGTGGCAATCACCCTGGTTGACCCCCAACGCGCGGCAATTGATGTAGGCGGATTGTTGATAGTAATATCACTGCACGGTGCCTTTGCCATTACTTGGTTCTTTGCGTGTGATTGGGGCGGCCAGCGCCGCCAGATTTGCGCACTGCACGCCGGCGGCTTATTTGCAGTTTGCTGCATCCTCTATTTGGTGCTCGGTGCAATCGCAGCGGGAAGCGCTGGCAGCATTGGCCAAACAGGCTGGGGCCTGCTGTCCGTGCTCGGCGTTACGCTTGCAATCCTCTGGCTGATAACTGCGCTTGTGGGTACTTGGTGGGACTGGGAGATTGCGCGGCGCGGTGCGCTGGCCGGGTTTGTGCTGGTGGCCGTGGTGTGGGCGGCTGCCACCAGCTGGGCGCTGAACCACACACGCGCGGGCTCTGCGGCGGAACTGCTGACCGGCGACAGCATCTCGCCGCACATCCGCCTGCTGGCTGATACGGCAGTACAGGCAAGCTTGCGGGCACGCGGCACCAGCCAAGATGCGGAGATTGTGGTGCTGGGTCCGCCAGCCGGCGCGCTCGCTTGGGCACTGCGTGATTTTGCGAATGTGCGCTACACCAACGCTCTCTCCGCTACGATTAGCGCGCCGATTGTGATTACCCCCGGTGAACTTGTGGATCCGGTACTGGGCTCGCAGTACCTCGGCCAAAGGTTTAATTTCGAGTTGGCTCGTGGCCGACTCCCCGCCGACCTGCCAGGCCGGCTCAATTATGTGCTCTTTCGGAAAATTCCCGTCAGCGCCACGCAACTGGTGCTTTGGGTGCGCGAAGACGCACAATTGCAGCATTGAGTAAATACCGCATACTTTAGCGGACACTTCCACACAATGGACAGCACTCAAACAATCATCGAACCATCTGCAGCTTTGGAACAGCGCCCGCTGCGCGCAGCGGGTGCTCTCTCTCTGGAGAACGCTGGCTGGCTGGTGGTGATTCTGATTGCCCTGATCACGCGCTTCTACATGCTGGGCGAGCGTGTCATCAGCCATGATGAAAGCCTGCACACTTATTACTCATGGCAGCTTTACCGCGGGCAGGGCTTTCAACATACCCCGCTCATGCATGGCCCATTTCAGTTTCATATTGTGGCACTTACTTACTTTATATTTGGCGCAAGTGACTTCACTTCCCGAATTCCTTCGGCGCTGTTTGGGGTTGGCGCAGTGGCGCTGCTGTGGTGGTTCCGGCCCTGGCTGGGGCGCGCTGGGGCGCTTGCGGCCGCCGGCATGCTCACAATCTCGCCCTACATGCTGTACTACGCGCGCTATGTGCGCAACGAATCTTTTGTAGTGGTATGGGCGCTGCTGATGGCGCTTGCCACGCTCAACTATTTTGCAGACCGGCGCGCGCGCTGGCTTTACCTGATGGCGCTCGCAGTCGCGCTCAATCATGCCACCAAAGAAACTGCGTTTATCTACGACGCCATTTGGCTGGTCTTTCTGGGCGTCCATTACGCAGCAGATTTATGGCGCGGCCAGTGGCGCTCCCCGCGCATGCAAATTATTTTCTGGGCGCTCATTGTCGGCGCTGCGGCCGCAGGCGCGGCGGCCGCAGCGTTGTTCACCGCTGCGCTGGTGCAGGCGCCGGTTAGCATCGGGCTCGCTGCAGTCGCGCTCGCGGGCTTGGTGGGCGCACTGCTAACAGTTCTGCGCGGGCTGCCCGCCGCGGCGCGCGTCACGCCCAGCTTCGATCTCCTGGTTGTGATCGGCACGCTTGTGTTCCCGCAGCTCGTGGCGTTTCCTGTGAAGCTGCTGTTGCTGCGCGATCCGCTTGATTACACCCCAGCTGGGATGTGGGTAACCGGGCCGGTCTTAGCTGCGATGGTTTTATTGTCTGCGGCCGTGGGTCTCGTGTGGGACCGTCGCAGATGGCCGATCGTCGCCGGAATTTTTGGCGCAATTTATCTGACGCTGTTCACCACAATGTTTACAAATGGGCAGGGCGTTGCCACCGGCATCGTCGGCTCATTGGGTTATTGGCTGGCGCAGCATGGCGTGCAGCGCGGCAGCCAGCCGTGGTACTACTACGCCGGGTTGCAGCTGCCGTTTTATGAGTTCCTGCCGGTCTTCGGTGGCTTGCTCGCATGCGCAGCCACATTGCTGCAGGTGCGTCCGCAGCGGCGTGATGCAAGCTCAGTCCAGTCCGCGCCTGCATTTCCGGTTGTCGCCTTCCTGTGCTTTTGGAGCGTGCTTGCCTTGGTGGCCTATTCCACAGCCGGCGAGAAAATGCCCTGGCTCACAGTTCATATTTCGCTGCCATTAATTCTGGCTGCGGGCTGGCTCTATGGCCGGTTGCTGGAACAAGTGCCGTGGGCGGCGGTTTGGCAGCAGCGCGGCTGGGTGTTGCTGCTCTTGCTGCCACTTGGCACTCTTGCCGGCGTGGATGCCGCGTGGCGGCTGGCCGGGCTGGGTGCGCCATTCCAAAGCACAACACTGGAGGACCTGCAGCACTCCATGGCTTTTCTCTCCGCAGCTACGGTTCTGGCTGGCGCAGTCTATGGGCTGGCTTATGCGGTGCGCCAAATCGGCGCCCGCAGTGCACTACAGCTGGCTGCCGTTCAGGGCGTGGGGCTGCTGGCACTGCTTACGCTGCGCAGCGCCATTCTCTCCAGCTATATCAACTTTGACTACCAAACCGAATTTATAAATTATGCCTCGGGTGCGCCCGGCATCCGCGTAGTTATGGCGCAGGTGGAGGAAATTTCACGGCGCACGACTGACGGCCTTGACATGAAAGTTGCCTTTGACAACGACGTGTCATGGCCATTCACCTGGTACCTGCGCGACTATCCTAATCAGGTGTATTACGCCGAGCAGCCCACACGCGAAACTTTCCGCGATGTGCCGGTGGTAATTGCGGGCGACAACAACTGGGCGCGCGTGGAGCCGCTGCTCGGCAATAACTACCACTCCTTCGAGTACATCCGCATGTGGTGGCCGATGCAGGATTACTTTGACCTGACGCCGGCCCGCGTGCGTGCCAACTTGCTGGATCCCGCGCGCCTGAATGCGCTCTGGAACATCTGGCAATGGCGCGACTACAAAGCGTATGGCGAACTCAATGGAGTTAACTACGCGCTGGCGCAATGGCCGGTTGTCGATCGCATGCGTTTGTATATTCGCAAAGATGTGGCGTCGAAGATCTGGAGCCTTGGCGTTGGGCCGGCGGCGCTTACAGAGGCGCTGCCGCCAGATCCATTTGAAAGTCTGCTGCGCCGCGTGCCGGCGGACATTTTTGTGGGCGCAGCTGGCAGCGCGCCCGGCGAACTCAAACAGCCGCGGGATGTTGCCGTCGCGCCAGATGGGAGCGTTGTGATCGCAGACACCTTCAACCACCGCATCCAAAGTTTTACTGCGGATGGGCGCCTGCTTGCAAGCTGGGGCACCTTCGGCGCAGTGGATCAAGGCGGACAGCCCGGCCAATTTAACGAGCCGTGGGGCATTGCCGTAAATGCTGCCGGAGAAGTTTATGTGGCCGACACTTGGAACCACCGCGTGCAGCGCTTTGATGCTGCGGGCAAGCTGCTGGGAACTTGGGGCGCGTTTGGCAATGGCACGGACCTCCTAAACATCTGGGGCCCCCGTGATATCGCCATCGATGGTGCCGGACTGGTTTACGTCAGCGACACAGGCAACAAGCGCATCTCCGTTTTTGACGCGCAAGGCACGCCGCTGCGCCAGATTGGCACGGCCGGCGCGCTTGACGGCCAGCTCGATGAGCCGGTTGGAATTGCAATTTCAAATGCGGGGGAGCTCTATGTTGCCGATGCATGGAACCGGCGCATCGAGGTGTTTGCGCTCGATGGAAGCTTCTTGCGTAAGTGGGATGTGTCCGGCTGGTACGGACAATCTCTCTTTGCCAAGCCATACCTTACGGTGGACAGCAACGAACATGTTTACTTTAGCGATCCCGAGGGCTTTCGCGTGTTCGTGACAGATCGCAATGGCCGGCCGCTGCGCTCGTTTGGCGACTACGGCACAGACGCG
>QWRL01000082.1:0-7984 GCA_003670425.1 Chloroflexota bacterium
GTCCAATAAACGCATGGCACAGTACCAAAAAAAAGGGGCAGCTGTCCGCGATGGTTGGCAGTTGCGCTCAAATGCGTACCGTGTGCTGCTCACTCGCTCGCGGGATGCCACAGTGGTGTTTGTTCCGCAGTTGCCAGAGCTGAACGCTACCTATGAATATCTGGTTGCAGCCGGATTTCGGCCGCTAACAATCTAAGTTATCGGCGCACCCGCAGCGTCTTGCTCCCGCTGGATCGCAACCAATGCCGCCCCGCACAATTTCGCACGAGCCCGCTGCCGAGCGCGCGCCTTGGCCCCCGCCCACCTTCGTCGCCATCGACTTTGAAACCGCGGACTACGGGCGTGACAGTGCCTGTGCGCTGGCGCTGGTGCGCGTGGAAGCCGGCGTGATTGTGCAGCGCGCCTTTCATTACATCCGCCCGCCGCGCGCGCGCATGGTCTTCACCTACCTGCACGGCATCAGCTGGGAGCAGGTGGCGGGCGCGCCCGTCTTTGCGCAGCTCTGGCCGCAGCTGCAGCCGCTGCTGGCCGGCGCTGCCTTCCTGGCTGCGCACAACGCCAGCTTTGACCGCTCCGTCATGCAGGCCTGCTGCGCTGCCGCCGGCCTCGAGCAGCCCGCGCATGCCTTTGCGTGCACCGTGCGCCTGGCGCGCGCCGCCTGGCAGCTGCGCCCCGCGCGCCTGCCGGATGTCTGCCGCCATCTGGGCATTCCGCTGCAGCACCACGCCGCCGCCTCTGATGCCGAAGCCTGCGCGCGCATTGTGCTGGCTGCCGCCGCTGCCGGCCAGCGCCTGCCGCAGCCCTAAAGCCCGCCCGCAGCGCGCTGCTGCCGCCCGCCGCAGCGCATGCCGCCGCGCGGCGTTGGACACCACCGCAGCCTTATGCTATATTCCTGCTGATTGGTGTACACCAATTATCTGCCGATAAACATAGTGGATTCTCAAACTGCCATGCCCAGCCCCGCCGCCCCCATGCTGCAGGTGGCGCTCATGCCCGCCGGCCGCCGCGGCAGCGTGGCGCGCGGCACAAACTTGCTGCAAGCCGCGCGCGCGCTCGGCGTCGAGCTTGAGTCCATTTGCGGCGGCCGCCAAACCTGCGGCAAGTGCCAGATAGTGGTGCATGAAGGCCGCGACCAAACGCACGCGCTTAGCTCCTCCGCCGCCAGCCTCTCCCCCGTAACCGATAGCGAGCGCGCCTACGCCGCCAAAAATCCGCTGCCCGGCCGCCGCCTCGCCTGCGCCTGCACCGTGCAGGCGGATGTGCTGATCCTGGTGCCGCCCGAAAGCCAGGCGCGCAAACAAATTGTGGCCAAGGCCGCCACCGAGCGCACCATCAGCGTGCTGCCCGCCGTGCGCCAGGTATATGTGGAAAGTATTGCGCCCGACATGGATGATGCGCGCGGCGATTGGGAACGCCTGCAAGTGGCGCTGGCTGCCCAATGGGGGCTTACGGGCCTGCAGCTGGATGTGCTGGCGCTGCCCACACTGCAGCCCGCGCTGCGCCAGGGCAAAGAGTGCGTTACCGTTACGCTGTGGCAGGAGCAGCAGGTGCTGCGCGTGCAGCCCGGCTACACAGAGGGCGCCTACGGCCTGGCCGTGGATGTGGGCTCCACCACCGTGGTGGCGCACCTGTGCAACCTGCGCACCGGCGCGCTGCTTTCCACGCAAAGCGCCATGAACCCGCAGGTAAAGTACGGCGAAGACCTGATGAGCCGCGTCAGCTACAGCATGCTGGACAAGCAGGGCCTGGCGCGCATGCACAGCGCCATCATCCGCACCCTCAACCAGCTCGCAGCGGATGCCGCCGTGCAAGCCGGCATCAGCCTGCACGACATTTGCGACATGGTGCTGGTGGCCAACCCCGTCATGCATCACATTGCGCTCAACATAGACCCCGTGGAGCTGGGCGGCGCGCCCTTTGCCGTGGCGCTCAACGCCGCGCTGGACCTGAAGGCGCGCGACCTGGGGCTCAAGCTAAACCCGTGCGCGCAGCTGCACGTGCTGCCCAACATTGCCGGGCATGTGGGCGCAGACAACGTGGCCGCGCAGCTGGCCGAGGCGCCGCACCGCTCCGATGACCTGCTGCTGCTGATAGATGTGGGCACCAACGCAGAAATTGTGCTGGGCAACCGCCAGCAAGTGCTGGCCTGCTCCAGCCCCACCGGCCCCGCCTTTGAAGGCGCGCAAATTGCGCACGGCCAGCGCGCCGCGCCCGGCGCCATCGAGCGCGTGCGCATCGATCCCGTTACGCTGCAGCCTTCATACAAAGTGTGCGGCTCGGACACCTGGGTGCTGCCCGGCAGCGGCCAGCTTGTGCCGCAGGATGCGCGCGCCACCGGCATCTGCGGCAGCGGCATCATCGAAGCCGTGGCGGAGCTGTTCCTCGCCGGCGTCATCTCCAAAGACGGGCGCTTTAACAGCGCGCTGGCCGGCACGCAGCCGCGCGTGCATGCCAGCGGCCGCCAGCTGGAGTTTGTGCTGGCCGATGGCGCCGACACCAGCACCGGCAGCAACATCACCGTCACCCAAAACGATGTGCGCGCCATCCAGCTGGGCAAGGCCGCGCTCTACGCCGGCGTCAAGCTGCTCATGGAGCATCGCGGCGTCACGCAGGTGGACCGCATAGTGCTGGCCGGCGCCTTTGGCAGCTACATCAGCCCGCGCCACGCCATGATCCTCGGCCTGATCCCGGATTGCGACCTGGAAAAAGTTAGCGCCGTCGGCAACGCTGCCGGCGATGGCGCGCGCATTGCACTGCTAAACCGCGCTGCCCGCGTGGAAGCTGCGCAAATTGCGCAAAGCGTGCAGCACGTGCAAACCGCCGTTGCGCCGCGCTTTCAAGAAGAGTTCATTGGCGCCATGGCGCTGCCGCACGCCACGGATGCCTTTCCGCATCTGGCCGGCATGCTGCCGCTGGAGCCCGCTGCCGGCAGTGTGCCCGCAGAGCGCGCCACGCGCCGCCGCCGCCCGGCCGCTGCCTAGGCGCCGCAAAATTTAACAAACAACCGCAACCCGGAGAACAACATGGCTGACGAAGAACTGAACTTGGAATCGCTGGAGACGCCCGAGCTGGTGGCGCAAATGATGGAAGACCTGTACGACGGCATGGCCGCCGAAATTGTGCAGGGCACAAACATTTTGCTGGGGCGCGGCATGAGCCCCTACGATGTGCTCACCACTGCGCTGGTGCCCGGCATGGATGTGGTCGGCGCGGACTTCCGCGACGGCATCCTGTTTGTGCCGGAGGTGCTGATGGCCGCCAAGGCCATGAAGGCCGGCATGGCCATCCTGCGCCCGCTGCTGGCAGAAACCGGCGCCGAGCAAATCGGCTCGATGGTCATCGGCACCGTCAAAGGCGACATCCATGACATTGGCAAAAACCTGGTGGCCATGATGATGGAAGGCGCCGGCTTCAACGTCATCAACCTCGGCATCAACAACGATGCCGAAAGCTACATCAACGCCATCAAAGAGCACAAGCCCGAGCTGCTGGGCATGAGTGCGCTGCTCACCACCACCATGCCGTACATGAAGGTGGTGATCCAGGCGCTCAAAGACCAGGGCCTGCGCGATGACATCATTGTGCTGGTGGGCGGCGCGCCGCTGAACGAGGCTTTTGCCGAGGACATTGAAGCCGATGCCTACTGCCGCGATGCAGCCGTGGCGGTGGAGACCGCCAAGAAGCTCATTCAAATCCGGCGCAGCCGCGCCAAGTAGGCGCCCGCCATGCCCTGCACCATCCAGATTGTTTACTGGCGCGACATCCCCTCGCAGGTGAAGGCGCGCGCCGGGCGCACGCGCGTGTCGCGCCCGCTCACCGAGCGCTTTGAGAAAGCCATCGATGCCGCCGCCATGCGCGCCGGCGCCACCGGCACGGATGAATACCTGGCCGAGTGGCGCAACAGCGAGCCCGTGGAGCGCGCCGCCGAACCCGAAGCCGCAGCCGATACGCTGGTGGCAGAGCTGGAAGCAGCCTACACCGCGGAGCGCCTGCGCGCGCTGATTGCAGCCGCGGGGCGCGAACTGCCCGCGGAATAAAACGCGCATGCGCTTCCTGCAGAACCATCCGCAGCTGCTGGCGCAAGCCTACAACCTTACGCGCCGGGCGCTGCTGCTGGTGCGCGGCTGGCTGCAGCCCGGCGGCCGCATGCAGCGCGCCTTTGTGGCCGTCGAAGCCGTGTCCAAGGGCGCGCTCTTTGACTGCCGCATGTGCGGCCAGTGCGTGCTGCACAGCACCGGCATGACCTGCCCGATGACCTGCCCCAAAAATTTGCGCAACGGCCCGTGCGGCGGCGTGCGCCTCAACGGCAACTGCGAAATATTGCCGGACATGCCGTGCGTCTGGGTGCTGGCCTGGGAGCGCTCCAAACTGCTGCCCGTCTACGGCAGCCAGATTTTGCACGTGCTGCCGCCGCTGGACCGGCGCCTTGAGGGCAGCTCCGCGTGGATCAATGACTTCAGCGGCGCAGCCGACCGCGCCGCTGCCGGCTGGCAGCTGCCATGAGGTCCGGCTCGCGCCTGGAGAAAGCGCTGCGCGCCGGGCGCTTTGCCGTAACCGCAGAGCTGAACCCGCCCGACAGCGCGGACCCGCAAGCCGTCTACGATCGCGCCATTGTGCTCGCCAGCGTGTGCGATGGCATCAACGCCACGGACGCTTCCGGCGCCAACGTGCACATGTCCAGCGTGGGCGTGTGTGCGCTGCTCACGCGCGCCGGCTACGAGCCCGTGCTGCAGGTAAGCTGCCGCGACAAAAATCGCATTGCCATCCAGGGCGACCTGCTGGGCGCGGCCGCCATGGGCGTGCGCAATGTGCTCTGCCTCACCGGCGACGGCGTGGGCACCGGCGACCACCCCGAAGCCAAGCCCGTCTTTGATATTGACTCCATGCAGCTGCTGCGCATGGCGCGCATGCTGCGCGATGAGGCGCGCTTCCTCAGCGGCCGCAAGCTGGACGCAGCGCCGCGCTTGTTTCTGGGCGCCGCCAGCAACCCCTTTGTGCCGCCGTATGACTACCGCGCGCTGCACCTGGGCAAGAAGGTGGAGGCCGGCGCAGACTTTGTGCAGACGCAGTTCTGCTTTGATGTGCCGCGCCTGCGCCAGTTCATGGCCACTGTGCGCAGCCTGGGCCTGCACCAAAAAGTTTTCATCCTTGCCGGCGTCGGCCCGCTGCGCTCGGCCAAGGCCGCCGAGTGGATGCGCACGCATGTGCCCGGCGTCGTCATCCCGGATGAAATTATTACGCGCCTGCGCCAAGCCGCGCCCGGCAAGCAGGCAGCAGAGGGCAAGCGCCTGTGCATCGAGATCATCCAGCAAGTGCGCGAGATTGAAGGCATCAGCGGCGTGCACGTGATGGCCTACCGCCAGGAAGAGCTGGTGGCGGAAATAATTGAAGAGGCCGGCCTGCTGCCGGCGCCCACCCGCAGCCGGCGCGCGGCTGCACCCGCTGCCGTGCGCCCGCGCACAGCCAAGCCCAAGCTCAGCCAGAGCACCAGCCAGCAACAGGAGCACCCCAACTAACCGCATGGAAACCATCGTCACCTCACCCACCAAAACTGTGCGCATCGGCGCGCAGCATCCCTTCGTCATCATCGGCGAGCGCATCAACCCCACCGGCCGCAAGCTGCTCTCCGCCGAGCTGGCCGCCGGCAACTTTGAGCGCGTCACGCGCGACGCCATTGCACAGGTGGCCGCCGGCGCGCCCATGCTGGATGTGAACTGCGGCGTGCCCATGACGGACGAGCCCGCACTGCTGGCGCGCGCCATCGAGCTGGTGCAGTCCGTTGTGGATGTGCCGCTGTGCATCGACTCTTCCATTGTGCGCGCGCTGGAGCTGGGGCTGGCAGCCTACAAAGGCAAGCCGCTGGTGAACTCCGTCACCGGCGAAGAAGAGCGCCTGGAGGTTGTGCTGCCGCTGGTGGCGCGCTACAAGGCCGCCGTCATCGGCGTGGCCAATGACGAGAGCGGCATCTCTTACGATCCCGCCGTGCGCTTTGCAGTTGCCAAAAAGATTGTGGAGCGCGCCGAGAGCTACGGCATCCCGCGCGCGGATGTGCTCATCGATCCGCTGGCGATGCCGGTGGGCGCCGTCAATGATGCGGGCATTGTGCTCTTTCAGATTGTGCGCCGCATCTCGGAAGAGCTGGGCGTCAACACCTGCTGCGGCGCCAGCAACATTTCGTTCGGGCTGCCCAACCGCCACGGCATCAACCGCGCCTTCCTCACCATGGCAGCCGCGGCCGGCATGAACTGCGCCATCACCAGTGCCACCGAGGCCAGCCTGCGCGAGGCGCTGCTGGCCGCCGATGTGATGATGGGCAAAGATGAAAACTGCACGCGCTGGCTGCGCCACAACCGCGCTGCAGATGGCTCAGGCGGCCGGCGCGAACGGCGCCGCGCGCCTGCCGCGGAGTAACAAAAGCGGCATGGCCGTTGCCCTCCCCACCGCGCCGCGCTACGAGCAGATAGCGCAAACGCTGCGCGCGCGCATGCACTCCGGCGAGCTGCGCACCGGCGACCAGCTGCCGCCGGAACGCGAGCTCAGCCAGTCCTTTCTGGTAAACCGCCTTACGCTGCGGCGCGCGCTGCGCCAGCTGCAAGAGCAGGGGCTGCTGGCGCGCCGCCGCGGCGCCGGCACCTTTGTAACCCAGCCAAAAATTGAGCGCGAGGTGGGCCAGCTGGTGCTGGTCTCCAGCAGCCAGGAACGCCGCGGCTACCAGCCCGGCACGCACATGGTGCTGTGCGAGCAGCGCCCGGCCACCGCCGCCGTGGCGGCGCAGCTGGCGCTGCCGGAAGGCGCAGCCATTTACTTTATTCAGCGCGTGCGCCTGCTCAATGGCGAGCCCGTGATCTTGGAGCGCCTGCATACCGCCGCCGCGCTGTGCGCCGGCATCGAGCAGCATGACCTGCAGCACCGCTCCATCCTGGAAGTGCTGGCCAGCGAGTACGGCCGCCAGCTGGGCAGCACGCAGCAAAGCCTGGAGCCGGCGCTGGCCACGCGCGCAGACGCGGCGCTGCTGGGCATCCGCGCCGGCGAGCCCGTCATGCTGGAGCGCCGCCGCTCGCTGGACCGCAGCGGCGCGCCGCTGGAGTACGGCGAAGATGTGTACCGCGGCGACCGCTTCCGCTTTGTAACCGAGAACTCCGCGCCCGAAGGCTACCGCTTCATCACCTCCGCCCCCGGCGTCGTCTCCGTCTAAAAACTCTAACGCACCGATAACCTTGCGCTTGCGCTCCGCTACCACGCGCTGCCCATGCCCCGGCCAACCATCCGGCAAAAGGAGAACCAAGCCATGCAATTTGTCCGCACCAACCAGTCCGTTCCGCTGCAGCGCCTGCTGCACGCGCTGGCACAAAGCAGCGCGCCCGCCTACCATGATGATTACGGCCGCCCGCTGCCCGTAGATGTGTGCGAAGAGCCGGAGCGCTACATCATCAGCGCCAGCCTGCCGGGCGTCACGCCGGACACGCTGCACATCGAGCTGGAGCAGGATGCGCTCGTCATTCGCGGCGAGACGCCCGCCGCAGCCGCAGCGCAGAACTATGTGCTGCGCGAACGCCGCCCGGCGCGCTTCTACCGCCAGCTGCGCTTGCCGCACGCCGTCAATGCCGCCGCAGCCAGTGCGCAGCTGCAGCATGGCGTGCTCACACTCAGCCTGCCCAAGGCAGCGGAAGCACTGCCGCGCCGCATTGCGGTGACCGCGCTGTAAGCGCCGCCGCCGCAAACCTCAACCCCACAAACGGGAGCCGCCGCGCTCCCGTTTGCATTTAAGCAATACCGGCGCGCCTATAATGCGCGCGCAGGCTGCGCGCATTGCGCCGCCCCAACGGCTGCCATTGCGCAAGCAGCCGGCGCGCTGCCGCACACCTTTCACCTGCGCCCGGGAGCTGCACCTCAAATGACACTAGCCGAACTCAACTGCCCGGACGTGCAGGCGCCCAGCCGCGACACGCTGGCTATCTTTCCCTTGGCCCGGCCGGCGCAGCAC
>QWRL01000082.1:7994-9948 GCA_003670425.1 Chloroflexota bacterium
GCCGCGCGCGGCCGGGGGGCGCGCCCGCCCGGCGTAGGGTTCAGGGGGCCCAAGCCCCGAGAACCTGCCGGAACGCAAAGGGCCGGATGTGCAGGCGCTCAGCCGCGACACGCCGGTGATCTTTCCCGTGGCCGCGCTGGAGCAGCACGGCCGCCACATGCCGCTCTTCACAGACAGCCTGCTGCTCGGCGAAATTGCCGGGCGCGTGGAGGCGCAGTTCAGCACGCGCGTGCTGCTGGCGCCGCTGCAGTGGCTTGGCAATTCGCAGCACCACCTGGATTTTGCCGGCACAATGTCTGCCACGCCGCGCACTTATCTGGACCTGCTCGCCGGCCAGTTTGAAAACTTTATTGCGCACGGCTTTCGGCGCCTGCTGATGCTCAACGGGCATGGCGGCAATGATGTGCCCGGCAAGCAGGTGGTGTACGAGCTGCGCCAGCAGCACCGCGCGCAGCCCGGCCTGCTGCTGCTCTTTGCCACGTACTGGGACCTGGCGCTCACAGCGCCGGCCGCTGCGCATGCCGGCCTCCAACAAACGCGCATGGGCCACGCCTGCGAGTGGGAGACCAGCATGCTGCTGCAGATTGCGCCGCAGCTGGTGGGGGATTTGGCAGCCGTGCCGCCGGTGGAGTTTGGCAATGCGTTTGAGCCCGCCACGCGCGGCTGGGTGATGCCGGATCGCAGCCCGCCCGGCCACATTGGCGACGCGCGCCACGCCACAGCAGAGAAAGGCGCGGCGCTCCTGCAAGTCTTCACAGCGGGCGCCGCCAGCCTGGTGCAGCGCATGCTGCAGTGGGACGGCAGCAGCTGGGAAGGCTAAAGCGCAGCCTGCGCAACCGCTCTGCGCAGCCTACATGCCGCTAACCGCCACTCAGACTGAGCTGCTGCAGCGCCTGGCGCAGGTGCCGCCGGCGGTGGCCAGCGCCGTGCAGCGCGCTGCGCATCAAGCGCAGCCCGCCGGCGAATGGTCCCTGCGCACCCTGCTGATCCACCTGCTAGCGGTGGACACAGAAATCTGGGGCGCGCGCCTGACGCTGATGGTGCAGCAGCCCAACCCGCAATGGCTGTGGACCGAGCCGGACCTGGCCGCGTGGGAAAAGCGCTTTGCTGCTCTTACTGAAGATGAACTGTGCGCTGCATTCACCCGGGCCAGATCAGCAATACTTGATCAGCTCAAGGCGCTGGATGCAGCCGGCTGGGAGCGCATTGGCACGCACGCGGTGTTCGGCCAACTGGATGTGGCCGGCCTCTGCCGGCGCACATTGGAGCACGACGCCGAACATCTGACAGAAATGCTGCGGCGCGCTGGCTAAACCCGCGCAGCGCACCCCGGCAGCAGGCCGGGACCCCGGCCGCCGCAACCACTGTGCTGCCACATTCACATGCGCGGACAGCGCGCAACTTAGGCTCGGGCTTTGTGTGTGGTGGCGGCAGCAGCCAGCCACCGCTGCCGGCAGCACCGCCCGCAATCCGGCAGCGGGCCTGCAGTGCGGCACCGCCACCAGGCGCCGCGTGCAGCTTACGCTGCGCGCTGTGCTGCTAGCGCCGCCTCTATTTGCTCCAAGCCGCGCTGCAGTGTGGCGCGCGGGCAGGCAAAATTAATGCGCGCGAAGCCCGCGCTATCCGGCCCGAAGGGGCCGCCGTCATTGGCCGCCACATGCGCATGCTCCACTAAAAAGTCGTGCGGCGTGGGTTGCAGCGCATACTCCGTAAAGTCCAGCCACGCCAGATAAGTTGCGGCCGGTATCGTGGTGCGCACGCCGGGCAGCCGCTTTGTCACAAAGTCCACCAGATAATCGCGGTTGCCGGCCAGGTAACAGTTGAGCCGCGCCAGCCATTCGGCGCCGTGCAGGTATGCGGCCTCGCACGCCACCAGCCCCATGGCATTCACCTGGCCCGTCAGGCCCAGCATGCCCGCCTCCAGCTGCGCGCGCAGCGCTTCGTCCGGCACAAT
>QWRL01000083.1 GCA_003670425.1 Chloroflexota bacterium
CCCCACAGCACCGTCACAATCAGCACCAGCGCCATCACCATCGGATAGTCGCGCTGCCCGATTGAGTCGATAAAGTAGCGCCCAATGCCGTTGATGCGGAATATCTTTTCAAGAATTGCAGAACCGGTTAACGCGTTGGGAATAATGGGTGCCAGCACAGTAATCAACGGGATGAGCACATTGCGCAAACCATGCTTGAAAAGCACGCGCAC
The DNA here is from genome assembly GCA_003670425.1 of Chloroflexota bacterium. GTDB lineage: Bacteria > Chloroflexota > Anaerolineae > Anaerolineales > UBA11657 > BD1. Next base: position 213 of record QWRL01000083.1, read on the forward strand.
AAACGGCACACCCTTGGCGCGGGCTGTGCGCATGTAATCCTGGGTAAACACCTCCAGGATGCCATTGCGCGCATAGCGCACCAGCACCCCAAAAGGCAGGATGCCAAAGATAAACACCGGCATCACCAGCGTGCGCGGGTCCTTCGTCGGCAGCCAGCCGCCCGTGGGCAGCAGCTTCCACACTACCGAAAGTAGAAAAGTCATAAATACAGCAATGGCAAAGTTGGGAACGGTTGTTCCCACAATCGCCACAAACCGCACCAAATAATCCGTCGCACTGTTGGGGCGCAGCGCCGCTACCACTCCCAGAGTCACGCCCAGTGGCACGGACCATGCCAATGCCATCAATCCCAGCTGCAGGCTGGTGCCCCACTGTTGTTGAAAGATTTCGAGAATGGATTTGTTCTCAGCCTTATACGAGGTGCCAAAATCACCGCGTACGGCGTGAGAGATGTAGCTGCCCCAAACCACGTAGAAGGGCTTGTCCAGATTGTATTTTGCTCTCACATTGGCGAGCGCGGCGGCGGACAGCGGTTGTTCCGATTGATCGAATGGGCCGCCGGGCACGTTGTATAGCATGCCAAAAGTAACAAATGAAACAACCAGCAGTACAAGCAGCAGGCCAAACAAACGCAAAAGAATATATCTGAGCATAAACGCTAGGTGTCAAATATACCAAAAAGGGTGCAAAGCTTGTGTGCCTTGCACCCTTAATTTTAGTGAGTCTTAGCCTTAGCCAAACAAATGGCTATTGCGGCGGCTCCGGCCGGAAATCGGTCACATTCTTAGTGACATACGTATCAATTACACCTAGGTTCAAGCTGGAAAATCCCGGCCAGCCTAGGCCACGCGCTGTATTAAGTTTGCCTGGTTGGAAGGTAGCACCCGTAATGTAGGGCTTCCACACCCACACGTCAAATTGCTGCAGGGCAAAGATGCCGCCCACCTCTTCCACCAACAGTTTCTCAGCGTCGAGGTACATCTGATCGCGCTTTGCCTTATCGGGCTCAGCCAGCGCACTCTTAAGCAAGCCGTCGTACACATCGTTATTCCAGTTGTGCCGGCCGCCATTACGAAACACGCTAAGCATGTTGGACTGGTCCATGAAGTCCAACCCGTAAGAAACAAACCCGAATTGCATTTCGGTTGGCTTGGCGTTCATGGCATCCGAGAACACTTTGGCCTCCGTGCGCTGCACCTCAACTTCAACTCCCAGATGGGTCTTGATTTCCTCAGCGTAATTGCTCGCCATGTTAATCAGCGACTCCTCGATTACGTTGCCAATACGCACATTCATCGTCAGCTTTCCAGTAATCTTTACACCAGACTCCGCAAACAATTTTTTGGCGAGTTCTGGATCATACATTTGATAGGGCTTTAGAGCTTCCTCGTTGGATCCAGGAAAACCAGGGGACATAAACGAGTATGCCGGATCCGATGCCGGCGCCGGCAGAATATTCTGAACGAGCTCCTCGCGGTTAAACAGATGCGCAAAAGCCTGGCGCACTTTCAGATTGTCAAATGGCGGCTTGCTCTGATCGAAGAAGAAGTAGTGCACCCGCAAATCGTTGGGGTCCTGAGCTGCCAGCTTCGCCAGCTCCGGATCGGCGGCAATCGTCTGCACATCAGCGCCGGAACCAACGCGCGCCCGCTCCACTTCGCCTGCCTGAAAGGCCTGCAGCTCGCTCTTGGGCGAGATAAAAATCACCTTGTTCAAGTACGGCTTAAGGTCATCCGGCATGTTTGGGTTGGCCTTCAGCACCACCCGCGTCGGTGACCATTCCTCCAGCATATAAGGGCCGGCAGACACAGTGGTCTTCAGGTCATGACCGTATGTGGGGCCATACTTTTCCAGGGCTGCCTTCTGCATCGGGGCAGAGTAAAGCATCAGCATTGGCAGAAATGGAAGTGATTCCTTGAGCTCGAACACCACTTCTTTGGGAGTTGCCCCCTGCCGCACGCCAATCTCGGTTGGCTTTACCTCGCCCTTCAGTGCCTCGGAGTAGCCTTTGATCCGCATCTCTTCGGTGTACCACGAAAAATCATAAGCCGTGGCTGGATCAGCCATGTGCTGAAAGGTGGCGATCACATCTGCAGCAGTCAACTGCGTGCCGTCCGACCAGTTCACATCGTCACGAAGTTTAAATGTCCACTCCGTGTTATCAGCGTTCGGTGTGTATGTTTCCGCCAAACCCGGAACGACATTGAAGTCTTTATCCAAGCGGATCAGCGAGAAGCTAAACATGCTGTCGCCGATGCTCCGGTTGTATACGCTTGCAGTCAGGTCCATGAATACAGCGCCTGCTGCGGAAGCCTGCGTATCACCTGTGATTGCAATCACCTGCTGCTCGCTGGGGGCGGCATCATCCGGCAGCAGCTTGCCAATGCTGTTGACATTGGGTGCGGCAGTCGGCTCCACCGGCACTGCGGTGGGCGCAACCGTCGCTTCGGGTGCAGCGGCCGGCGCTGCAGTGGCGGCATCCGCAGCCGCAATGGCAGTGGGGGCCGGTGCCGGGCTGGCACACGCTGCCAAAATCAGTGTGCCCGTCAAAATCAGATAGATTGTCTTACGGTACATTCTCTTTTTCTCCTTTAGTTTTAGATCCGAACCACCGAATAATATCCGCAATGCGCTGCCGGGTCAAGTGACCTTTTGCAGCTGCGGCGCCACTTGTCGGCGCGGCAACGCAGCGCTGGCGTAAATACCCCTATAATTCTGGCATGCCGAAGAACGAGTTTCAATATATTGTGCTCGGGCTCGGCGGGCTGGGCAGCGCAGCGGCTTACTGGCTGGCACGCCGCGCCGGCAGCGCAGTGCTTGGCCTGGAGCAGTATGAGCTCGGCCATGCGCGCGGCGGCTCGCACGACCACTCGCGCATCATCCGCCTTTCATATCACAAACAAAACTATGTGGAGCTGGCCAAGCGCGCCTATAGCGCGTGGGCACAGCTGGAGGCGGACAGCGGCGAGACGCTGATCATCAAAACCGGCGGGCTGGATCTGGCGCCCGCCAACAGCGCCATTCCCATCATGGATTACACCAACAGCCTTGCCGCGGCGCGTGTGCCGTTTGAGTTGCTGGATGCGCAAGAAGTGCGCCGGCGCTACCCACAGTGGCGCATTGCAGACGATGTGATGGCGCTCTATCAGCCGGATGGCGGGATTGCTGCCGCCGAGCGGGCTACGGCCGCGCACCAGCGCATGGCGCGCGTGCACGGCGCCACGCTGCGGGACGGCGCACCCGTAGAGTCCGTGCGGCCGCTGGCAGCCGGTTACGAAGTGCAAGCCGGCGGCGAAACATACCATTGCGAAAAACTTGTGGTGGCCAATGGGGCCTGGACCAACCACACGCTGGCGCATCTGGGCCTCAAGCTGCCGCTGACCGTAACGCAGGAGCAGGTGAACTACTTTGCGGTGCCGGACGCCGCGCAGTTTGCGCCGGAGCGCTTCCCGGTTTGGATTTGGATGGACGAGCCAAGCTACTACGGCTTCCCGGTCTTTGGCGCAGCCGGCGTAAAGGTGGCGCAAGATTGCGGCGGCGCCGAAGTAACCACGGACACGCGCACCTTTGACCGTGATGAAGGTGCTTACGAGCGCGTGCGCGCCTTCACCAAACAATACCTGCCTGGCGCGCACGGTGAGTTGCTTTACTCCAAGTCCTGCCTGTACTGCATGCCGCCGGACCGCGACTTCATTGTGGACTTTGTGCCGGGCCACGAACGCTGCGCCGTTGCAGTGGGTGCCGGGCATGCGTTTAAGTTTGCATCTGTGCTGGGCCAGATACTAAGCGAGCTGGCGCTTGACGGCAGCACGCCCAGTGACATCGCCGGCTTCAGCATGCAGCGCCCGATCCTGTGGATGGACAACCCGCCGCGCAACTTTATGGTGTAGCGCCGCGCTTACAATGGCAGCTGCCGCCCGCAAAAAGGAGACACTGATGCGCAAACTATTTAGACTGCTGCTTATGCTTGCGTGCGGGCTGCTGGCTGCATGCACAGCCGCGCCAACCCCGGAGCCGCCCGCAGTGGCGCGCATTGGCTACGGCGGCAGCCCGGACACGCTGAACCCCGGCACCGCCGTGCTCACGGAGGCGTACACAATATTTGCGCTGGTGTACGACGCGATGTACACCTACAACCTCGACGGCACTTACTCGCTGGGGCTGGCCGAGTCAGTGGACCGCAGCGCAGACGGGCTCACCTACACCTACAAAATCCGCAGCGGCATCAAGTTTCATGACGGGCAGCCGCTCACTGCGCGCGATGTGGCTTTCACCTACAACCTCAACAAGGCCCACGCCGAATACCCGTACATGAACCCGTACACCGCATCCATGGAAAGCATCACAGCGCCGGACGACACAACTGTGGTGATCCGCCTGAACGCCGTCATTCCAAACATAGAGAGCCAGCTGGTGTTCCAATATGTGCTGCCGGCGCATGTGTGGCAGGCGCACGCAGCCGGCGCTGCTGCGGTGGAGTTTGAAAACGAGACGCTGATTGGCAGCGGGCCGTTCAAGCTGCTGGAGTACAAGCAGGGCGAGTTTGTGCGGCTGGGCGCCAACAAGCAGCACTTCTCGCGCCCGCCAAAAGTGGACGAAGTGATCTTCCAAACCTTTGGCAACCCGGACGCGCTGGTGCAGGCAGTCTCCACCGGCCAGGTGGACATGATCACCGAGCTGCCCAACGCTGCTGCGGAAAAACTTGGCAAGGCCCCGAATGTAAAAGTTGTCAGTGCCGCGCCCTTCGCACCGGCGGTGAGCGACATCATCTTCAACCAGGCAACCAGCGCGAGCTGCCCGTCGAAATCTGCCTGCACCGGCAATGTGGCGCTGCAAGACCGCCAGGTGCGGGTGGCGCTGGCGCATGCCACCAACAAGCAGCAGCTGATTGATGTGCTGCTGCTGGGCAAAGGCACGCCCGGCCTCACGCTCATCCCCAACGGCCTGGGCATGTGGTTCAACAATTCGCTGCAAGACTACGAATACAACCCGGCCAAGGCGAACAAGATTTTGGATGATGCGGGGTATGTACCTGCCGGTTGGTCAGACGGAATACGTTGCGCAGTGCCTGTTTGCCCCTACGGTTCACCAATCATGAACTTCCGCATGTACTGGCCCAGTGACAGCGTGGACGCACCGCGCATGGCCGAGCTGCTGGCTGGCATGTGGAAGGAGATTGGCGTGGGCGTGCAACCGCAGGCAATTGACCCGGACGCACTGACGGCCCTGTGCTGCCCGGCATTTGATTTTGACATCATGCTCTGGGGCTGGGGCTCCGACCCGGACCCCAACCTGCTGCTGAATGTGATGCGCACCGAATCCATTGCCACCGGCAGCAGCGAAACCGGCTACTCCAATGCGCGCTACGACGCACTGTACGAGCAGCAGTCGGTGGAACTGGACCTGAAGAAGCGCCAGGCGCTGGTGTGGGAGATGCAGCGCCTGGTGCATGAAGATGCGGTGTACATCATTCCGTACTACGAGATGCAAGTGCAGGCAGTGCGCACTGACCGCTTCACCGGCTGGATTGTGGACCAGAACAAGCTGGACCTGAGCGATGTCAGCTCGCTCGTGAACATCACGCCCGTCAAGTAACGCGCCGCAGCGCAGCCCGCTGGCCGGGCTGCGCCGGCTGCGCTGCTCCCGCCAGACCAGATCGCCATGCACGCCGGCCAGTTGCTGCTTCGCAAAGCCGGGTCCGCTCTGTTGACCATCGGCTTCGTGCTGGTGCTCAACTTTTTTCTGTTTCGCGTGCTGCCGGGCGACCCGGCGCGCGCCGGCATCAAAGATCCGCGCATGACGCGCGCGGCACAGGCCGCCATTCACGAGCGCTTCGGGCTGGACAAGCCAGTGCTGCCCTGCCTTGCCAGCCTCAACCCGCTGCGCCGCGGCCCGTGCCTGGTGAACCCGCTGCAAACGCAGTTCTTCATCTACGTCAACAACTTGCTGCATGGCGAGCTGGGCATCAGCTACCACACTAAAATTCCGGTGGGCCAGCTGCTGCGCGCGCGCTTGTGGAACACGGCCGTGCTGCTGAGCGCCGGCCAGACGCTGGCAATTGTGCTGGGCGTGGCCGGCGGAGTGCTGGCAGCGTGGCAGGCGCATACACGCATCGATTACGCAGCGCTCATCATCAGCCTTGTGGCGTGGAGCCTGCCCACTTTTTGGCTGGGATTGATCCTGCTGTTTTGGGGCAGCCGCTATGCCGGCTTGCCAATTGGCGGGCAGCTCACGCCCGGGCTGGCAGCTGCCGGCACGTGGGCACAGTTTACCGACGCGGCCCGCCATCTGGTGCTGCCCACCCTCACCCAAACGATCATCTATCTCGCCGAGTATCTGCTGATCATGCGCAGCACCATGCTGGATGTGCTGGCCGAGGATTACATCCTCACCGCCAAGGCCAAGGGGTTGAGCACGTTTCAGGTGCTCAAGGACCATGCGCTGCGCAATGCGGCGCTGCCCATCATCACAATTGTGGCGCTCAACCTTGGGTTCACGGTGGCCGGCGCGGTGCAGATTGAGGCGGTGTTTTCGTGGCCGGGCTTGGGGCAGGCAATTTTTGAGTCGGTGGCGCGGCGGGACTATCCGGTGCTGCAGGGCGCGTTCCTGCTGCTGGCCGTAAGCGTGATTGTTGCCAACCTGCTGGCAGACTTGCTGTACAGCTGGCTGGATCCGCGCGTGCAGGCAGCGCTATGAGCGCGGATAGCAGCGCCGCAGCAGCAGCCTTCTGGCGCCACCTGCCGCGCAGCCGCATGGCACTGGCTGGCGCTGGCATGCTGCTGTTTGCGCTGGGGCTTGCAGTGTTCGCGCCGCTGCTGGCGGCGGAGGATCCGCGCCGCGCGCTGCTTGCCACAAGCTACGCCATCTACGCCGCGCCAAGCGCGCAGCATTGGCTGGGCACGGATGACGCCGGGCGCGACGTGCTGAGCAACCTGATCTTTGGCGCGCGCGTGTCGCTCACCGTCGGCTTTTTTGCGTCGTTCATTTCGGTTGCCATCGGCGGCAGCATTGGCATGCTGGCCGGCTATGCGGGCGGCGCCACTGACCGCGCACTGATGCGCTTCACCGATGTGGTGCTCGTCATTCCGGACCTGCCGCTGGCAATTGTGCTGGTGGCGCTCACCAAGCCCAGCCTGTTCAACATTATTCTGGTGATCGGGCTGGTGGGCTGGACCGGCACCGCACGCCTGGTGCGCGCGCAAACGCTGGCCGTAAAGCAGCGCAAGTTTGTGCACCGTGCGCGCGCCGTCGGCGCCAGCGACTGGCGCATCATCACCCGCCACATCTTTCCACTGGTGCTGCCGCTGCTGGTGGTCAACACCGTGCTGGTAATCTCGCTCGCAATTTTGGAAGAGAGCGCGCTGAGTTTTCTGGGCCTCTCAGATCCCACCACCGTCAGCTGGGGCCAGATGCTCAACTACGCGTTCTCGCGCGGCGCCACCAGCAGCGGCGCATGGTGGGCGCTGCTTGCACCCGGCGCCGGCATCGTGTGGGTGGTGCTGGGCTGCACGCTGCTGGGCTACGGCCTGGAGCAAATATTAAATCCGCGCGCCAAAGCGCATCATCTGATGCGCCAGGCTGCACCCCAAACCAGCGCTCCACAAAGTGCCGGCAGCGCGCCGGCAGATGCGCTGCTGGAAGTGCGCGGCTTGAGCGTGGATTTTGTGGCGCCGCAGCAGCCGCCCGCCCATGCCGTGCAGGATTTAAGTTTTGCGCTGCGGCCGGGCGAGATCATGGGGCTCGTCGGCGAGAGCGGCTGCGGCAAGACAACTTTGATTCTGAGCCTGCTGCGCTTGCTGCCGGCGGCTGGCCGCATCACCGGCGGGCAGGTGCTGTACCGCGGGCGCAACTTGCTGGCACTGCCGGAAGCGCAGCTGGCAGCCGTGCGCTGGAAGGAAATTGCGATTGTGTTTCAGGGCGCGATGAACGCGCTCAACCCGCTGCTGCCGGTGGGCCGCCAGATTGCCGAGGCAGTGGAACGCCATGACCCAGCCGCCACGAACGCAGCAGTGGCGCGGCGCGTGGGTGAACTGCTGGAGCAAGTGGGCATTCCCGCCGCGCGTGGCCGGCAGTTCGCGCATCAATATTCGGGCGGCATGCGCCAGCGCGCCATGATTGCAATGGCGCTGGCCTGCGATCCCAAGATCATCATTGCGGATGAGCCCACAACTGCGCTGGATGTAATCATTCAGGCGCAAATCTTGGAGCTGCTGAACACGCTGCGCCAGCGCCTGGGGCTGGCGGTAATTTTTGTGACGCATGACCTGGGCGTGGTGGCCGAAATCTGCGACACAGTATTGGTGATGTACGGCGGCGTGGCGGCCGAGTACGCCTCCGTCGATGCGGTGTTCAACCAGCCGCAGCATCCCTACACGCGCGCACTGCTGGCCGCGTTTCCGGATTTTTCGCGCCAGCAAAATGCGCTGGTCTCCATTCCCGGCCAGCCGCCGCGCCTGCATGCGCTGCCGCCGGGCTGCCGCTTTGCGCCGCGCTGCAGCAGCGCCGTGGCGCAGTGCCACGCGCAGCAGCCGCGCCTGTTGCGCGTGGGCGCAGAACACTATGCCAGCTGCCACCTGCTGCAGCCCACGCTGCCGGCGGGCGGTGCAATCCCGCAGCCCGCATGAACACGCCGCTGCTGGAGGTGCGCGCACTGCACAAACATTTTGCGGCCGGGCCCGCTGCCTGGTTTCAGCCGCAGCCCGTGGTGCGCGCGCTGGATGGCGTCAGCCTGCAGCTGCAGCGCGGCGAGGTGCTGGCGCTGGTGGGCGAAAGTGGCTGCGGCAAGTCCACACTGGCACTCACCATCACCGGGCTGGAGGCCGCCACCCACGGCACAATTCTGTTTGCGGGCGAGGAAATGCAGCGCAGCAACAAAGCCCGGTTGCGTGCGCTGCGCCGCCAGATGCAAATGATTTTTCAGGATCCGTATGAGTCGCTGAATCCGTTGATGCGCGTGGCGGAGATTGTGGAAGAGCCGCTGCTGGTGCACAGCATTGAGCCCGCGCCCGCTGCCCGCCGCGCCCGCGTACTGCGCGCCCTGGAGGATGCCGGCCTAAAACCGGCGCAGGAATTTGCAGCGCGCCTGCCGCACGAACTTTCCGGCGGGCAGCGCCAGCGCGTGGTGATTGCAAGCGCACTGGTGCTGCAGCCCGCGCTGCTGCTGGCGGACGAGCCGGTCTCGATGCTGGATGTGAGCATCCGCGCCGAGATCCTGAACCTGCTGGCCGCGCTGCGCGCACAACACAGTATTGCGGTGCTGTTCAGCACGCATGGACTGAGCAGCGCAGCCGCCCTGGCCGACCGCGTGGCCGTCATGTACCTTGGGCGGATTGTGGAGCTGGGCCCGGCGGCGCAAGTACTGCACAACCCGCTGCATCCGTACACGCGTGCGCTGCAGGCCGCGGTGCCGGTGGCCAACCCGCGCCAGCGCCACAGGCGCGTGGTGCTGCAAGGCGAAACGCCCAACCCCGCGCAGATACCGGCCGGCTGCCGCTTTCACCCGCGCTGCCCGCTGGCCGAGGCTCAATGCAAGGCCAACGACCCGCAGCTGCACACGGTGGCAGCCGGCCATAGCGCCGCGTGCCTGCTGCACGAGCAAAAATAAAAAGCCCGGCGCCGTAACGCAGCGCCGGGCACAAACTTACAGCTGCGTGAGCGGCGCAGCTAGGCGCTGGCCA
>QWRL01000084.1 GCA_003670425.1 Chloroflexota bacterium
GGCGGCGGGTCGCGGGGCAAGCCGGCGGATGCGCCCGCAGCAGCGCGCGTGCTGCGCCGCTTGCAGCGAGCGCCGCACATCGTGGTCACGGCGCTGGTGGGGGCGGGCGCCAGCGCTGCCCCGCTGCAGCACGAGCACTGCAGCACAACGGTGGTGCTGCGCAGTTTTAGCGAGCCCGAGCTGCAGCGCTACATTGCGTCGGGTGACCCGATGGACAAAGCCGGTGCCTATGCCATTCAAAATGCGGAGTTTCGGCCGGCGTCCAATATTGGCGGCTGCCTCGCAAATGTGATTGGGCTGCCGCTGTGCCACCTGACGCGGGCGCTGCGCCGCGCGGGTGCGCACGTGGCTGCGGATGTTCCGCGCGCCTGCCAGGCGCACCTGCAATACTCTTGCCCCGTTCACCAGGACATTCTTTCATAGCCCGGCTGCGCCCGCTGCCGGGGCTGGCTGGCCTGCTGCTCTGTGCGGCGTGCGCCAGCGCAGCGGTGCCCGCACAGCTGCGCACTGACCAGCCCACGCTGCCAGCGCCGGCCTTTGCCACTGCGGCACCGCCGGATGCGGAGGGCACCGCCGCAGCTTTTCTGGATGCCTGGCAGAAGCACGACTATGCCGGCATGCATACGCTGCTGGCGCCGGCAGCAGCGCAGGCGCTGGGGGCCGCAGAGTTTGCGGAACGCTACCATGCTGCACTTGATAATGGCAGCGTGGTGGGCGTGGAGGCAACCGTGCTTTCCGCCTTGCAGCAGGGGGCGGAGGCGCAGGTGCAGTACAAAGTGGTTCTGCACACCGGGCTGGTGGGCAGTGTGTCGCGCCAGATCACCATGCAGCTTGTGTTTGCGGACAGCCGCTGGGGCATTGTGTGGGATGACGGCCTGATTTTGCCGGAGTTGAAAGACGGCGGCAATCTGCTGATGGAGTACGCGTCCCCGGCGCGCGGCAATATTTACGATCGCAGTGGGCTGGCATTTGCAGCACAGACGGACGCAGTTGCCATTGGTGTTGTGGCTGGTGAAATTCTGCCGGACCAGGAGGGCTTGCTGCTGAGCGAGTTGTCACGGCTGTTGAATGTGCATCCGGAGGCGCTGCGCAGCCGCTACGCCGAGGCGGGCCCGGACTGGTATGTGGCGTTGGGCGAAGCCTCCATCGAGCAGGTGAGCAGCCGCTTTGGCGTGTTGAACAATATTTCCGGGTTGCGGCTGAACCAGTATCAGACGCGCTATTACATGGGCGGTGTGGCTGGTGCGCCGCATGCGGTGGGTTATGTTGCGCCTATTCCGGCGGCGGAGGTGGCTGCGTATCAGGCGCAGGGCTATTCGCCGGACGCGTTTGTGGGGGCGCAGGGATTGGAAAAGTGGGGCGAGAAGCAGCTGGCAGGCGAGCGCGGCGGCACGCTCTGGGTGCGCACGGCCAGTGGCGCGTTGAACACCAAGCTGGCGGAGAAGCGCGCTGGCCCGGCGCAAGCCATCACCACCACACTGGACCGCAAGCTGCAGCGCGAGGTGCAGGCTGCCCTGCAGGGCATGACGGGCGCTGCCGTCGTCGTCAACTTCACCACTGGCGAAGTGCTCGCCATGGCTTCGTCCCCGGCTTTCGACCCAAACTTGTTTGACCCTTCCAACTACAACATCTCGGAACTTTCAGTTACGCTGAATGATCCGCTGCGCCCGCTGATTAACCGCGCAACGCAGGGCCAGTACCCGCCTGGTTCCGTCTTCAAGGTAGTTACGCTGTCGGCTGCACTTGAATCAAAATTGTTTGTGAAGGACCAGACCTATTACTGCGGCTATGAGTGGACGGAGCTTGGTGCAGACTTTATTAAATATGACTGGACTTACGAGAAGCAGTTTCCGGAGAGTGGCACGCTGGACATGGTGGGCGCGCTGCGCCGCTCGTGCAACCCGTGGTTCTATCACATGGGCTTCAGCTTGCACCGCTGGGCGGACTACTACCTGCCGGACATGGCGCGCAGTTTTGGCTTTGGGCCGCCCACCGGAATTGTGGGCCTGACGCAGGCAGCCAACGAGGAAGTGGGCGGCGTGGTGCCCAGCGCGGACTGGGCGGCGCAGAGCAATACGGATTGGACGATTGGCGACAGTGTAAATATGGCCATCGGGCAGGGGGATCTGACGGTGACTCCGCTGCAGCTGGTGATGGCTTACAGCGCGCTTGCAAACGGCGGCCAGTTGCTGCGGCCGCAGCTGGTGCTGCAAATGGCTGCGCCCGGCGCTGAGCCCACTTACAAGTTTGAACCGCAGACGGTGGGCGCTGTGCCCCTTTCCCCCGAAACGCTTGCAACCGTTCGGCAGGGACTCTGGGAGGTTGTGCACGAACCAAGCGGAACAGCTGCTTATCGTTTCAAGGGTTTTAGGATTCCTGTGTATGGAAAAACCGGAACAGCGGAAGACCGGCCGCGCCGCCCCCACGCGTGGTTCGCCGGGTACTCAGATGCCAAGCAGGCGGGCAAGCCGGATATTGCTGCGGTGGTTGTGCTTGAAAACAAGGGCGAGGGGTCAGAGTGGGCAGCGCCTGTGTTCCGCCGCATCATGGAAACTTATTTTTACGGCGAGCCCAAAACATTGTTTCATTGGGAGGCGGAGTTTGGCTTGACGGCGGTGCCGTCGCCGTTTCCCACTTTTGTGCCATTCAGTTATGTGGTGCAGGCCGGGGACAGTTTAGCCAGTATCGCGGCCCGTAATGAAGTGACGATGGATGAGCTTATGCTCGTCAATCAGCTGCCAAATCCAAATGCGCTCAAAGAAGGGCAGACCATTATCATTGCGCGCGGCGGCGTCTCAGACATTACGCTCACACCAGAATTTAATCTGACGCCAACTCCCTAGCGGCACCGGCTGCCGCTGCGGTTAATGCAGACGGGCGGAGCATTGCTCCGCCCGTGTTTTTTGATGGGTGCGGGTTTGCGGCCGCCGAACCTACGCCTTTTTGCCGGCAGTGGTGGTGTCCATCTCCACCTCGTCTTCGTCGTCATCTTCCCAGCTGATGATCCACACGCACAAGCCGGCCACGGCTACAGTGGCGATGATCAGCGCAGCCCATTGGCCCGGCAGCAACCCCACATCGCGCGCCTCGTAGGTGATGATCGCCACCATGCCAAGCCCGAGTGCCAGCCACGCAGAAAGGCGCGGATTATTTTTTGCCCAGTTGATGATGCCTGCCATGGTTCAAGTCTCCTGTGTGTTTTGCGCCGGGTTCAGCCGTGGCTGCCGGTTGCATGGGTCACTTGCGGAATTTTACTCCATGCTGCTTGTACTTGTGTTTCCAGCCCGGCCAAAGTTCCGTTGTTGTTGAGCACCACGTTGGCGCGCGCCACCTTTTGCGCTTGCGGGGCCTGCGCGGCCACGCGCGCCTGCGCTTGGGCGGTGCTCAGCGGCCGGCTGGCTTGCATGCGTGCCAGCTGGTCTGCATGGCTGCTGGCGACCACCCAGATTGTGCTGCACTGCGCAGCCAGCGGGCTCTCCAGCAGCTTGATGGCTTCGATCACCACCACAGCCGCAGTCGCGGCCGCCATCTGCAGTGCAATTTCGCTGCGCACAACCGGCTGCACGATGGCTTCCAGCTGCTGCAGCCGGGCGGGGTCGGCAAACACAACATCACCCAGCATTGTGCGGTCTACGCTGCCGTCCGCTTTGATGTAGGCGCTGCCAAATGCTGCCTGCACGGCGGCAGTGGCCTGCCCGCCGGCAGCGAGTGCCGCGTGCACGATCGCGTCGGCATCGATGCCCAGCGCACCGCGCGCGCGCAGCATGCGCAGCACTTCGCTCTTGCCCGTGGCAATGTTGCCAGTGAGCCCAATGACATACTTGCCGGGCGCACTGGCCGCGTTCACGGGCGTTCGCCGGCGAATATGCGCGTGCCGGCTGCAAACAGCAGCTGGCGGCCTGGTCCAAGGCCAAATGCCGTCAGGCTCTGGTCTGGCTCCAGCTTCGGCCGGATCTCGCGTTGGACTGTCAGGTTCGGGCTGGCTTGAATGGCACCGGCGAGGCCGGTGTCCACAAAGTAAAACGCAGCTTCGGGCGGCGGAAAAAATAAAATGGCTGCCGGGTTTACCAGATCCGTGAGCTGCATGCCGGACGCATGGCCGGGCCGCTCGTCTTGGTAGCGGGCTTGCGTGCAGATGGGTGCGTCGGCTGCGGACTGCCGGATGCAGCGCGTCAGGCGTCCGTCGCGGTGCAGCAGATACATGTCCCCTTGGGCCAGCGTGAAGTCCACAACGTCCTGCAGCGCAATTGATTGCGCGCCAAACAGCGGCTGCGGCGGCTGCTTGGCCGGGTCTTCGGCAACGCCGGTTGCGCCCATTTGGCTGACGGCGCTGTACACCCAAATTTGGCTGCCGCTTGCGTCCAGAATGTAGAGCCGGTCGGCGAATAATTCAAATGCAATCGGTGCGGTCCAGCCTTCCGCCGGCGGTGCCAGCGCCAATATTTGGGCGGGCGAATTGTCATCGGGGCAAAGCAGCAGCTTGCCGCTGGGGTCAAGGGCGGCGATGGATTCTTTATTCAGGAAGTTGGGGTTTTCCAAAAGCGCCAGATCCACAAGTGTGGTTACCTCCACTCCGTTAATCGCACCGGCGCTGCATTTGAAGCCCTGATCTAACTGGTAGCCGCCGGCGGTTTGCACGGCGCGATAGATGCTGTTGGCCTGCGCATCCAATGCGTAAATTGGCGAGCCCAGCGCCAGCAGGCGCGTGATGCGCCCCTGTTCCGGGAAACCGCGCGGGGTAATGTCTTTCACCGTCAGGCGCGCCACCTTGCTCAGCTGGGCCAGCTTGGCGCCCGCTTCCGTGCGCAACTGCGCCGCTTCGGCATCGGATGGGCGCAGTAGGTCGGCCTGGTCAAGCTGCTCCAGCGCCGTCTTCCATGATGGGGCGGCGGTGAAAGCATCGGTGGCGACGCGCGCCTGGGCAGCGGCAAATTGCGCGCCATCCATGTAAGTGCGGAATTGGCGCGTGATGCCCAGCTGGATATAGAGGGTGGTGGTGAGCAGCACAATCAGCGCCGGCATGGCAATCGCAATTGCAGCCAGAGTGGTTTGGCTGATGCTGAAATCTGGCTCGCCGTCTTTCTCCGGCAGCATGCGGCCAATCATGCGCCGGCTGGCGCCGCCCAGCGAGCCATTGAGCGCCTTTAGCCCGCGGTCAAAACGGTCGCGTGCCTCCGCCAGCGGCAGATTTGCAAACCAAGTGGTCACGGCGCGCGCTGCAGCAGCGCCGTACGCGCGCATGCCGGGCCCGCGCGCGGGCGGTTCATCGTCATATTCATCTTCATCTTGATCTTCAGCGTCGGTGTAGTCGCGTTTGAATTCTTCAACTGCCGGTGTGAGGGTGCCGCGCGGCGGCCGCTCCGGGGCGCTGTGGGCTTCGGCCCACTGCGGAAGCAGGTCCGGGCCGGCGGGTGTGGCGGGCCCGTATTCATCCGCATTTTCTGCCTCCATGTCGTATTCATGCGCTGCGGCTTGTGTGGCGGCGGGCAGCGCTGCAGTGTTGAGCTGTGCCAGGTCTTCCACTGCGGCGGCAACGGAAGCGGGCAGCTGCTCGGTGGCTTCGCCCGTTTGCGGGCTGCGCATGCGTTCCAGCAGCTGCGCGAGTGTTTCGCCAACGCTTGGCTGCACTTGCGCTGCGGTTTGCGCAACACCAACCGGCACTGCCGCCGCAATGTTCGGCTGTGGTTCGGGCTGCAGTACAGCGGGAGCTAGCAGCAATTCAACTGCGTCGGCCAGCCGCCCAAACTGGTCCGCGCCGGCGTAGCAGCCCACAAGCGCAGCCGTGTTCTCCCGGGCAAGGTCATGCAGGCGCGCAATGATGCTCTCAACTTCTTCGCCGGCCATGGCACGCAGGATGGGCAGGCGCCAGCCGGTGGGCGCTGCGCGGCAGAGCAGCACGATTGCGCCGGGTGTCAGCTTGGTGTGAAAGTAGTGCAGTTCCGCACCGCTGGCAAGGCCCAGCGGCTGCAAGTTGCGGCCCGGCTCCGGGAAGCGCTCAACGTTGTCACGATGCATCACAAAGCTCTGGCCGGCGCCGGACTGAATTATGTAGAACTCATCATCGCGCAGCACGCTGCAGGTGATGCTGCCATTAAGTGCAGCAGCCGCATCTTCACCCAGCAGGCGAATCAGTTCCACATTTACAGCTTCGATGGCGGTGCGCGCGGCAGCCGTGACGGAGCCGCTGGTGCCAAAGAACTGGTCATGCGCAACCGCAAGGTACGGCGCCGGATCGGGGCCGGCCCTGCCGGCTGCGGTGCCCAAATCCAGGCGCACGGTTAACAGATCGCGGTTGCGGCCGCGGGCTGCGCGTTTGGGGGCGTTGGCCACCAAAAAGTTTGCGGGTTGCACGGGGTCAAATGCCCCTTCGCGCCAGCTTAGAAATGCAAACTCAAGCGTGTCAGTCATGCGGTTGGCTGCAGGCGGCTTGGTTGCGGGTTGAATGCGCAGCGCATGGCAGGTTTACGCGGACGCGCCGGACGGCGGTCAGGTTTCCGGCTTCGGGCTTCGCTGGTAGGGGCAGCGGATGCAATTAGTTGCCCGCGTATTTCGGCTTGCGTTTTTGGAGGAAGGCCGTGACGCCTTCCGCAAAGTCGTTCGTGCGGCCGGCGGCATCTTGCAGGTGTGCTTCGTACTCCAGCGTGCCCGCAAACGATGCATGCATCGCATGTTTAAGTGCGCGCTTGGTAAGCCCCAGCGCCACGGTTGGGCCGGCCGCCAGGCGGACTGCCAGCGTGTGGGCAGCCGCTGCCAGCTCGGCAGCCGGCAGCACGCGGCTCACAAGCCCGAGGCGTTCAGCGGTCAGCGCATCCATGCTGTCGTTGGTGAACAACATTTCTGCAGCGTGCGCGGGTCCAATCAGGCGCGGCAGCCAATAGCTGGCGCCGCAGTCTGGCGCCAGCCCAATGCCAATGAAGCCGGCGCGGAAGGTGGCGGTTTGCGCTGCAAGGCGCAGGTCACAGCTGAGCGCGATGGCAAGGCCGGCGCCGACGCAAGCGCCGTTGATGGCGGCCACAACTGGTTTTTCGAGCGCCTCAATTGCCAGCATCAGTGGGATGTGGTTTGCAAGCATGTGGTCGCGCAGCGAAATTGGGCCGTCCGTTCGCGGGGTGCGCAGGTCTTGGCCGGCGCAAAAGCCGCTGCCCGCGCCGGTGAGCACAACGCAGCGCACCGAAGGGTTGCGCGCAGCCGATTTAAAGGCGCCAAGCAGTGCGCTCAAAAGCTCGTCCGTGAGCGCGTTGAGGCGCTCCGGCCGGTTGAGCGTGACGGTCAGCACGCCTTCGCTCTCGGCCGCCAGCAAATTCTTGTATTCACTCATCGGCGTTGCGAGTTTTTAGTGGTTCCTTCGAAGCGCGTTAATGTTAGCACAATCGCCCCGTATTCACGGTGGGCTTTCCTGCTATACTGCGTGCAGAGGCGATTATGAAGCATATCATTGAAATAAGTTACTGCACGTCTTGAAGCTTTACCAAACGAGCCACCGGTCTGGTGGTTGAGATTTTGGCAGAGTTTGAGGCGCAGCTGGAAGCTGTGCGCTTGCTGCCCACAGTTGGCGGGGTGTATGAAGTTTCCTTGGATGGCAGGCTCGTGTACTCCAAGCTTGCCACGGGGCGGCATGCGGAGCCGGGCGAGGTAATGGGCTTGCTGCGCGATAAGCTGCCGGGCTGAGGGCGCGCTGCGGCGCAGCCCGGCAACGCCGGGTTGGCGGCTGCGGGCCGCGCCGACTGAAACGATCAGGGGACAAGCATGACAAACAGGCCGCGAGTGTTTTCGGGTGCGCGCCCAACCGGGCGCCAGCATCTGGGCAACTATTTGGGCGCCATTAAAAATTATGTGGCGCTGCAGGCGGGCCACGATTGCGTGTATTGTATTGTGGATCTGCACGCTATGACTACGCTGGAAGACATGCATCTGCTGCGGGCGCACACGGCGGAGATGGCACTGGACTGGCTGGCAGCCGGCATCCGCCCCGCCGACTCAATAATGTTTGTGCAAAGCCATGTGCCGCAGCATGCGGAGCTGCACACAATCCTGAGTATGTTTACCCCGCTGGGCAAGCTTACAGACTTGCCGCATTTTAAAGACAAGGTGCGCCTGCAGCCGCACAACATTAACTATGGGCTGGTGGGCTATCCGGTTTTGATGACGGCTGATATTGTGCTTTATAAGACCAACCTTGTGCCGGTTGGCATTGACCAGGAATCGCACATTGAGTTTTGCCGGGAAGTGGTGCGCACATTTAATCATCGCACCGGGGCCAGCGTACTGGTTGAGCCGCAAATGAAGAACACGGAATACCCCAAGGTGCTGGGCACCGACGGGCAGCGCAAGATGAGCAAGAGCGAGAACAACCACATCGAGCTGGCATTGACCGCGGCGGAGACTGTACAGGTGGTGCGCGGCATGGTGACTGATCCGGCGCGGGTACGGCGCACAGATGCGGGCAATCCGGATGTGTGCAATGTTTTCGCGCTGCACAAAACATTTTCCGCGCCGGAGGCGGTGCAGGAAATCAACGCTGGCTGCCGCAGTGCCGCGATTGGCTGCGTGGATTGCAAGCAGCGCCTGGCGGACAGCATGAACAACGGGCTGGCGGGCCTGCGCGAGCGGCGGGCGGCATTGGCGGCGCGACCGGATGATGTGTGGGATGTGCTGCGTGATGGCGCGCAGCGGGCGCGGGCGCTGGCCGCGGCAACGATGGACGAGGTGCGCGCAGCCATCGGGCTGCCCTGAAGCGCGGGCAAAAGCGGCGGGCGCTGTGCGGGTTCTAATTCAGCGCGTGACGCAAGCCAGCGTTAGCGAGGCGGGCGTAGAGTTCGCACGCATTGCGCACGGTTTGGTGCTGCTGGTGGGAGTCGGCCACGGGGACACACTTTCGCAGGCGGATTGGCTGGCGGGGCGCGTGGCCGGCTTGCGGATTTTTGAGGACAGCGCGGGCAAGACTAATCTATCTGTTATCGATGTGGGTGGCAGCGCGCTGGTGATTTCCCAGTTCACTTTATATGCGGATACGCACAAGGGGCGGCGCCCAAGTTTTTTGCCGGCTGCGGCGCCGGAGCTGGCCGAGCCGCTGGTGCAGCACTTTGCCGCGGGACTGCTGGCCGCGGGTGTGGCAGTGCAGCATGGCCGCTTTGGCGCACACATGCAGGTGGCGCTGGTGAATGACGGGCCGGTAACTATTTGGCTCGAGCGCGAGGCGGGCAGTGCGGATTAAGGTGCGGGGGTGGCGACGGTGATCTTAATATACAGCCGGCTGCCAAACGCCTCGCCATTTGCTGCGCTCAAGCGCCAGTAGCCTTCATACTCGCCCGCTGCGGCGGGCGCCACCATCGGTATATTTACAACTGCCAGTGTGCCGGGCAGCGCCGGATAAAGTGCGTGCTCCAAGGTTGCACCAAGCGCGGTGCCTTCAACAAAAATCACGCGATGCTGCGGACCCCAGGCGCAAGTGCCTGAATTGCGTATCTGCCATTGCTTGTCCAGAACCGCACCCGGCGCAACCAGTGAAAAGTCCGGCACGGTTACGTCGCTGACAAAATCAGCATCGTCGGTGCAGGCCGCTATGGCGCTGGCGGTGGGTTGTGCTGGCGCAGATTCGGTGGGCGCGGCGGGCGCAGTTGTTGTCTCTGGTTGGGCGGTGGGGGATGGCACTGATGCGGGTGCGGGTGCGCTGCACGCAACGCAGGCCAGCACAACGAGCCAGGCAGCTCCCCAGCCACGTAGGTTGCGTGAGGTTATTGGTTTAATCGTTCGCATCGCGTGATTGGCGGCTGGTGTAGGTGTGCCGATAACTATCATGGCGGAATTTACGTGTGGCTCACGGCCTGCGGCG
>QWRL01000085.1:0-8933 GCA_003670425.1 Chloroflexota bacterium
CTGCAGCGCGTAGCTGCCAGGCTGCCACACCTCACCGGCATCACCGAAAATCCAATTCACCTAAATCCGTACAGTGCCTATTTTTATTGGGGCCTAACGCCACTGATGCGGGTCGTGGGCGGTAGCGATGTTTGGCTGGTTGCATTTGTTGCGCGCACGGTAATGCTGCTGCTGGTTGCGGCCATATTTCTCAGCGCAGCGCTCTTCAACCGCCGCTCTCGCTTGTTTATCATCAGCGCGCCGGCAGCCGCACTCACGCTGCTAATGATTGCAGCGCTGGACTTGGGCATGCTGCTCTCGATCCGGCCCGATCTGCCGGCGGTTTTTTTTGAGCTGCTTGTTTTTTATCTGGCATGGGAACTGCTCTTCCGCAAAAAGCAGGCACTGGTGCCGGCTGCCACGCTTGTGGGCTTGGCTGCCGCGCTGGCCTGCTCCTTCCGGCTCAACAGCCTTACAATTTTTCTCGGTGTATTGATTGCGCTGGCACTTGAGCGCCGCGGAAAGATGCTTGCGTGGTGCATGGCTAGCTTCGCCGCATTTACGGCAGCGCTGCTCGCGCTGCTCTGGCTGGGCTACAGTGCACCCGGCCTCGAGAATGCGCTGCTAATGACGCAGGGTGAGTTCTTTTCTGATTTGGGCACGCTGTCTCGCGTCGTCGAAAAAGCGATCGCAGAGCTGGTAATGCAGCGCCTGCCAATGTACATGTTGATCATTGCCGGGCTGGCAGCACTCTACCAATCTGCGCCCGCCGCCGCGCGCCTGTATGTGTGCTGCTTGCTGAGCAGCTACATGCTGGCGTTTCTAGGATTGCTGCGCATTGGCGGCGGCAGCAATTATTTTCACAGTGCGGTGTTCTTGGGATTTCTTCCGGCAGCTGCGGGGCTGCACAATCTTTTCCAAAGCAGTGAGATCTCTGGCGTACATTGGGGTGCGCGCCTGGCCACCGTGTTGTATGTCGCGGCATTGGCTTTTGCGCCGCTCTACATGGCTTTGAACAACATCGTGTACCGGTCCGGCAATCACCCGTGGGCAGCAGCGCGCGCATATCTGGATGCAAACATTGGCGCAGGAAAAATTTATACCAGTGACAGCACCGCCATGTTGTACATGAGTGATCGCACCGCGTTGGGCCCATATGCAGAAACCGCACTGGGCATCAACAGAAATCTCAAGCGGTTCCTGCCACAGATTGAAGCGAATTTAGCGGCGCAGCGCTTTAGTGCTGCGGTGGTCGTGTCGCGCACCTGTGCGGAGTGGCAGCCGGTTGGCATCTTCACTGCGCAACTTAATCACCTTGCGCGTTTGGGCTACCACGAAGGGTCAATCTGTGTTTTCCTGCCGTGACAATCCGGCAGCATAATTTGGTCGTTACGAAATCGGCAGGTATTGCCCGAGCCCACAATCCAGCAGCCAGCCACCATTGCGCATTAAGTTCTGGCAAGCGCGCGGCCTGATAGTTTGCGTTAAAATGTTGCACTGCGGAGACTGAAACAATGGCAAACGTTTTTCCATCCACCCACCCTTTGGTTGCGCACAAGCTGGCCAAGCTGCGCAGCGTTGAAACAACCCATAAAGAATTTCGTGAACTGATCCGCGAAATTAGCATCTTGTTGGCTGTGGACGCCACGCGGGCACTTGCGTTGCGCGGCATTGCCGTTACGACGCCAATGGGGCCGGCGAGCGGGCAGACGCTAGACGGGGCGATTGGGCTGGTGCCGGTGCTGCGTGCCGGTTTGGGAATGGTGGAGGGGATTTGGGAAATGATGCCCGGCGCCGCGGTGTGGCACATCGGATTGAAGCGCGACGAGCGCACGCTTGAACCAGTGCAGTATTACGCCAACAAACCGGACACGACCAAGGTGCAGGTATGCCTGGTGCTGGATCCGATGCTTGCGACGGGTGGATCAGCATCAGCGACTTGTGATTTGTTAAAGGCGTGGGGCATGCAGAGCCTGATTTACATCGGCTTGATTGCTGCACCGGAAGGCGTGGCGCGCCTGCAAGCTGACCATCCGGATGTGCCGATTTATGTTGCCGCAATCGATACGAACCTAAATCCAGTGGGCTACATCATTCCCGGTTTGGGTGATGCCGGCGACAGGCAATTTGGCACCTGACAAAATCCCTTTGTGCACACTGGGAGACGCCGGTCTTTTCGGTGGCTGGCAAGACTGCGGTGCGCGCGCGCAATGCAACTTGCAACAATCCGCTAACTTCAGCTTGAGATGACCACCGCACTAATTGTGTTTGCGACGGCGCTGGCTGCGAGCCTGCTCAGCACACCACTGGCCGGCTGGCTGGGGCGCCGGCTGCGGCTGGTGGACGCGCCCGATGGGCGCCACCAACATACAGGGACCATCTCGCGGCTGGGGGGTGTGGGGATTGTGCTGGCGCTGTTTGCCGGCTGCGCAGTGGCGTGGTGGCTGGACGCGCCCACGGGCGGCCCGGACCGCCTGCGCATTGCGGGCATGCTGCTGGGCACGCTGTTTGTGTTCGGCCTCGGTTTGGTTGACGACTGGCGCGAACTCGGCCCAATCCCGCAGCTGCTGGGGCAGCTGGCCGCTGCGGCGATTGCAATGTTCAGCACAGTATTCATCGAGCGCTTTACAAATCCACTAAACGGCGAGCTGGTGGTGCTTGGCAGCTGGCTGCCACTCGGGCCGCTGCTGGTTATTGCGCTTACCAGCGTGTGGATTGCCGGAATGATGAACACCGTAAACTGGCTCGACGGCCTTGACGGGCTGGCCGCCGGCGTGGGCGCGATCGCAGCGATTTTTTTTGCGGCGCATATGTACAGCGTCGGCCAGCCATCAGTGGCGCTGTTTGCGCTGGCGCTGGCGGGCGCATGCATTGGCTTCCTGCCCTACAACTTTAGCCCCGCGCGCGTGTTCCTCGGCAGCGCAGGCGTGTTCACCATCGGCTTCCAACTTGCAGCGCTTTCCATACTTGCGCCCGCGCGCTTTGCCACCGCTTTGCTGGTGCTGGCAGTGCCCATCACGGACACATTCTGGCGCATCCTGATGCGCATGCGCAGCGGCCGCTCCCCGCTGCAGGGCGACCGCGGCCACTTGCATTTCCGGCTGCTCGACCGCGGCTATCCGCAAAATCGCATTGTGCTTGGCTATTGGGTATTGTGCGCGGTACTGGGGCTGCTTTCCTTGCTGCCAATTGCGCGCATTTTCAAGCTTGTGACGCTGGCCGCAGTGCTGGCCGGCGCCAGCATTGCACTGGCCCGGCTCTCAAGCCCGCAAGCGCTGGCCGCCGCGCAGCCGCCACAAGAGCGCCTCAAGTAAATAAAGTACGGGCAGCAACAGCAGATCCAGCAGGATGGTGATGCCCATCGCCACGCTTGCAGCACTCGCAAGACTCCACGCCACACCGCCCAGCGCAGTTCGCACAAGCGCCAGCATTCCAAGCAGGTACCCGCCAAGCATCAAGCTTCCCAGCAGGGCAGCAGCAGCGGGCAGCGCACGCCGGTCAGATGCGCTGGGCAGCATCGTATTGCTGCACGCAAAAAGCAAGTAGATCCACAACCACAAATCCGGCCGCTGCCAAAATTCAGCCAGCAACGCGCGCACCTGAATGGTTTCCGCCGCAGCCGCGGCCGTCCACAACCGGTTCAAACCCAGGCGCTCGCTGATCACGCTCACCAGCACGATCCCGGCCACAAGCGGTGCGGTTCCCACAAACGCTGCGCGGGCAAGGTTCATGCGCTCGGTCTTCACGTATCCAAGGCGCACCGAACCATCCCGCTGGCGCTGCGGCCACAACGAGATCTCAAGGTCGCGCATTCCCAAAAGGCGCGCCACAATCCAGTGGCTGGCTTCATGCAGCGCGACGCCCGGCAAAAATAGCAGTTGAAACGCCAGCAATGCTGCATGCTCATTGCGGATCGCCAGCAGCAAAATCAGCTGCACATGGCGCGCAACGCGACTCTGCAGCCAGCCCAGCAGCGCCAGACACGCCAGCAGCCACAACCCCAGCCCCAAGTTCGGCAGCGCCACCAGAATTAGATTTACGCTGAAGCCCTAATGGCAGCAGCCGCCGGACGCATTGCACACAGCCGCAACTCAAGCAGCATTGCGCACGATATCAACAAAGCTTGTGGCTGTGAGGCTTGCACCGCCAACCAGCGCTCCATCAATATCCGGCTGCGCCATAAACTCGGCAATGTTGCTGCCTTTGACGCTGCCACCGTATTGCACCCGCACCTGCTGCGCAACCGCCACGCCAAACATTTGCGCCAGCACCGCCCGCACACTTTCACCACAAACTTTATTTGCACCCGCAGCAGTTGCAGCGCGCCCGGAACCAATCGCCCAGACAGGCTCATACGCAACCACGCTGCTGGCCACATCAGCCGCGGCAATCTGCGCATACGCCGCGCGCACCTGGCGTTCCACCACCAGTGCAGTTTGCGCTGCGTCATACTCCAGCAGGCTTTCGCCCACACAAATAATCGGGCGCAAGCCATGCGCCAGCGCGGCCAGCGCCTTGCGCCCCACTTGCTCATCCGTCTCCGCAAAAAACTGGCGCCGCTCAGAGTGCCCCACAATCACATACTGGCACAACCCGGCCAGCATGCCCGCGGCAATCTCTCCCGTGAACGCACCGCTTTCTTCCGCATGCACATTTTGCGCCCCTAATTTAAGATTGGACCCGCGCAACACATGCGCCACTGCGGCGAGCCCTACAAACGGCGGGCAAAGCACTGCTTCCACAGCGTGCTGGCCCGCCAGCGCCGCCTTGATAGCTGCTGCCAGCTCCGCGCTTTCATCTGGCAGCGTGTTCATCTTCCAATTGCCGGCAATGATGGGAACTCTTTTCAATGTTGTACCCTCAGCTCTAATTCACAACTGCCCGCACCAACTGGCCCGCGAACAAGTCCACACGCGCAGTTTGCACCACTCGCTCAAGCAGTGCGCCCCAAAACACTAGCGGTCATTCAGCGCTTCTACGCCCGGCAAAGTTCGGCCTTCCAAGAATTCCAAGCTGGCGCCACCGCCAGTGGAGATGTGCGTGATGCGCGCTGCCAATCCAGCTTTGTGAATTGCAGCCACCGAATCTCCGCCACCCACAATCGAAGTTGCGCCGCAATCAGCCACAAGGCGTGCGACGTTAGTGGTGCCCGCTGCAAACGGCGCCAGCTCAAACACGCCCATCGGACCGTTCCACACCACCAGCTTGCATCCGCGCAGCGCCGCACCAAAGCGCGCAACAGTCTCCGGCCCAATGTCCAAAATCCGCCAGCCATCCGGCACGCCGCTGGACACGGCAATCGTCTGGACTTTTGCGTCCGCACCAAATCGATCACCCAGCACGGCGTCAATCGGCCGCAGAATACGTTCGCCGTGCGTGTGCAGCAACGAGCGTGCCATATCTAGCGCGCTTTCCTCCACCAAAGAAGCACCCAGCGCCAGACCCTGCGCGCGCAAAAAGGTATTGGCCATGCCGCCACCAATCAACAATTTATCCGCTTTTTGCAACAAGTTTTGAATGACGCCAATCTTGTCAGAAATTTTTGCGCCGCCAAGGATGGCAATGTATGGGTGTTGCGGAGTCAACACAGCCTGCCCCAGATACTTGAGTTCAGCCTCCATCAACAAACCCGCCACCGCCGGCAGCAGTTTTGCAACGCCCACGGTTGACGCATGCGCCCGATGCGCCGAGCCAAACGCATCATTAACATACAGCTGGGCGTGCGCCGCCAGCTGCGCAGCAAAGCCGGCATCATTTTTCTCTTCGCCAGCATGGAAGCGCGTATTTTCAAGCAGCAGCACCTCGCCCGCTGCCAGCGCCTTCACCTGGTTGGTTGCCGCACTGCCCACACAATCCGGCGCAAAATGAACCATCCGGCCGGGGAGCAGCCCGGACAACGCCGGCAGCACCGACTGCAAAGAGAACTCCGGCTCAGGGCCGTGCTTGGGCCGCCCAAAATGCGAGCACAAGATAACCGAAGCCGACTGCGACAGCAGATGTTGAATTGTGGGGAGTGCGGCGCGGATGCGTGTATCATCCGCCACTGCGCCGTCCTTGAGCGGCACATTGAAGTCCACGCGCATCAGCACGCGCTTGCGCCGCAGATCAACGTCTCGAATTGTCTGCTTGTTCATCCCGCTCTAAGTTGCCGCCCATTACTCAAATGAATGAACATATTACAGGCACCGCCCGCACACTACAGCTGCGCCGCAATCTTGGCTGCCAGGTCAGCTGTGCGGCAGGAGTAACCCCACTCGTTGTCGTACCATGTCACCACCTTCAGCATATTGCCCGCCATCACCATCGTGCTCTGCCCATCAACGATTGATGAACGCGGATCACCCCGAAAATCAGAGGACACTAGCGGCTCGTCCGTATAGCCAAGAATTCCGTGCAGCGGACCGGACTCTGCAGCGGCTTTGAAGGCCGCATTAACTTCTGCCACAGTTGTACTCTTCTCCACCTGCACCACAAAATCCACCACCGATACAGTGGCTGTCGGCACCCGCAGTGCAAACCCGTCAAACTTGCCTTTGAGGTCAGGGATCACAAGCGCCACCGCTTTGGCGGCCCCGGTGGTGGTGGGAATAATGTTTTGGCCGGCAGCGCGTGCGCGCCGCAGATCACTGTGCACCACATCCAGAATGCGCTGGTCGTTGGTGTAAGCATGCACGGTGGTCATCATGCCGTGCTGAATCACAAACCGGTCATGGATGATCTTTGCCGCCGGAGCAAGGCAATTGGTGGTGCAAGATGCGTTGGAGATCACATGATGGTGCGCCGGATCATAGCGATCGGAGTTCACCCCTAAAACAATCGTAATGTCCTCGTTGCTGGCGGGTGCAGAGATGATCACCTTTTTTGCGCCGCCTTCCGTAATATGCGCCGACGCGCCCGCCCGGCCTTTGGCCACATCGCCCTTGGCGTTAGTGAACACTCCAGTCGACTCGATCACAATCTCCACGCCTAGCTTGCGCCACGGAATTTTTCCAGGATCCTTTTCAGTACAGACTGCGATCTGCCGCCCGTCAATTACCAAGTTGCCGTCAGCAACTGTCACTGTCCCGGGATAGCGCCCGTATGTTGAGTCATACTTGAACAGGTGCGCGTTGGTCGGCGCATCGGTAAGATCGTTGATCGCCACAACCTCAAGCGTGTCGCCGTGCCGGTCTTGAAGCGCCTTCAGTACTTGCCGCCCAATGCGCCCAAAACCATTAATCCCGATTTTTGTCTTTGCCATCTTTTTCCCTCACTCCAAATTTTATTAAGTTGCCGCCAGCCAAATTTAGAATCCACTATCACCCAAAAAGTGTTTCGTGCAGACTTTTGTCACGCGGCGCTCTGCCCAACGTTATTCGAATCAGCCGGCAGTTCGCACTTCTCCCAGCATGCCAATCAGTATTTCTGCAAGCTTGGCCGAATCATGGCGCCACGGATACTCAACATCACACAAGTCGGCAGCCACAGTGCGGCACCCGGCCACGGGCTCGCCGATCGCCACCCAGCTCATATTTGGCAGCAGCTCTCCGTGCTGGTTTTCGTTCGCAAGCACAGTCGCAAACAGCACATCGCCAGTGTGTGATTCTAACGCGCGCACGTGATCAGCCACCGAAAACCCATCAGTCTCGCCCTGCTGCGTAGCCATGTTGCACACCTGAACTTTGAGCGCGGTACTGTTGCGCACCGCATCGGCCAGTTCGCGCAGCAGCAAGTTTGGCAAAATACTGGTGTACAAACTTCCGGGGCCCGCCACAATCAGTTCTGCAGCCAAGATGGCTTGCAGCGCACCCGGGTACGCTGCCGGCGCATCCGGCTCAAGGTACACGCGCTCGATGCGGCCACGGCTGCCGGGGATGGAAGCCTCACCGAGCACGCGTTTCAGTGGCGCGCTATCACCGTCGCGCACCTCGGCGCAAAGCGTCACAGTTTGCAGCGTTGACGGTACCACGCGTCCGCGAATTGCCAGCACCCGGCTGGCTTCCTGCAATCCGCGCTCAAACGAACCGGTAATGTCCGCAAGCGCAGTGATAAATAAGTTTCCAAACGAATGCCCGTCCAGCGTATCATCGCCAAAGCGATACCGAAAAAGTTGCGTCAGCAGCGTTTCATCATCAGCCAGTGCGGTGATGCAGTTGCGGAAATCGCCCGGCGGCATCACACCCAGATCACGCCGGAGACGCCCGGACGAACCGCCATCGTCCGCCACGGTAACAATTGCGGTGATATTGCTGCTGTGCGCCTTGAGCCCGCGCAGCAGCGTGGCCAGGCCCGTGCCACCACCGATCGCAACCACGCGCGGCCCGCGCCCCAAGCGCTGGCGTTGCGCCGCCACTGAAGCAATAGACTGGCCCACGGGCAGCAGCGGATGCAAAACGATTCGCGCCAGCCGCAGCGCAGCGTACGCAATCACCGCAAAACCAGCGCCGCCAAAGATTGCCACGCGCGCCGGCCACGGCAGAAATTGCAAGCTAAGCCAACCAAGCCATGCCGGCAGGCCAAGCATACGGTGGAACTCAGCCAGCAATGTGGCAAACGCAAACGCCGCTAGTGCGACGCCCGCAGCAAACATCAGAATCCACCGCCCGCCAGTCCGCGCAACTTGCAGCCAGTCCGCAACCCGCTTCTTCCAAAGCTCAAAGCTGTATTTTTGCAGCATCAATATTATTGTACGCCACCTGCCACAATCCAAGCCGTTGCCGCAGCGCCTGCTTTACGCTTGGCCTTTCAACCGATATAATGGCGGGAGCTCGGGGCGTGGCGCAGTCCGGTTAGCGCGCACCGTTCGGGACGGTGAGGTCGGAGGTTCGAATCCTCTCGCCCCGACTACTTGCACACTGGTGTCCGCTGCAGAGACGAAACCAATCACGTCTCGCCGGGCCCCCTTGTCTTTAAGGCCACAGCATCCGTTTGCGGCGGGGAATTAGCATCCCCGCCCATCAGCCGCCCACTCCCCC
>QWRL01000085.1:8943-9828 GCA_003670425.1 Chloroflexota bacterium
CGGGCACCTTTGTCTTTAATTCGGTAGCATCCGTTGGCGTCGGGAATTCAGCATCCCCCGCCAATCAGCCGCTAACTCCGCAGCAGCGGGTGAGCCGAATTAGCGCACCCCCATCAATAAATCAAACAGTAACTGGTCCAGATGCTCGTAACCTAAGTCGCGCACGCCGAGCGCGGACCGGTCGAACTCGTGCGCCTTCAGTGCAGCGGCACGCTTTGCAGAGTATGGCCCCAGCAGAGCATCAGTTGCGGAATCCCCTGCTGCAAGTTCCTTTAGCAGTCCTTGAATTTCAGAATCGGCACTAAACTGCGCCGCCTTCTCCTTAAGTATCAAGTAAGTGCGCATACACCCGGCGGCAAATGCCTTTACGCCGCCGGCACCTTCCGTCCGATAAGCATGCGCGTCGAAGTGCCGCGAACCCGAGTAGCCAACGTCCTCAAGAAACTTCACAAGAAAGAACGCCTGCTTGTAATTCTGCGCCCCGAACCTAAAGTCCTGGTCGTAGCGGCCGGGGTTCTGGTCATTCAAGTCAATGTGAAAAAGCTTGCCCGCATCCCATGCTTGCGCAACCGCGTGCATGAAGTTCAACCCGGCCATGTGCTCGTGCGCAACTTCCGGATTGACACCCACCATTTCCGGATGGTCCAGTGTTGGGATAAACCCAAGCATGGCACCGGTCGTGGGTAAATACAGATCCCCGCGCGGCTCATTTGGCTTAGCCTCCAGCGCAAACTTTAAAGCGTATCCTTGCTCGCGTACGTATTCACAAAGAAAGTTGATGGCGTCCCGAAAGCGCTTTCCAGCATCCAGCGCGCTGCGGCACACATCGGTCTCAGTGCCCTCGCGCCCGCCCCAAAAGACATAAATCTGCGCGCCGAGCTCCAC
>QWRL01000086.1 GCA_003670425.1 Chloroflexota bacterium
ATGATGTGCATGTCAAAAGCGCGTGCGCGGTGGAGCACCTCCTGCCCGGTGGCACCCAGGCCGATGATGCCAAGTGTGCTGCCCGCGAGTGCGGTGCCGCGCGCATGCGCCAGTGAGAGCAGCGCCTCCAGCGTTTGCTCGGCGCGCGCCAGAGTGCGCGCTGCGGGCACATGCAGCACCGCAATGCCTTGCGCGCGCGCAGCACTGACGCTGACATTGGCCAGCGATGCGCCCAGCACCGCCAGCGCCGCCAGCTGGTAGCCATATTCAATCGTGCGGCCGGAGACGCGGCTGCTGCTGTCCACAATCAGCGCCTGATAGCCGCCAATGCGCGCCTCCACATCGGCCGGCGCGAGGCCGGGCCGGTAATCCACGCGCAGCGCAGCGCGCAGCAGCTGCAGGCTTTCAGCCTCCAGCGGCGTCGTTACTAAAATGCGCGGGTCGTCGTCTGGCATTAGCGCAGCGCCCCGCCCCACTGTTTATTTTCCAAACTTGACGATTGCATCATGCGAGCATTTTCAGATTCTGCGGATCGTACAGCGGCTCAGCCGCAACTGTAACGGAATGGCGCACGCCAAAATACTCCACCTGCAGCGCGCTGCCAACTTGTGCAAATTGCAACGGCAGATAGGCATACACAATCTCGCGCTGCACGCTGTAGCCGGTGTTGGCGCTGGTGACATAACCAATCGCCTTGCCATTTGCAAGCACGGGCTCTTTGCCCATCGCAATGCCGTCCGCGCCGTCAAAGGTAAGGCAGCACAGCTTGCTTGCCAGCGGCGCGGCCTTGGCTTGCTGCAGCGCAGCCCGCCCCAGGAACTCGCCCTTTTGCAGCCGCACCGTCCAGCCCAAGCCCGCACTGTAGGGATCATGGTCAATGTCGATGTCCGCGCCCCACAGCCGGTAGCCCTTCTCCAGCCGCAGCGAATCAAACGCGCCACCACCGGCTGCCACGCAGCCATGCTGCTGGCCGGCCTGCCAGAGCGTGTCCCAGAGTGCCAGGCCATACTCGCTGCGCGCATAAATCTCCCAGCCCAGCTCACCGGCATAGGAGATGCGCAGCGCCAGCGCCGGCGTCATGCCAATCGTCACATGCTGCGCCGTGAAGTATGGGAACGCGCGGCTGGAGACATCTGCGTCGCATGCCTGTGCCAGCACCGCGCGCGCGCGCGGCCCCCACAATCCAATCGCTGTGTAAGCGGAGGTTTCGTCCGTGATGGTGACCGAGCCATCCCGCGGCGCATGCGCCCGCAGCCACGCCAGATGAATCGGCCCGCTGCTGCCGCCTGTCAGCACCCAGAAGCAATCCGGCGCGAGGCGCGTGATGGTGAGGTCCGCCACAATGCCCGCGCGCCCATTGCACAGGCAGGTGTAAACCACTTTGCCAACCGGCACATCAATCTGGTTGGTGGCCATGTGATTTAAGAATGTGAGCGCACCCGCACCGCGCACCTCAATCTTGGTGAACGGATGCAGGTCAAACAAACCGCAGCGCGCACGCACTGCCAGATGCTCAGCGCCTTGAATGGGCGACCAATGCTGCGCTTCCCAGCCGGTGCGCTCACGCACCGCAAACTCTTGCAGCAGCGGCGCGTTGCTGCCAAACCACTGCGGCCGCTCCCAGCCCGCAGCCGCAAACATCACCGCCTGCTGCGCCACCAACCGCGCGTGATATGGGCTCAGGCGCACTTCACGCGGGAACTGCATCTGCTGCTGCGGATGAATGACGTCGTACACCTCGCGGTAGTTTTGCGCCCCGCGCGCGCGCACATAGGCCGGCACGTGTTGATGTGGATGGAAGCGGTTGATGTCCGCCTCATGCAGGTCCATCGAAGGGTTGCCATCCAGCAGCTCCGCCAGCAGCTTGCCGGCGCCCGCACCGTGCGTTATCCAAACCGCTTCGCCCACCCACAAGCCGGCCACTGCAGACTCGCCCAGCACCGGAAAGCCATCCGCGGTAAAAGAGAACATGCCGTTGATGGCGGCGGTGAACTTGCGGCCGCGCAGGGCAGGCATCAGTTCAATGGCGGCGGCATGCGCCACGGCAAAATGAGCGGGCGTAAAGTCGTGCACAGACGGCATCAGCTTTGCGTCGGCCGGAGACTTGATGGCTTCAGCGTCAACCAGAATCGGCTCGTGCTTGTAGGAGCCCACTTGATAGCAGTCAAAGTCCTGCCGAAAGTACATGGCGAAATCTTGATGGCGCATCACCGGATGCGCGGCTTCGTGCGCTGCGCCCGCCAACTCCGGCAGCGGCTCGGTCTTCACCAGCAGGTGCTCGCACGGCGTCAGCGGAATGGAGATGCCGGCCATGCGCGCCAGCTTGGGGCCCCAGATGCCGCCACAAATCAGCGCTTGCTCGCACTCGATGCGGCCCTGCGCAGTGAGCACCGCGCGCACACGCCCGCCGCTGATCTCAAAACCTGTGACGGGCGTGTTGCCATAAAACTCGCCCGCCTGCAGCGCGCGCACTTGCGCAGCCATGTCCGCCACAGCATCCACCGCTTTTGCAAGGCCATCGCGCACCACGTAGAACGCGCCGTGAATTTTGCTCACGTCCACCAGCGGATTGCGGGCGTGCACCTCGGCCGGCGTGAGCAGGGCGGACTCAAGGCTGTAAGACTGGGCGTAGCCGTGGCGGCGCTTGAGGTCGTGCAGGCGCTCCCGCGTGTACGCCACCTCCAGGCTGCCGGCCATGCGAAAACACGGCTGGCCATCCGGTTGGCGCAGCACATCATGGAACAAGTCCACCGTGTACTTGGCCAGCTCGCACATTGTGCGCGATGCATTGGTCTGGAACACCAGCCCCGGCGCATGCGATGTTGAGCCACCGGTGCAAAACAGCGGGCCCTGATCGATGATGAGCATGTCACGCCAGCCCAGCTGGGCAAGGTGGTAGGCCGTGCTGGCGCCCACAATTCCAGCACCGATGATGACGAGGCGCGCCTTCTGAATCATCGGGCTGCTGTAATTTATATAACTTTCAACGGGCTGCATCGGCTGCCAACAAAAGGGCAGCCTGCAACTGACCGCAGGCGCGCATTGCAGCGTGCATGCGCTTCACTAATCCAACCCCACACCATCGCCCAGATAAATTGCTGCGATTCATAGTGAAGCGCATGGCGCAAGAGTCAGCCTTGATCAGGGCGCAGTTTGGCAATCACTGCGCGCTGCCGGCCGGCCGGCTGCGCTTCAGTCCGGCCGATTAAGTTTGCCTGCGCGAATGTCCGCACGCCGCCGCGCAACAAAATCGTGCAACGCATCGCGCACCGCCGGATCAATCGGCGGCGCTTCATACTCATGCAGCATGCGCTTCCATATTCCATGCGCGCGCTTGTATGTGTCCACGCTGCCCTCGGCTTCCCACTTCTCATAATTGTCCATGTTGAAAACGCCATGCTGATAGAAGGCCGTGTCGTAGTGGCGCATGGTGTGCGCCGCACCCAAAAAGTGGCCGCCGGGCGGCACGTCGCGGTAGGCGTCCCACGCAAAGTCTTCCTCTTCCAGGCCGATGCCGTTCATGTAGCGCGCCATGATGCCGCACATCTCCAGGTCAATGATGAACTTCTCGTAGCCGGCGATTAATCCGCCTTCCAGCCAGCCGGCGGAGTGCAATACAAAGTTCACGCCGGCCTGGATGGTGGGCCACATGGTGCTGGCCGACTCATAGCCCGCTTGCGCATCCGGAATGCGCGAGCCGGTAAAGTTGCCGCCCGAGCGATAGGGCAGCTTATAGCGCCGCGCCATCTGTGCACCGGCATATAACGCCAGCGCGTCTTCCGGCGTTCCAAAACAAGGTGCGCCGCTGCGCATGTCTATGTTGGCGAGGAATGATCCATAGATCACCGGCACGCCCGGGCTGAGTATTTGCGCGTAGCAAATACCAAAAAGCGCCTCGGCATTCTGCTGTGCCAGCGTGGCTGCCATTGTGCTGGGCGACATGGCGCCCGCAATCAAGAACGGCGTGACGAGAATCGCCTGCCGCGCGTGCGCGTAAATCTCCAGCGCGCCGAACATGCGGTCGTCAAAGCGCAGCGGGCTGCTGGCATTGATGAGCGAGAGCGTGGCGGGTTGTGCGCGAATGTTGTCCGCGCCAAACAGGATCTCGCTAAACAGCACCGTGTCGCGCGCATTTTCCCGGTGCGTGACGCTGCCCATAAAACACTTGTCGCTGTACAACGCGTGCGCCAGCAGCATGTCCAGGTGGCGCTCTTTGACTTCCACGTCATTTGGCTCCAGCAGCGTGCCGCCGTTGTGGTGAATTTGCGGTGCCATGTAAGCCAGCTTCGCAAAATTCTGGAAGTCCTCAAGCGTGGCCAGGCGCCGGCCGCGCTCGTAGTCGGCCACAAATGGCGGGCCATACACGGGTGCAAATACAGTGTGCCGGCCGCCAATGACCATGTTGCGTGCCGGGTTGCGCGCCAGCTGCGTGAACTCGGAGGGCGCATGGCGCAAATGCTGCAGCAGCAACTCCTCCTCAATCTTCACCAGATGGCCGCACACCTTGGTGGTGTCGCCGTTGGGGTACAGGTGCTCTGCATCCACCCACTCCACACTGGCACCGGCCTTGCGAAAGGTCTCAGCGGCAGCGGGGTAATCCACAATCAGAATGCCATGCTCGCGCAGCAGGCGCATGGAGGCGGCGTGAATGAGTTCCACCCCCTCGGCAGAAACAACCTCGGTCGGCGCAAGTTTGTTGATCAGCGCGCCGTATTGCACAACCGGCGTGTGCCGGCGCGCCTCGCGCCGCTGCGAACGGCGCTCTGCTACATTGGTCATAATGGCCTCCAGTACATTGTCATGTCAAATTTGCGCAGCGCGCCTGTGAGTTTGGCGCCGGCCGCAACTCTTAAACCACCTTCAGAAACTCTTTCTCAAACCCGGCAACGTGGCGGCGCATGACGGCTTGCGCCGCATCTGCATCGTGCGCTGCGATTGCGCTCACCAACTCATGGTGCTCGGCAATTGCCTCGGGCAGCCGGCCCACGCGGTGCAGCCCCACATACCACAGGCGCAGCACCTGGTTGTACATGCGCTCCAGCAGCTCCGAGAGAAACTCGTTGTGCGCGGCCTCCGCCAGCAGCGCATGCGCCCGCGCGTCCAGTTCAATCAGCTGCCGATAGTCGCCCGCGCCGTCGAGCGCATCCGTGTCGCGCAGGTTTTGCTGCATGGCGGCAACCTGCGCGGGAGTGGCGCGCTCTGCGGCCAGCCGCGCAGCAAACGGCTCCAGCTCGCGGCGCATCTCCGACACCTTTTGCAGGTCGCTCAAGTTTAGGTCCGCCACCAGTGTTCCGCGGCGCGGCAGGATCACCACCAGGTTTTCACGGCACAGGCGCTGCAGGGCTTCGCGCAGCGGGGTGCGCCCCACTTCCAGTGTGGCCATCAGCTCGGCTTCGTTGATCAGCGCCGCCGGTGCAATCTCCAGCCGCAAAATTTTTCCGCGCAGCACATGGTAGGCAAGGTCGCCGCGCATGCGGGCCGCAGCCGGGCTCTTGCGGGCAGCAGATATCAAGGTGGTGGGAGTCATGCGGGCGGTTGCCACAGCCATGGCATCAATGGATTGCAGCGCCGCATCACACTTTTACAAGATACAACAAATGCATCAGGTAATGGCTGGTGGCTCCGGCAATCACAAACAAATGCCAGATTTCGTGCGCTCCAAAAACACCGGGCAATGGATTGGGCCAGTTGGTGGCGTACAAGATGGCACCAACGCTGTAGAGCAGCCCGCCGCCAACCAAAAGCATGAAGGCAGCCGCGGGCAGCGCCTGCAACACAAGCAGCGCCGGCACAACACCCAGCCAGCCCATCGCCAGATAGACGCCCACAAACGCACGCCGGAAGCGCATGCCGGCAATCAATTTGTAAACCACGCCCGCCAGCGCGATCGCCCAAATGGAACCCAGCATCAGCCAGCGCCATGGGGGACTGAGCAAGAGGTAACTCATGGGTGTGAAGCTGCCGGCAATCAGCACAAAGATGGCGCTGTGGTCAAGGCGCCGCAGCCACTCGTGCAGGCGCGGGCCCGCGCGCAAGAGATGGTACGCGCTGCTTGATGAGAACAGCAGAATGAGGCAAAGCGTGTAGATCACAAATGTAACCACGCGCGCCAGCGAACCGGC
Source organism: Chloroflexota bacterium (assembly GCA_003670425.1). Classification (GTDB taxonomy): domain Bacteria; phylum Chloroflexota; class Anaerolineae; order Anaerolineales; family UBA11657; genus BD1. Next base: position 6,123 of record QWRL01000086.1, read on the forward strand.
GCCATACCAGAGCAGTAGAACCATGCCAACGGCCGACATCAATGCCGCAGCCAAATGTGTCAGGCCGTTTACGGGCTGGCGCAGTTTTAGGCAGGCCATTTGCGGCGCACCCTAGCCAGCCGCTGCTGCGCACTGAAACTTTTTAGTGGAGAAAACTAACACTTACTGACCATTGGCTCTGATATATCGTTAGTATACTAGAGCCACCGCACGCTTGGCACTGGCATACACCCTCACTTTTGCGGTGCATCCCGCAATAAATGATCCGGTGGGCAAGCCAATATGCAGTGCGCTGGGGCCGCACAATTAATTAATGTTGTTCAGCGGATGGCTCACGCCAACGCCCGCGCAAGTAATATATGCACCGCCAGCCTGCCTTACCGTGGGTAAGGCGGAAGCCACTTAAACGTGTGGTGCAATACTGGCTTGCACACCCCAACGCCGGCATACCGGCACACTCGATTGTTAATTCCCACCCCGCAACCGCTTTGCTATAATCCGCAGCGGCAATGCGCCCGCAGCGCGTCACCTGCCAACCACCACCAGCAATGTCAAAAAAACTTGTTGCCCAGGGCCTGAATGGCGCCTTGCCGCGCATGTGGCGCAATCATGATTTGCGCAGCCATTACGATGTGGTCATTATCGGCGGCGGTGCGCACGGACTGGCATGCGCGTACTATCTGGCGCATGCGCACGGCATCCGCAATGTGGCCGTGCTGGAGAAGAGCTACATTGGCGCCGGCGGCAGCGGGCGCAACACCACCATCATCCGCAGCAATTACCTGACGCCCGAAGGCGTGCGCTTTTATGACGAGAGCGTGCAGCTTTACAGTGAGATGTCAGAAACGCTGGACTTCAATGTGATGTTCAGCCAGCGCGGGCACCTTACGCTGGCACACACCGACGCCGCGGTGCGCACGATGCGCCGGCGCGCAGAAGTAAACCGGCTGCAGGGCGTCAACTCGCGCCTTGTGTTTCCGGATGAGATTGCGCGCTTGTGCCCGCAGCTGGATGTAAGCGACCAGCCGCGCTATCCGGTGCTGGCTGCGCTTTACCATCCGCCCGGCGGCGTTATCCGCCACGATGCAGTGGTGTGGGGCTACGCGCATCATGCAGACCAGGACGGCGTGCACATTCACCAGGACACCGAAGTCACCGGCATCCGCATAAAAAGCAACCGCGTGGAAGGCGTAGAAACCAGCCGCGGCTTCATTGGCGCCAGCGTGGTGCTTAGTGCAACCGCCGGCTGGTCATCCATCATTGCCGGCATGGCGGGGCTGCGCCTGCCCATCGTCACCTCGCCGCTGCAAGCCTGCGTAACCGAACCGCTCAAGCAATTCCTCGATGTGGTGATTGTGTCCGGCAGCCTGCATGTCTACGTCAGCCAGTCCGATCGCGGCGAGCTGGTGATGGGCGCCAGCGTCGATCCCTTCAGCTCCTACTCCACGCAAGGCTCGCTGGCCTTCATGGAAGAACTCTCCGGGCACATGCTGGAGCTTTTCCCCGCGCTCTCCAAAGTGCGCGTGCTGCGCCAGTGGGCCGGCTTGTGCGACATGACTCCCGACTACAGCCCGATCATGGGCTTCACGCCTGTGGAAGGATTTGTAATCGATGCCGGCTGGGGCACCTATGGCTTCAAAGCATCGCCCATCTGTGGCAAGACCATGGCCGAGCTGATTGCCACCAACCGCACGCCACCGCTGATTGCGCCGTTTCGCATGTCGCGCTTTGAAGAGTTTGACCTCGTGGGTGAAAAAGGCGCCGCGTCGGTGGGCCATTAATATGCAGCGCTGCAATCCAGCCCCTGCAGCTTGCTGCCGGCAGGCAAGCCAGCTGCGGAGTATCTGCGCATGTTGATTTTGATTTGCCCCAACTGCGGCCCGCGCAACATCAGCGAGTTTAAGTTTGGCGGCGAGCGCGGCACGCGCCCCGCGCCGCTGGCGGCCCAGAGCGATGCGCAGTGGGCGGACTACCTGTACATGCGCACCAACCGCAGTGGCGTACAAGTGGAGTGGTGGTATCACGCCAGCGGCTGCGGCCTGTGGTTTTTTGCAGAGCGCGACACGCGCACCAACAAAATCTTGCGCACGTTCCGTTACGAGCCCGCGGCTGCGGACAGCGCAGCAAGCTAAGGCAACGATCATGGCAAACAGCGCCCCCACAATTACCGGCCAGCGCCTGCCGCCGCAAGCCGGCGAGCAGATCGATCGCGGATCAACCTTCCAGTTCACCTTTGACGGCCGGCCGTGCAATGCCCATCCCGGCGACACGCTGGCATCTGCGCTGCTGGCCAACGGCACCTCCGTCCTCAGCCGCTCGTTCAAGTACCACCGCCCGCGCGGCGTGTTGTGCTGCACCGGCAACTGCCCCAACTGCCTGGTGCAAGTGGGCGATGAGCCCAACGTGCGCGCCTGCATGCACCCGGCCACGCCCGGCCTGCAAGTGACGCACCAGAACGCATGGCCTTCATTGGACACTGACCTGATGGCCGCCACACAAATCGTGGACCAATTTTTGCCGGTTGGCTTCTATTACAAAACTTTCATCCGGCCAAAGGTGCTGTGGCCGCTGTACGAAAAAATTCTGCGCACCGCTGCCGGGCTGGGCAAGGTGCTGCTGGGCTCGCGGCCCGGCAAACACCACAAACAATATGTGCATGTGGATGTGGCCGTGATTGGCGGCGGGCCGGCGGGCATGCGCGCCGCGCTGGCTGCAGCCGCGCACGGTGCGCAAGTGATATTGCTGGATGAGCAGCCGGTGCTGGGCGGGCACCTGCGCTACACGGATGCAGACAGCGCCGCGGACCTGGCTGCGCAAGTGGCGGCGCAGCCGCGCATCAGCGTGCACACCAACACCGCCGGCGTGGGCTGGTACGAGGGCAACTGGCTGGCTGCCACCTGCGGCAATGAGCTGCTAAAGATTCGCATGCGTGCGGTGGTGAACGCCACCGGTGCCAGCGAGACGCCGCTGGTGTTTGGCAACAACGACCTGCCCGGCATCATGCTTGGCAGTGCCGCGCAGCGCCTGCTCAAGATTTTTGCGGTGCGCCCCGGGCAGCGCGCGCTGGTGGTAACTGCCAACGACAGCGGCTGGCAAGTGGCCGCCGACCTGCATGCAGCCGGCATCCGCCTTGCGGCGATTGTGGACCAGCGCGCTGCAGCTGAATGCCAAAGCGAACATCTGACAGCATTGACCGCCGCAGCCCCGGTGTACTGGCAGCACACCGTCACTTCCGCCACGGGCGACCGGAACGTGCGCGAGGCGGTGGTTGCGCCGCTGTCCGCAGCCGGCGCGGTTGATGCCAGTGCGGGCAAGTTTGTGGATTGCGACCTGGTGACGGTGAGCGTGGGCTGGACGCCGCAGAACGGCTTGCTGCGCCAGATGGGCGGGCGCGTGCAGTTTGACAGTGCGCACGGCGCAGCGCTGCCGGTGCACTTGCCGGCGGGTGTCTTTGCCGCCGGGCGCGTGGCCGGCACCCACACGCTGCAAGCAGAGCTGCTGGAAGGGCAGCAAGCCGGCGAACAGGCAGCGGCCTATCTGCGGTTGTGCGCAGCGCCTGCGCCATTGCAGCCAACCGCCGCGC
>QWRL01000087.1 GCA_003670425.1 Chloroflexota bacterium
GAGCTGCACGCCGGCAAAGCTGCGGTCCATGTTTAGCGCGCCCAAATAGCTGGCTGCATTGCGCAAGCGCCATGGTTTGTTGCTGTGCGGGAAAGCATAACGGGGCAGATGCGCAAGATGCGGCGGCACTTGCACGCGCCTGGAAAGGTTGTAGGCCAGTGCGTAGTCGCCTTGCGGATCAAGCTCCAGCAGGCCGCGCAGCAGGCCGGCGGTGTAGCGCCCCAGACCGGCTTGTTGTTGCAGCGCGGGCGAGGCCTCGATGCAGATGCGCGGCATGCGTTAAGCCGCAGCCGTTGGCTGCTGCGCCAGCAGCATTTCCACGGCGGCGCGCTCCGGCATGGCATCCTGTGCGCCGCGTTTGGTGGTGCACAGCGCTCCGGCGGCCATGGCCCAGCGCAGCGCATCGGCAAACGGGCGGCCGGCTGCGAGGGCTGCTGCAAGGCCGCCATTGAATGCGTCTCCGGCAGCAACTGTATCGATGGCGGTGACTTTGAATGCCGGCAGGGCAGCGCTGCTTTCGCCATCAACAAAGTAGGCGCCGCGTTCGCCAAGCTTGATCACAACGCGGCCGACGCCGCGCTCAGTGAGCAGGCGCGCAGCGCGCTCGATGGCCTGCGGGGTATCCAGCTCAAAGCCAACCAGCATGCGCGCCTCGACCTCGTTGGGAGTGAGGACATCAATCAGCGGGTACAACTCCGCGGGCAGCACGGCGGCGGGCGCGGGATCCAGAATAACCGTGAGGCCGGCAGTGTGTGCGGCCCGTGCGGCAGCGAGCACGGCCGGCATGGGCACCTCCAGCTGCAGGAGCAGCACACGCGCGTCGGCGGTGGCGTGCTGCAGGTGCAGCACGTCTGTCGCATCTACCGCCGCGTTGGCCCCGGGCACAACGATGATGTTGTTCTGGGCTGCATCATCAACTGCAATGATGGCCACACCCGAAGACGTGCCAACCGTGGTGGTGACGCCGGTTACGTCCACATTGTCGGCGCGCAATGCTTGCAGCAAGGCCGCGCCAAAAACGTCCCCGCCCACGCGCCCGAACATGCGCGTGGCGCCACCTAAACGCGCGCAAGCCACAGCTTGGTTTGCGCCTTTGCCACCGGGCACGGTGGCAAACTGGGTGCCCAGTATGGTCTCACCCGCAGCGGGCAGGCGCGGAGTACGCGCCACAAGATCCATGTTAATGCTTCCGAAAACTAGAATTGTCATTGCATATTCCAAGCCGACGGATAGATTTTCGCACAGCTCGGGCACGGGCGTGCGGCGTTTGCACTTAACCACGCGGGTGCGCAAAAAAAATTATGCGCTGTGGGTCGGTTCGGGTTAGATAAAGAAGGCGTAAAGTTAGGTTGTGCGGGGCGGTGGGTTGGCCAAGACCGCGGGAACAAGCTGGATAATGGCAGCGGCTTGCGGGCTGGCTGCCGCTTGCAAGCTGCTGCTGCTCCGCCGCGCAGCTGTGCTTACGCAGCGCAAATCTTTGCTGTGTATCTATACTGTGAAGTGAATACAAATTGCGGGGTGCTGTATGGATTTGAATAAGTTGACGGACAAGGCGCAAGAGGCAGTGTTGGCTGCGCAGGCGCTGGCCAATGCGGAGGGGCCGGGGTTGATCCAGCCGGCGCATTTGCTGCTGGCGCTGCTGCGGCAGGCAGATGGCGTGGTGCCGGCGGTAGTGGCGGGGGCCGGCGTGAACGCGTTTGATTTGGCGGAGGAGGTGAGCCGCGACTTGGTGCGCCTGCCCAAGAGCAGCCGCACAGACGGCAAGACCGGGCTGGCGCGCGCGGCGGGAGATGTGCTGAAGAATGCGCTGGATGAGGCGGCGCGCATGAAGGATGACTTTTGCTCCACCGAGCACGTGCTGCTGGCGCTGGCGGACAGCAAGGAAGAGCAGGCGCGGCTGGCCAAACACGGACTGACGCGTGAACAAATTCTTAAAGCATTGACTGGTGTGCGCGGCAGCCAGCGCGTGACGTCAAAAAATCCAGAGGGCACCTTTCAGGCGCTTGAGCGCTATGGCCGCGACCTGACTGAGCTGGCGCGCCAGGGAAAGCTGGACCCGGTGATTGGGCGCGACGAAGAAATCCGGCGCGTGATGCAGGTGCTCTCGCGCCGCACCAAGAACAACCCGGCGCTGATTGGCGAGCCGGGCGTTGGCAAGACTGCAATTGTGGAAGGCCTGGCGCAGCGCATTGTGAAGGGCGATGTACCCGAGGGATTGAAAGACAAGCGGTTGGTGGCACTGGACATGGGAGCGTTGATTGCGGGTGCAAAGTTCCGCGGCGAGTTTGAAGAACGCCTGAAGGCGCTGCTGAAGGAAGTGACGGATGCTGCGGGCGAAGTGCTGCTGTTTGTGGATGAGCTGCACACGGTGGTGGGCGCAGGCGCAGCCGAAGGCGCACTGGATGCGGGCAACATGCTCAAGCCGCTGCTGGCGCGCGGCGAGCTGCATCTGATGGGCGCCACAACGCTCGCTGAATACCGCAAGTATATTGAGAAGGATGCCGCGCTGGAGCGGCGCTTTCAGCCAGTGCTCGTGGATGAGCCCTCCGTGGAAGACACGATCTCTATTCTGCGCGGGCTGAAGGAGCGCTACGAACTGCACCACGGCGTGCGCATTCAGGATAGTGCCGTGATCAATGCGGCCACCCTCAGCCAGCGTTACATTGCAGACCGGCAGCTGCCGGACAAGGCGATTGACCTGATAGACGAGGCGGCATCGCGGCTGCGCATGGAAATTGATTCCAAGCCACAGGCGCTTGACGACATTGACCGCAGCTGCTTGCAGCTGGAGATTGAGCGGGCAGCGCTGCGCAAAGAGCGCGATGACGCGTCCAAGGAACGCCTGCAGCAGCTGGAAGCACAACTGGCCGAGCAGCAGCGCGCAGCCGGCGTGCTGCGCAGCCATTGGGAACTGGAGAAGGCCGCCATTCAGGAGATGCGCCAGACGCGCAAGCGGGTGGAGGCAACGCGCGTGGAAATTGAGCAGGCTGAGCGGCAGTCCAATCTGGAAGCAGCAGCGCGCTTGCGCTACGGCACATTGCGCGAGCTGGAGCTGCAGCTGAGCGCGCAGGAGCGTGACTTGAAAAGCCGGCAGGGCGATGCGCCGTTGTTGAAGGAAGAAGTGGATGCGGAGGATATTGCGCAAGTGGTTGCCAAGTGGACGGGCATTCCGGTGGCGCGGCTGCTGCAGACCGAGGTTGACAAGCTGCTGCACATGGAAGAGAACCTGGAGCGGCGCGTGGTGGGGCAGGCGGAGGCGGTGCGCATGGTATCAAATGCGGTGCGGCGCGCGCGCTCCGGTTTGCAAGACCCAAACCGGCCAATTGGTTCGTTTATCTTTTTGGGCATGACGGGGGTGGGCAAGCCGGAGCTGGCGCGTGCGCTGGGCGGATTTTTGTTCGATGATGAGGCCGCGCTGGTGCGGCTGGATATGAGCGAGTACCAGGAGCGCCACTCTGTGGCGCGCATGCTGGGCGCGCCGCCCGGATATGTGGGCTACGATGCAGGTGGGCAGCTGACCGAGGCTGTGCGCCGGCGCCCGTACAGCGTGGTGTTGTTTGATGAGATAGAGAAGGCGCACCCCGATGTGTTCAACGCACTGCTGCAGATGCTGGATGATGGCCGGCTTACGGATGGGCAGGGGCGCACTGCATACTTCAAAAATACTGTGGTGATCATGACCAGCAACCTTGGCAGTGATGTTTGGAGCAGCAGTGGCGGCGGCACGCGCGAAGATGCACTGCAAGTTTTGCGCGGGCACTTCCGGCCGGAGTTCCTGAATCGCGTGGATGACATAGTGGTCTTTCGCCCGCTGCAGCGCGCGCAGATGACGGCAATTGTCGAGATTCAACTGGGCCGGCTGCGCAAACTGCTGGCTGAACGCAAGCTGACGCTGGAGCTTACAGACTCGGCTTTGGCGCACCTGATTGAAAAGGGCTGGGATCCGGCCTTTGGTGCGCGCCCGTTGAAGCGTGCGATCCAGCATGAGCTGCAGGATCCGCTGGCTGTGCGTTTGCTGGAGGGGGCATATGAAGCGGGTGACACTGTGCGCGTCACGATGGAAGGTGATGCTTTGTTGTTCCTGCCGCGCGCTGTGAGCGCCAGTATTTAGCAGCGGCGCAAACATATAATCTGATTTAGATTCACGCCAAGCTGAAATGCTGAACAGTTTTATGAAGTGGTTTCAACGCGCGCCGGCTGCGCAAGCGGAACCGCTGCGGCGCAAGCAGGCGGCAGCGGGGGGCAGCGCACAGCTGCCTGCGCCGGTAACGTTCGGCCAACTGCTGCTGGGTGCCGCACAAAGCTCCGGTTTGCAGCGCAAAAGCAATGAGGATGCACTGTTTGCCAAGATTGAAATACTTGGCACCCGCGGCCAGCCAGCGCATTCTGGTTTGTTTGTTATTGCGGACGGTGTGGGCGGGCACCAGCAGGGTGCGCAGGCAAGTGCATTAGCAGTGCAGACTATTGTGCAGTCAGTAGTTCCCGTGCTTCTCGCGGCGCAGGCTGAAGGTGGTGTGGGGCCGAATTTGGATGCGCAAGCCAGCTTGAGCGCTGCGCTCAGTGGCGCTAACTTGGCGGTTGCGGCCGCCTACCCCGGCAGTGGCACAACGGCAATTGCTGCGCTGGTAGCGGGCGGGCAGCTGCATCTGGCCCATGTGGGGGACAGCCGCGCCATGCTGGTGGAAGCGCACGGCATGCGCGTACTAACGGAAGACCACACGCTGGTGCGCCGCCTGCAGACGGCGGGGCATATCACTGCGGAGCAGGCAGCAGTGCACCCGCAGCGCAGCACCTTGCTGCGCGCCGTGGGGCAGGGCGAAGGCCTGCAAATTGACGCCAGCTCCCATGCGTTTGAGTTTGGCAGCCGGCTGCTTTTGTGCACGGATGGATTGTGGGGCTGCGTCAGTGATGCTGACCTGCATCACATTATTCAGGTGGCGCCAGACGCGCAGGCTGCTTGCGTTGAGATGGTGAATGCGGCCAATCTGGCCGGCGGTCCCGACAACATCAGCGCGCTGCTGGTGCATTATGCGAGGTAATTGACATGCCCAAGACGGACAAGCCGCGCGACACACGGCGCATTTTAGTGGTGGATGATGAGCCGCGCATGACGCGCTTCATTCGAATGAACCTGGACCTTGAGGGCTTCAGCGTGCATGAAGCGTTTGACGGGAAGGAGGCGCTGGACCGCGTGCGCGAAGTGCTGCCGGACCTTGTGATCCTGGATGTGATGATGCCAAAAATGGACGGCTTTCAAACGCTGCAAATGATGCGCGAAGTTTCAAGCGTGCCCGTGATCATGCTCACCGCGCGCGCCAGCGAAGACGACCGGGTGCGCGGGTTGGAGCTGGGGGCGGATGACTACATCACCAAGCCGTTCAGCCCGCGCGAACTTGTGAGCCGTGTCAAAGCGGTTTTGCGGCGTACCGAGCCCTCGTCGGTCAGCGGCAAGGAGCCGATTGCGGTTGACGAGCGCCTGCAGATTGACCTGGACCGGCGCGAAATATTTGTGGAGGGCAAGCCGGTCAAGCTGCGCCCCACGGAGTTTCGGCTGCTGTACCACCTGGTAAGCAACGCCGGCTGGGTTGTGCCGCATGACCAGCTGCTGGCAAAGGTCTGGGGCTATGAGTACCAGACCGAAACACACTACCTGCGGCTGTACATCAATTACCTGCGCGACAAGCTGGAGCAGGATCCGCACAACCCCAAATATATTCTCACCGAGCGCGGCGTGGGTTACCGCTTCATCGACTATAAGAAGAAGGCGTAGCCAGGCCTTCGATCAGCGCGCGCAGCACGCTTACGCTGCGCGCATATTCGCGCAGCGACAAATGTTCGTGCGGGGTGTGGTCAAGCGCAGAGTCGCCCGGGCCGTACGCTGCAGCCGGGCAGTCCCAGAGCGGCCCCAAAATATTCAGGTCTGATGTTCCAGTCTTCAACACAAATTGCGGCTGGCCGCCGGCTGTGCGGATGGCTGCAAGCGCAGCCCGCACCAGCGGCGTATTCTTCGCAGCGCGGTAGGCGGGCAGTGCTTCGCCGCGGGCTGTCACTGTTACTTCGGGGCCGCTCAGCATGCGCACAACATCATCGGCAACTGCGGCATGCATGCCTTCGGGCAGGCGCAGGCAGATTTGCAAGCGCGCTATTTCTTCGAGCCCGTCATTCTCAGAGTGCATGCTGCGCAGCAGCGGCGTCACTTGGTCAAACGTGCGCTCGCGCCCGGTGTTGAACTCGCGCGCCCAGGCCTGCAGGCGCTGCCACGCGGCTGCGGCTTGCTCTGGCGCAGCGGCTGCTTCGCCGGCGCTGTGAGAAATTGCGCGGCGCACAGTCAGCTCAAACCACGCACTGCCTTTATAGCCGAGCGTGACGCGTTCCCAACCACTGGGCTCACCCACCAGTAAATAATCCGGGCGCGCAAACTGTGCGCGCAAGTGCGCGGCACCGGGTGAGGCAGCCTCCTCGCCCACTGCGCCAATCACCGTGATAGTCAGGTCCGCAGCTGCGCTGGCGGCCGCGGCATCCACAAACGCAGCAAGTGCACCCTTCGCATCCACTGCGCCGCGCCCGTAAAGCACATCGCCTTCCGCGCGCACATCAATCTCGCCCGGCACAGTGTCGATATGCCCGAGTAGCAGCAGGTGGCGCGCGCCATTGCCAATGGCGCCAACTGCATTGCCGGCCGCATCTACATGTGTGCGCAGCCCAAGTGCTTGCATGTGCTGCACCAGCCACTGCACCGCAGCGTTTTCGTGTCCGGACGGGCTGTAGATGCGCAGCAAGCCGAGCAGTGTCTGCGGGAGATCGTTATGCATTTGGAATTGCTATGGTGAGAAAAGTAGTGTGTGCTTTCGCTGCCAGCCGCGCTGCTGAACTTCGCCAGTTGTAAAGTGTCTGCCGCAACTGCCGGCTCGCTGCCGGCCTGAGTGGTCTTGTGCGCGCGGTGCGGGTACAGTGGTTGCCGGTTTGCAATGGGTCCCTATTGGCTGCTGCGCAGCGCTTCTGAGATTGCGTGCTGCACGCATTCCAAATCTTCTTCGCTGATCACTAGTGGCGGCAAAAGGCGCAGCACGGTGTTGCCGGCGGGCAGCGCCAGTACGCCGCGCGCTTGCCACGCCTGCAGCACCGGAGTAACTTTAGCTTTAAGTTCGAGGCCGATCAGCAGGCCAAGGCCGCGCACCTCGCGTACGCCGGGCAGGTTTGCGCTGCGCAAACTGAGCATGAGTGCGGTGCCAAGGCGCTCCGCGCGCTGCGGCAGCTGCTCCGCTTGCAGCGCGTGCAGCGCTGCGAGCGCCGCCGCGCACGCCAGCGGATTTCCGCCAAAGGTGGAGCCATGCAGGCCGGTATCCAATGCGCCGACCCGGCTGCCAATCAACACGGCGCCGATGGGCAATCCGCCGGCCAGGGATTTTGCGATGCACAGCAGATCGGGCTGCACGCCAGAGTGCTCGCAGGCAAAGATGCGCCCGGTGCGGCCAATGCCGGTTTGCACTTCGTCGATGATAAGCAGCGCGCCGCGATCGTGGCACAGGCGCTGGGCTGCCAATAGATATTGCGGATCGGCCGGGCGCACACCGCCCTCACCTTGCACCACTTCCAGAATAACGGCGGCGGTTTGGCTGGTCAACGCGGCATCGAGCGCGTCAAGATCGTTATAGGTCACATGCGTTATGCCGGCCAGCAGTGGTTCAAACGGTTCGCGATATTTGTCCTGGCCGGTGAGGCTGAGTGCACCCATTGTGCGGCCGTGAAAACTGCGCTTCGCACTGATAACCGCCGGCCGGCCGGTTGCGGCGCGTGCAAACTTGTAGGCAGCTTCCACCGCCTCGGTGCCGGAATTGCAAAGGAATGCGCGCTCAATGCCGGCTGGTGCCAGCTCCACAAGGCGCTGCAATAGCTGCGCGCGCTGATCATTGTAAAAAATTTCCGGGCAGCTCAGGAGTTGCGCAGCTTGCTGCTGAACGGCGGCCACAACTGCGGGGTGGCAGTGCCCAAGGTTTGCGGCCCCCTGTCCGCCAACGCAATCGATATACATGTTGTCAGCGTCGTCCCACACCCGCGCGCCAGCACCGCGCACGATTGTGAGCGGACGCTTGGAATACACGCCGCTGGTGTGCGCAGCCTCGAGAGTCTGCCAATGGCCGGTGCTGACATTGGGCGCGGGGAAAGTTGAAGCGGGCATTGCAAGCATTGTGGCGGTTTCGTCAGCTGGCATGGTGTTGGTCTCCTAGCTAATGGTGGTGCCGGCGCCGTTCAGGGCCGCACTGAGCGGCGCGGCGCAGCGCCCGTCGGCAATCGTCACGCGCGTCACGCCGCCATCCAGGGCTTCGCGGGCCGCAAGCAATTTGCGCTTCATGCGTCCGTGCGCGAGTGTGTCTTGAGCATGCTGCAACTCGGCGGCGGGCAGCCGGGAAATGAGGGACTGCTCGCTGTGCACATCGCGCAACAAGCCGGGAACATTGCTGAGCACAATCAGCGTGGGTGCGCCCAGCGCCACTGCCAGCTGCGCAGCTGCGCGGTCGCCGTCAACATTTAACGGCGTGCCGTCAGCTGCGATTGCGACCGGAGCAATTACCGGCAGGTGGCCGGCCTGCAACAGGCTGACAAGCAGCTCTGCGCGCACCTGCTTGATGCTGCCCGTATGGTCGTCGCGCAGTACTTTGCGTTTTCCGTTTGCGACCACCTGCAGTACTGCTTTGCGATCCGCAAGCAGCAATCCGCCGTCAATGCCGCTAAGGCCCACTGCGCTGCAGCCCAGTGCGTTCAAGCGCGCACACAGCTGCCGGTTGAGCAGTGCCGTGGCCATCAAGAATATCTCAAGCGTGCGCGCATCTGTGTAGCGGCTGCTGTGCCCGCTTGCCGTGGTTACAAACTGAGCGGGATGTCCGAGCTGTGCGCCGAGTTGCGTTGCCATGTCCGAACCGCCGTGTACGAGCAGCAGTAATTGGCCGGCGCGCTGCAGTGCAGCCACATCAGCGCAGATCTCCTCGCGCGCCACGCCGGCGGCTCCGCCAATTTTTACGACCACTAATGTTTTGGTTGTGGCTGCTGTTTGCATGTTACACGGGATGCAGGCCGCGAAAATCGAGCGCAGTGGTTTCGTCGAATCCACACATAATATTCATGCACTGCACGGCGCTGCCGGCCGCACCCTTCATTAGGTTATCAAGTGCGCACACGCTCACCACGCGCCCGGTGCGCGCATCCAGGTCAAAGCTCACATCTGCAAAGTTTGTGCCCGCCAAAAGTTTCGGCTCGGGCCGGCGATACAGTCCGTGCGCCTCGCGCACACTGCGCACAAACGACTCGGCTT
>QWRL01000088.1 GCA_003670425.1 Chloroflexota bacterium
TATTTTCGAGGGTGAAATTAGTGAGGCTTGCAGAAGTTAAAGATGAGCGTGCTAAATGAAGTTGGTGTGACTAAAATTAGCTACTATGACCCAAATAACTAAATTCTCATTCTGAGAAAAGCGGAGGAATTGGAACTCCGACCCCCTGCAGCATCTTATGGTGCTGCGATCGGCAGCCAAATCTGGCAGATGAGGTACGCAAGATTGACTGCCCACCTGATTCTTCATGTCCCCCATCATTCGAGCTGGCGCCCTTAAGTTCGCGAGCCACGTTACATTATCCCGTTATACAATTGGCAATATGACCAACCCCAAGGCTGTTCCCGGCCCTTCTACGCGCGCGGTACACGCTGGCGCCAGCGGTACGCACGCGCACAATGCAATTGTGCAGCCGGTGGTGCAGAGCGCCACTTACACCTTTGCGGACACGCAGGATCTGACGGCGCACCAGCAGGCGACGCTGCTGGGGCAGGCGGGCGACCGCGTGGACTACGGGCGCTACGGCAACGCAACTGTGATGGAGGTGGAGCGCCGGCTGGCGGCGCTGGAAGGCAGCGCGGAGTGCGTGCTGTTTGCTTCCGGCATGGCGGCGGTGACCACTACGCTGCTGGCGCTGCTGGGTGCGGGCGCGCACATGCTGATCACGGACGACTCTTACCGGCGCACGCGCCAGTTTTGCCTCACGTTCCTCAACCGCTACGGGGTTGAGACGAGTGTGGTGGCGGCTGCGGATGTGGGCGCGTTGGCTGCTGCCATCCGGCCCAACACGCGCATGCTGGTGTCCGAGTCGCCGACCAACCCGTACCTGCGCTGCCTGGACCTGGATGCATTTGCAGCGCTGGGCCGCAAGCACAACATCTATACGCTGATTGATGCAACCTTTGCGACGCCTTTGAACTGCCGGCCGTTGGAGCACGGCGTGGATTTGGTGATCCACTCCGCCACCAAGTATTTGGGCGGCCACAACGATTTGCTGGCGGGGGCACTGTGTGCCAGTGCGCAGCTGACGGGGCTGGTGCGCCAGCTGCAATTTTTGCTGGGCGGTGTGCTGGATCCGCAGCAGGCGTTTTTGCTGGGGCGCGGGCTAAAGACGCTGGCCTTGCGCGTGGAGCGCCAGAATGAAAACGGGCAGCGCGTTGCGGAGTTTTTGGCCACGCATCCGGCGGTGGAGCGCGTTTGGTATCCCGGCCTGCCATCGCACCCGGACCACAACACGGCGCGCGCGCAAATGCGCGGCTTCGGCGGCGTGGTTAGCTTTGAGGTGCGCGGCGATCTGGCGGCGGCCAGCCGCGTGGTGGACCGCGTGAAGATTCCATTGATTGCGCCCAGCCTGGGCGGCGTTGAGTCGCTGATTGAGCAGCCGGCGTTGATGTCTTTTTTTGAACTGGACACGGCCGAGCGGCTGGCAGTGGGCATCAAAGACAATTTGATCCGGCTGGCACTGGGCATTGAAGACCCGGCAGATTTAATCGCAGACTTGCAGCAGGCGCTCGCAAATAATTAATTGCGCTGCGCAGCGGCAGCTGCCCTGTGGCGCGGCAGCCAGCCCGCACGCAGCGGCCGGCGTTGCCGGGCCGCCGTCCCACTTCCCGATCCGGCGTTAAACTCAGCGCATGCCCAACCGTCTCGCACAAGAGTCCAGTCCCTATCTGCAGCAGCACGGCAGCAATCCAGTGGATTGGTTTCCGTGGGGCGCGGAAGCGCTGGCGCGCGCGCAGGCGGAGGACAAGCCGATTTTTTTGAGCATCGGCTATGCGGCCTGCCACTGGTGCCATGTGATGGAGCACGAGAGCTTTGAGGACGCGGCCACCGCCGAAATTCTGAACCGCCACTTTGTGTGCATCAAGGTTGATCGCGAAGAGCGCTCCGATCTTGATTCGATTTATATGCAAGCCGTGGTTGCGATGACCGGGCATGGCGGCTGGCCGATGAGTGTGTGGCTCAACCCGCAGCGCGAGCCGTTTTATGGCGGCACATATTTTCCGCCGGAGCGCCGCCATGGCATGCCGGGCTTTAAGGAGTTGCTGCGCAATCTGGCCGAAGCGTGGCAGCAGCGCCGCGGTGAGCTGCAGGAGAATGCGCGCGCAATGCTGGAGCACTTGCGCAGCCCGGCGGCAGCGGGTGCAGCTGCGGGCGCGCTGCCGGATGCCGGCTTGCTGCCGCCGGCGCTGCAAGCGGTGCTGCAATCTTTTGACTGGAGCAATGGCGGGTGGGGCGCTGCGCCAAAATTTCCACAGCCCATGACGATTGAGTTTTTGCTGCGCCAGCATGCGCGCAGTGCGGATCCGCTGGCGCTGGAGATGGCCGAGCGCACGCTACAGGCCATGGCTGCCGGCGGCATGTATGACCAGCTGGGCGGCGGCTTTCATCGCTACGCGGTGGACGACCATTGGCTGGTGCCGCACTTTGAGAAGATGCTGTACGACAACGCGCAGCTGGCGCGCGTGTACCTGCATGCGTTCCAGGTGACGGCCAATCCGCTTTACAAACGCATCGCACAGGAAACTTGCGACTACCTGCTGCGCGAAATGACCGACGCGGGCGGCGGCTTCTATAGCGCGCAGGACGCGGACTCGGAAGGCGAAGAGGGGCGCTTCTTTGTTTGGAGTGCGGCCGAAGTGCGCGAGATATTGCAGGCGCATGCGCCGCTGTTCATGGATGCCTACGATGTAACCGCCGGCGGAAACTTTGAGGGCCATTGCATTTTGCATGTGCAGGTGCCGCTGGCGTTGCTGGCAGAAAAGCACAAGCTGGCGGAGGCGGAGGTGGAAAGCCGGCTGGCGCGCGCGCGCGCGCAGCTGTGGGCGGTGCGTGAGCAGCGTGTCAAGCCGCTGCGCGATGAAAAAGTTTTGACGGCGTGGAACGGGCTGGCGCTGGCGGCGCTGGCTGAGGCGGCGCGCGTGCTGGGGCGGGCGGATTACATGCTGGCTGCGCAGCGCAATGCGGAGTTTGTGCTGGGTACGCTGCGCACCGCTGCCGGCCGGCTGCTGCGCACCTGGCGCGCCGGCTCGCCCGCCAAACTGAACGCCTACTTGGAAGATTACGCCAACTACGCCGACGGCTTGCTGGAGCTGTACCAGGCCACGTTTGACGAGCGCTGGTTTGTGGCAGCGCGCCAGCTGGCGGACGCGATGCTGGAGCATTTTGCGGATGCGAGTGGCGGCTTCTTTGACACGAGCGCCGACCATGAACAATTGATTACGCGCCCCAAAGATTTGCAGGACAATGCCGTGCCCGGCGGCAACGGCATGGCCGCGGGTGTGCTGCTGCGGCTGGCAGCGTACACCGCAGACGCGCGCTACAGCAGCGCCGCAGAACAGGTGCTGGCGCGCGTACAGGCCAGCGCAGCGCGCTACCCCACTGCCTTTGCACAAACGCTGCAGGCACTGGACTTTTACAGCAGCGCGCCAGCAGAGGTGGCGTTGGCCGGCACGCTGCAAGATGCCGGCATGGCGGAGCTGCTGGCTGAGTTGCGCGCACCCTATCGGCCGCATCAGGTGGTGGCATTGCTGCAACCGCGGGCTGCGAGCGAAATCCCCTTGCTGCAAGGGCGCGTGCAGCTCAACGGCCAGGCAACGGCGTATGTGTGCCGCAACTTTGCGTGCCAGCTGCCGGTGACCACGCGTGCCGCGCTGCACAGGCAGGCGGGCAGCGCTGCGCAAACACGGTAAGCTACCGTTACCTTGGCAATCGCAGCGCCCACCCAAACCGTCCAGCTTTTTGTCACTTGCATGGCGGACGCAGTCCGGCCGGAGATTGGCGAGGCAACGGTGGCAGTGCTTGAAGCGCAGGGCGTGAAGGTGGAATTTCCGGCTGCGCAGACTTGCTGCGGGCAGCCCGCTTACAACGCCGGTTATCGCAGCGAGGCGCGCGCGGTTGCTGCGCACTTCCTGAATGTCTTCGACGCCACCAGTGGCCCGGTGGTCACGCCGTCGGGTTCATGTGCGGCAATGGTGCATCACGGCTTCGCAGATTTGTTTGGCAATGATCCTGTGCAGTTGCGGCGCGCGCAGGCGGTGGCTGCGCGCACGCGCGAACTCTCACAGTTTTTGGTGCATGACCTGAAGGTGACAAATGTTGGTGCGCGCTTCAACGGGCGCATCACCTACCATCCGTCCTGCCACCAGCTGCGCGGCTTGGGCGAGGGCACAGCGCCGCTGGCGCTGCTGGCGCAGGTGGCCGGCGCAGAGCTGGTGCCGCTGGCGGGCGCCGAGGAGTGCTGCGGGTTCGGCGGTTTGTTTTCGGTGAAGCTGCCGCAAGTGTCGGGCGAGATGGTGGCGCGCAAGACCGCAAACATTGATGCGAGCGGCGCAGCCGTGTGCGTCACGTGCGATCCGGGCTGCCTGATGAACATTGCCGGCCGGCTGCAGCGCGAGCAAAAGGCTGCGCGGTGTGTGCATTTGGCGGAAGTGCTGGCGGGCAGCGTGCAGGCATGACGCTCAACGCGCGCATTGAGCTGGCGCTGCACAACCCGCATCTGCAGCGCGCGCTGGATGCAAACTACACGCGCTCGCTGGAGAAGCGCGACCTTGCGATGGGTGCGCTGCCCAACAGCGCGCTGGTGCGCGACCGCGCGCGCGCCATCCGGCTGGAGGCACTGCGCAACCTGGACCAGTACCTGGTGCAGCTGGAAGCACAAGTAACCGCGCGCGGGGGCGTGGTGCACTGGGCTGCCAATGCGCAAGATGCCGGTGAGATAGTGGCGCGCATTGCCAAGGCGGCGCGCGCGCGGCTGGTCGCCAAATCCAAGAGCATGGTTTCAGAGGAGATCCACCTTAATAAGCGGCTGCAGGCGGACGGCTTTGAGGTTGTTGAAACGGATCTGGGCGAGTACATCCTGCAGCTGCGCGGCGATGTGCCCTCGCACATCGTTGCGCCTGCCATCCACCTAACGCGCGCAGATGTGGCCAAAACATTTGAGGAGAAACTGGGGCTGCCGGCGGGCGTTACGCCGGAGCAGCTCGCCACAGACATTCCGCTGCTTACATCCATGGCGCGCAAGGCGCTGCGCACTGTCTTTGTCGGGGCTGGCGTTGGCATTTCCGGCGTGAACTTTGCGGTGGCAGAGACGGGCGCACTGTGCCTCGTTTCCAATGAAGGCAATGGCCGGCTGGTGACCAGTTTGCCGCGGGTGCACATTGCGCTGATGGGCATCGAGCGCGTGGTGCCCACGATGGCCGATCTGGAAGTGCTGCTGCGCGTGCTCTCGCGTTCCGCCACCGGGCAGAACATTACCTGCTACACAAGTTTGGTGTGCGGTCCGCGCCGCGCGCAAGAGCCCGACGGCCCCGAGGAGCTGCATCTGGTGCTGGTGGACAACGGGCGCGCAGCCATGCTGGGCGGCGAGCTGGCCGAGGCGCTGCTGTGCATTCGCTGCGGTGCGTGCCTGAACGTGTGCCCGGTCTATCGCGAGATTGGCGGGCACGCGTACGGCAGCGTGTACCCGGGCCCCATTGGCGCGCTGGTGACGCCGGCGCTCGGCGGCATGCGCGAGTTTGGCGAGCTGGCGCAGGCCAGCAGCCTGTGCGGCGCGTGCCAGGAAGTCTGTCCGGTGCGCATCGACATTCCCACAATGCTGATCAAGACGCGCTCGCTGCATCTGGCTGCCACTGGTGGCGCACCAGTTTGGAATGCCGGCATAAAGATGTGGAGCTGGGCGATGCGTGCGCCGTGGATGTACCGCCTGGGTCTGCGCGTGGCAGCGTGGGGTGCTGCGCTGCTGGCTACGGCCGGCCCCTTGCGGCTGCCGGGCCCGCTGGCGGGCTGGACGGACCATCGCGAATTTCCGGGGATCGCGTCAAGCTCCTTCCGTGCGCGTTGGGCAGCGCGCCAGCGCGCCGCGGCTGCTGCGGCCCGCGCTGCTGCCAAGAGCGGAGAGCGATGGGAGTTCTAAACGCCCAGGTTGCGGCGCGCGAGGACATGCTGGCGCGCGTGCGGCGCAGCCTGCAGGCGGGCAGCGCGCTGCCGGCTTTCACTGCAGTAACAATTCCAGCAGCGCCGCCGGCAGCAGACCGGCAGCAAATGCTGCACGAGTTTGAAACGCAGCTGAACATTTTGCAGGGGCGCACGGTGCGCACGCCGCGCGCCAAGCTCAGCGCCTGCATCGACGGCCTGCTGCGCGAGCGCGGCGTGCACACGCTGCTGGCGTGGGATGCGGCCCACCTGCCGGCCCCGCAGCTGCTGCAAGACTTGCAGGCGCGTGAATATGAAATTTTGGCGGCGCAAGTTCCGCGAGCGGAGCCGGCGCGCGCGCAGCATGTGCAAAGCCTTGGCACTGCCACAGCGGGCATTACGGGCGCGGACGGTGTGATTGCGCAGGTGGGCGGCCTGGTGTTGTGCGGCGGGCCGGGCCGGCCGCGGCACGCTTCGCTGCTTGCGCCGCTGCATATTGCCCTGTTCACGCCGCAGCAATTATGGCCAACGCTGGCGGAGTGGATGGCTGCGCACGCCACCGCAGCGCTGTTTGCGCAGAGCAGCAGCGTGACGGTGATTGCGGGGCCCAGCCGCACCTCGGACATTGAGCGCGTGCTGACACTGGGTGTGCACGGCCCGAAAGAGCTGATAGCCGTTTGTATTGAAGACTGACGCGCGCGCCGCGCTGCGCGCGTTACGCGAGGCCGGCGAACAAGTCGCTTTCGCGCAGGCCGGGCGGGGCAGGGGGATACGCCCGCATAAAAGACTCATAGCGGTTGGAACGCCGCAACAACCAGCCCAGCGGCCCGCGCCGCGGCAGCCCCTGCTGGCTCTTGTGGCAGGCCGCCGCCGCCGCTTTTTGTTCCGCATAGTTCCGGATGTCCACGCGCGTATGCACGGGAAACTGCTCGGAAGTAATGCTCACCAAATCGATATCTTTGTTGCGGCCAAAGGCGCGCGGGTTTTGGCCAAACAACGGCATGAGCGCCACGCCGATGCGCAGCCAGTATTTTGGAAAGACGGTGTAGTAAAGCTTTTCCGGCGAAAACGCTGCAACGCTGCGCGGTTCAAAGCTGGCGTCGCCGGCGAGGCGGAAAGCAGCCAGCGTGGCTGTGTGCATTGCCAAATGATCGGGGTGCCGGTATCCGCCGATGGGGTCAAATGTGATTACAACTTGCGGCTGCAGCTGGCGGATCAGCTGCACCAGCTGGCTGATGACCTGTGCCTGCGGTGCGGCAGCCAGTGAGTCCGGATGTTGGTTGTCTGCCGAACCGGCCATGCCGGAGTCACGGTACCCCAAAAAATGAATTGAACTTAAGTCCAGCTCGCGGGCAGCCGCCCGCAATTCCGCCTCACGCATCTCAGCCACGGTGGAGAATCCCTGCATGTGCTCGGCGTCGTGGCTGCCCACTTCGCCCTTGGTGGCGCACACCAGATGCGTGTTCACGGCCGCGTGGCCATAGCGCGCAAACACGCCGCCGCCGGGCCCGAAAGACTCATCGTCCGGGTGCGCGAAGCAGGCCAGCAACGCGCGGCCATTTTGGAGGGGGCGCAGGGTAATGCTTTCGACTGGCATGCGCGTATGTTACCGCGCGAGATGGTGCCGCGCAACAGGTGCCCGGCGCGGGGTAGAATTGAGCAATGAATAATTTTGCGGCGCCACGCGAAGGCAGCTTTCGGAAGCAATTTACCGCGCAGCCGGTTGCGGAGCTGGATCTTTCCGGCTATGTGCTGGTGGAGGAAGCGCAGCCCGTGCGCACGGTGATTGAGCAGATGCGTGCCAAGAAAGCCAATTGCGCGCTGGTGACCGGGCCGGGCGCAGCGCTGCAAGGCATCTTCACCGATCGCGATTTACTGATGAAGGTGGTGGGTGTGGCTGGCGCGCTGGACCTTGCGGTGTCGGCTGTTATGACGCCCGCGCCGCGCACACTCAGCGGCGCACAAACTGTGGGCGAGGCATTGCAGATCTTCAACCTGTTTGGTTTTCGCAACCTGCCAGTATTTGATGGCAGCCGGCTGCTGGGCAGCCTTGGGCATCGCACGCTGATAGCACGCGCGCATAGCCTGTGCGCTGCGCATGGCGATGTGCTGCACGCGCCCATCAGCAGCATCGACATTGGCCGGCCGGTGGCTGTGCCGGGCACGCGCTCGCTGCAATTTGCCATTCGCACGATGCAGCTTTATTCCATTGGCTGCTGCCTCGTGACGGATGCGCAGGACAAGCTGGCCGGCGTGTTCACCGAGATGGACGCGCTGCTGCGCGTAGCCGGCCTGGTGACAGACCTGGAGCACACCACAGTGGCGGAGCATATGACGGCCAGCCCCGCGACACTGAACCCCGAGGCGGAGATTGCGCAGGCGCTGGAAATGATGGGCGGGCGCGGCTTCCGGCATGTGCCGCTGGTGGACGCGGAGCTGCTGCCGGTTTCGGTCATGTCGTCGCGTGATATTTTGCATTTGATTGAAGCGCTGCCCGCTGTTTGAGGTGCGGCGCGGACTGCTGCTAATTGTGCTGGCCGCAGCCGCTGCGTGCGGGCCGGTGCGCGTGACTACATTGGTGACCGATACGCCGCCGCCGCCCACCGCTGTCCCAAGCGCCGTGCCACCGCCAACCTTCACGCCTTACCCCACGTACGCGCCGCCCACGCCCACGGCCACGCCATCCCCAACGCCCACACCAGACCCGGCCGCCGGACCGGTGGTGCCGCGCATCGCAACCAGCCCGGAAACGAAAGTTAATTTAAAGAACAAAGCGGTACCGTGGTTGAATTCCGATTTGCTCAAGGATTTTCGCGAGCCCAAGCTGGATGAGCCGCTTGTGTTCGAAGTGCAGCTCAAGTCTGAAGGTTTAATTTGGGACAACTGGTGGTGCGCCGCCAGTGATGAAATTCTGGCCGGCACGCTGGCGGCCATGAAGTTTGAATATCGGATTGATGGCGAGCCGGCCAAGCCGGACAACAGTTTCACCTTCAAGCAGTTCCTGGCGGACGGGTCCGCGTGCAGCGTGACGGCGTACTACCTGCTGGACTGGCCGACCGGCGCACATGCGCTGCAGTACACCTACACCATCACCGGAAACCTCAGCGACGGCTATCGCGTGTACAAACCCGGCGTGTACAAGCGCACCTATAATGTAACGGCGCCCTGATACACTCCTGAAATGTTGGCGCGTTCACGATTCTAAAATAAAACTCTGAGCGCAAGCCTGAAAATACCAAAGCCCGCAGATGCTTAAACTTTTGAATGCAGGGATTGTCGGATTTGCGGTGGGGAAGGGCGTCTGCCGATTTCCGGCCACAATTAAAGTGACGGTGATGTAGTGTGCACTTGCGGCGCTTTTGCGGCCCGCA
>QWRL01000089.1 GCA_003670425.1 Chloroflexota bacterium
GCGCCTCTCGCTGCGCGGGCATACGGTGGTGGCGGTGGATTTTGAGATGCTCTACACGCCATGGCCGCAGGCGCCGCTGCTGGCGCCGCGCATGGAGTGGCTGGGCGTGGCGCGCGCGCTGCCCGCAGCGCATGTGCGCGTGGTGCGGCCGCCGACGCTGCGCCTGCCCGGCATTGCGCGCCTCGTTTCCGTGGGTGCATTTCATCGTGAATTGCAGCGCCTGGCGGCGCAACTGCAGCCGCAAGTGCTGGTGAACTACGCGCTGTCCACCGGCTTGCCGGCACTAGCGCTGGCGCGCCGCACAAAAATTCCTATGCTGATGCATGTCATTGACGCGCTGCACACGCTGGTACCGCTGCGCAGCGCGCGCTGGATTGCACTGCAGGTGGAGCGCTATCTGTTGCGCAACGCGCACCACACGCTTTACATCAACCAGACTTTGCAGGACTACGGCGTGGCGCTTGGCGCTTCAAGTACACGCGCCCACACCATTCGCACCGGCGTGGACCTGCAGCGTTTTCACCCGCGCAATACCGGCAGCGCCGTGCGCCGCGCCCATGGCTTTGCGGCAGATGATGTAGTGCTGGTGTTTACCGGCTGGCTGTACGAGTTCAGCGGCTTGGATGCCGTGATGCAGGCCATGCAGCAGCTGCCGCTGAATGTGCGGCTGCTAATTGTAGGAACGGGCGAGGCAGAGCCGCGCTTGCGCGCATTGCAGCAATCATTGGGGCTGGCTGCACGCGTGGTGTTTGCGGGCCAGCAGCCCTACGCGCAGATGCCAGCGCTGCTGGCTGCCGCCGATGTGTGCCTGCTGCATTCCGAGGTGAATGCGGTTACGCGCCACATCGTGCCCATCAAAGTTTACGAATATATGGCGAGCGGCAAACCCGTGCTGGCAGCGCTGCTGCCGGGTTTGCAGCGCGAGGTGCCGGCCGGCAACGGCATCCTGTATGCGCCGCCCGCAGCGCTGCAGCAAACTTTGCAGCTGCTGCTGGATCCCGCAGTGCGCGCAACCGCGGGCCGGCAGGCGCGCAGCTTCACAGAAAAGTACTGTGACTGGGAGGCGTTGACGGATGAGTTTGAGGCGCTGTTGCAGCGCGTGGCGGACACTGCTGCCTGATTACCAAACTTGTTTGCGCAGCGCTGCCGCAAAGCCTGCAAACTGGCAGCAGGCTGGCGGTGCTGGCTGAAAGCTGGCCGTTGCGGGCGGTTGTTTTACAAGCGCCCGACAATTTGCCGTGCAAACCTCACCACCATGAAACAGCCCACCGTCACGGCCCCGCCCCCACGCACAAAAACCTTGACCGTGTAGCCACCGGGGCCCATCATCATCACGTTCACCGGATGGGCGGTGGGGATGAGGAAGGCCATGGATGTGCCGAGTGCGACGGCCATTGCGAAGGCGCGCGGGTCGGCGCCCATTTGCTGCGCGGCGTTGATGGCGATGGGCGCAAAGATTACGGCTGACCCCACATTGCCCACTACTTGCAGCACGAGCGTGGTGGCGAGGAAGAGCCCGCCAGCCATCACCACCGGCCCGAGCTGGCCGAGGGTGCCCACAAGCGTGTGCCCGATCAGCGCCGCTGCGCCGCTATGTTCGAGTGCGATGCCCAGCGGAATGAACCCGGCAATCAAAAAGATGGCGCGCCATTCGATGGCGCGGTAGGCATCATCCATTGTCAGGCAGCCGGTAAGCACCAGCGCCAGCGCGGCTGCAAACGCAGCCTCGGCAACCGGAAAAATATTGGCGGTGGCCAATGCCAGCGCAAGCAGCACAATGGCAACCGCCAGCGGCGCCTTGCGCGGCTGCACGTCCGGCGCATCGTCCTCGTCCAGCACCAGCACGTTGGGGTCGGCGCGCAAGATTTTTATTTTGTCGCGCGGGCCCTGTGCCAGCAGTGCGTCGCCCCATTGCAGCGCCACGTCCCCCAGCGCAGCACGCAAGGCCGCGCCCTTGCGCCAGATGGAAAGCACCGACAGGCCATACTTGTCACGAAAATTAATTTGCTTGAGAGTCTGGTTGATAAAGTCCGAGCGCGGCGACAGAATGAGTTCAATCAGGCCAACCTCATCTGATGCGAGGTCGCCTTTCCAAGCGGGGTCAACTGTGCGGATCAAACTGCAAGCTTCCAGCGCGCTGCTGGATGCTTCGCCGCCGGCCAGCACAATATCGCCCTCCAAAATCACGAGGTTCTTTTCTGGTGGCAGCAGGATCTTGCCGCCGCGAGACACGCCAAAAATGCTCAGGCCTAACTTCTCGCTCCAACTGGCGGCACTGATGGTCTGGCCGGCCATGACTGAACCGCCGCAGACATACAGCTGTGAGATGGCCTGCTGCAGGCCGTACAGCTCAGACAGTTCGCGCGCTGTGGCCACGCGGGGCGCGCCGGCGGGCGCATGGTCCGGCAGCAGCTTGGACCCAACCAACAGCATGTAGAGCGTGCCAGCAAGCACGAGCGGCAAGCCGACAGGAAAAAAGTCGAACACTGAGAAGGTTTGCAGGCCCGCCTCGCGCAAGGCGTTATTTACCAGAATGTTGGAGGTGGTCAGCAATGTGGCCATGCCGCCCAGCATTGTGGCAAACGCCAGCGGCATCAGCAGTTTTGAAGGCTTCAGTTCTGTCTGGCGCGTGACGCCCACAATTGCAGGCAACAGCACTGCGCCGGCGGCAATGTTGTTCATCACCAAAGAGAGCGCGGCACCAGCCAGCATGATCAACGGAATGAGGCGCCCCTCATGCGGGCCGGCCAGATTGAGCAGGCGGTGGCCGATGAAGCGGGTGGCGCCGCTGCGCTCCAGACCGGCGGTAATGATAAACACCGACATGATGGTGATGACAGCCGGGCGGCTGAAGCCCGCAAAAACATCCTGCGGACCCACCAAGCCGGACAACCCCAGTGCGCTCAGCGTCAACAGCGCCACCACATCCGAGCGCACCAGCTCAGTGACCAGCATCACGCTGGCTACCAGCATGATGCCTAGCACAATAATGATTTGGGGAGTCATGCCCTGCATAGCCGCCTAGGCACGCTCACACACTAATTGGCGCTTGCAGACACGCTGCATGGCAGCCCGAGCCGATGGGGATTGCAGGTGCCTTGCATTAGGTTTCGACAAGGCACCCGAAGATTGGCGGGAAAGTTTTAAATGGATTGGCTGCGGCAAACAGCCGTGCAATAGTTGCAGCGGGCCTAGACCTCGTTGACCACAGCAAACACCATCGGGCGGCGCTTGGTCTCGGCGTAGAAGTAGTCCGCCAGTGTGCTTTCCACATGGCGCGCCAGATTGCCGTTGGGGTTGGAGCGCACGGCTTTCACCACGCGCTCGGATGCATTGTTGAACAACTCGGTGGCGTCGCGCACATACACAAATCCGCGCGAGATCATCTCCGGCTTGTTCACCAGCTGGCGCGTGTCCGAGTCCACCAGCAGACTCACAATCACAAAGCCGTAATTGGCAAGGCGGTCGCGGTCGCGCAGCACCTCCGGGCCAATGTCACCCACGCCGGCGCCATCCACATACACATAGCCGCCGGGCACACGCTCACTGATGGTCATGCTGTCAGTTGTGAATACCAGTACGGTGCCATTTTCCACAACTGCCACATTGTCCGGCAGCACACCCGCCTGTTTGGCCAGCTTGGCGTGCGCATGCAGCATGCGCAGTTCGCCATGCACCGGCACAAAGTACTTGGGCTTCAACAGCGCAATCAACTGGGACTGCTCTTCAGAGCTGGCATGTCCGGAGACATGCACCGGCAGCAAGGGATCGTAAATTACATGCGCGCCGCGCTGGAACAGCTTGTTGACTGTGCGTGCAACCACTTCTTCGTTGCCGGGAATGGGATGCGCCGACACCACAACGGTGTCACCGGCTTCGAGGTCAAACTGGCGGTTGTTGCCCTGTGCCAGGCGCGCCAATATTGAAGACGGCTCGCCCTGTGAGCCGGTCATCATCAGCGCCACTTTGCCGTGGGGCATCTCAAGCGCAGTCTCAAGCGAAACCAGCACATTGCCGGGATCTTTAAGATACCCGAGCTTCAACGCCAGTTTGGAGTTCTCCACCATGGAAGTCCCCACCATTGCCACTTTGCGCTTGTGCTTTGTGGCTGCGTTTATTACCTGCTGCGAGCGTGAGATCAATGACGCAAAAGTAGCCACCAGCACGCGCCCCGGCGCCTTCGTGAAAACTTCATCCATAGCGCCATCGATGATGGCTTCCGACGGCGTGCGGCCGGGCTGCTCCGCATTGGTGGAGTCTGAGAAAAGTGCCAGCACACCACGCTCGCCAAACTCAGCCAGTTTGCCAAGGTCCATTGGCCAGCCGTCCACCGGCGTGGGATCCAGCTTGAAATCACCGGTGTGCACCACCAAACCCACCGGTGTGGTGATGGCAAGCCCGACTGAATCCGGAATGCTGTGCGAGGTGTGGAAGAACTCCACGTCGAACGGCCCCAGATTAATCTTCTCGCCGGCCTGCACTGTCTGGATTGTAAGTTTGTCCAGCAGCCGCGCTTCGCGCAGTTTGTTTTCCAGCAGTCCGCGCGTGATTGCCGTGGCGTAAATCGGCGCGCGCAGGTCCTTCATCACATGCTTGATGGCGCCCGTGTGATCCTCGTGGCCATGCGTGATGATCACGCCGCGCACCCAGTCCAGCTTGTCCTCCAGATAATTCATGTCAGGGATGATGTAATCAATGCCCCACATGTCATTGGCTGGAAACATCAGCCCTGCATCCACAATCACAATGTTGCGGCCATACTCGAAGGCCATCATGTTCTTGCCAACCTCCCCAAGGCCTCCAAAGGGGATTACGCGTAATCGTTTGCCTGTCATATCATGCTCCATATTGAAATCGAAATTGAAAATAGAAATAAAAAACCCGCACGGTTCAGTCACCGGCGGGTCTAGTTGCGCATCAATTCATCTGCGGGCCATAGCAACCTGCAAAAACCTCTACCTGCGGGGAACAACACCAACTCGGACTAACAACCCGAATATATCACGGACAATGCATACCGTCAAAAGTTCGGCGGGCGGCTTTTCATCCGCATGTCCACAAATCGCGGGGTGCGGGTGTAATTTGCGCAAAATGCAGGCCGGCGTGCCGGTCTGGCTGTTGGATCGGGGGTTGCGGAAGCTAATTTGGCGTTGAAAGGCCTTGTTCGCCCAAAGGTTAAATTTTTGTAATAGTTAGCTGGATGCCGGCTTCTCAGCAGCTGCTGGCTAGTTTGTGCGGGCCAGCGCATCTTGCCGCGCATGTGCGGCTCGGCAGGCGCAGCTACGGCTGCGCTGCGCGCATGCGAGTCAGATTTATGGAGCTGATGATTACCGGCGTAGTGCCGCCAACGATGCGGAAGTCTGCGCCATAGTTTTGGTGGTTGGCGAACGCAGCACCAGACAGCACCAGTGTTGTGCTGCGCCAGCTGTGCGTGTTCTGGCGGGTGGCGAGCACTGTGCGCCGATACGCATCAGCGGGATCGCGGCTTGCATTGCAGGGCACGGTGTCGTAATCGAGCAGCAGCGGCTCGTACCCATTGTCATAGTACTGAATGTTGAGGCGCACTGATCCGCCGCCGTCAAAATAGAATCCATCATCCACCGCAAAGTACATTTGGTTGAGGGGTGCGCCCGCAGCCGGCAGCGCTGCGGAGCCGGCCGCAGCGGGATTGGCGCTGCCAAACGCAACTGTGCGCAGCTTGCCGTCTGCGCTGCGCACTATCAGTTCCAGTGCGTTCGGCTGGTAGAGTGCCAGCTGCGCGCTGCCCGTGCCATCGTAGTCAGCAGCGGCCGGCAGCGCCTCCGCGCCGGGCGTGCCCCACACTTCCACGCGGCTCTGGCCGCTGCGCGAACTGCGGATGAACCACTGTGAGCTACTGGGGCGAAAGAGCGCAAAGTCGGTGCGCCTGTCGCCGTCATAGTCAGCCGGAGCGGGCAAATCGCTGCTCTCTGGCAGCCCAAAGATGCGCTGCTCTACGCGCCCGTCGGAAGAGCGCTGCACAATCCAAGTGCTGCTTTCCGGCACAAACACGGCTGCGTCGCTGCGTCCATCACCGTCGTAGTCACCGGCCACGGGCACATTGTTGGCTGTGGCGCTGCCCACCTGCAGCACCAGTGGGCGGTTGAGTCCGGAGTAAATGTTCCACTCTGCAGTGGCGGGCCAGTACTCCGCGCGATCGGGCATGCCGTCGCCGTCAAAATCCCCCGGCTGCGCCAGGTTGCCAAGCGCTGCAGTTTGCAGCAGGCGGCCATCGCTGTTACGCAGCACAAAGCGCTGCTTGCTGGCAGGCTGCAGCAGCGCCGCGTCTGCACGCCCGTCGCCGTCAAAATCAAATGGAGCCGGCACGAGCGCATAGCCGGTGCTGCGCGCTGCTTGTCCGTCCACAGTCGCAGCAGTGTGAAAGGTGTCGCCCTGCGCATCCACAAGTGCGAGCCCGGCCGCGCTGCCAAGCGCGCCAAAAGTTAGCTGCACGGTGCTGGCGCCGCTATATGGCGTGGGCGCGGGCTGGCCGCGCTTGAAGTCTTGCGCCAGCTGGCGCGTGAGGTCCAGATAGCTGCGGCCCTGCTCGCGGGTCTCGGCGATGCCCGTGCCCTCGTGAAATTCATTCCAAGTTTCAAGCGCGGCCCAAGGCGTGCGGCAGCGCGTGGCCGCCGCAAATCCGGCGCGCAAGGCGTCCCCGTTGCGCCGGCCCACAAACAAAGCGTTGGCGCGGTCGGCCAGCAGCCGGTCATCGTAGCCCGGCCCGATGGCAGCAACCTGCGCCGTGATGTGCGGCCACAATGCGCCGCCCCAAGAGTACTCGGCATCACCGCGCAGCGCTCCGGCACCGGAGCGGCGGGCGGCTGCGTCCCAGTTGGGCGTGAGCACCACATACGGCATCACGCCAAAGTCTGCATTGAAGCGCAGCTTGAGGTCTGCCAGGAACTGTGCACTGGCACCGCGCACAAAGTCCGGCTCCCACATCCAAATCAGCGGTTGGCCGGCTTGCGTCAGCGCCCAGTGTGGGCGTGGAATGGTGTTGAAGAAAAATTGAATGCCGCTATAAAACTCCGCGCGCCCGGCTGCCGTAGAAAGATCCACGGGCTGCGGGTTGGTGGTGTCATAAAACATACCGATCGCCGGCGCGGCGCTGTTGCTGGCGCGCATGTCTTGCAGCGCCGTGGCAAGCGCCTGCAGGCCGGGTCGTGACCAGTTGTGGGATTCGGCTGTGTTCCAGTAAACCGGCAGCGCCACATCGATGCCGGCGTAGGTCATGTCTTCCAGCTGGCGCCGATGCCACGCCGGGCTGCGCAATGCCGGTGGCAGCGCGCCGGCGGGATTTTGGGTGAGCCAGCTGCTGGGATCATTAGGGTTGCGGCCCATATGCAGCGCGCTTTGCTCGTCGTACCAATAGAAGTAGTACGTGAAGATGGTGCGGGCCTCGCGGCCGGGCGCACTGGATGATTCATCAGACCAGTCTTCGCCGGCAGCCGGCGCTGCGGGCAGCGCTTCTCCAGCAACAGTCAACATGATGCGCAGATTTGTGATCCAGCCGCCTTCGCCACGCAGCCGCAGCACATAATACTCATTTGTGTGCGGGCATACCCGGCGCTGCCCAAGCGCCGCCACCTCTGAGTTGCCCAGGTAGACAGCGCGACTCTCGGGTGTATTCCAACGCAGCCATGTGCAGGTGCCGGGGCGCACGGTGGGATTGTCCAGCCAGAACTGGGTGGCGCTCGCAGCGGGTGCGGCGGGCGGCGGCTCTGCTGCCACTGCAGCACCAGCCGGCTTGGAGCTCAGCAGCAGCGCGCAAGCCAGAACTGCTGCCAGCCCGCGCCAGCGGCGCATAAGTTTTAAGATTGGTGCCACAGCGTTAGCGAGCCATGCCGGCCAGTCCATTGAACCGGCAGCAGGCTTGCAAAGGGTATCGGCAGGCACAGCCGTCGATGCACTGGGACGGCGCATGCCCCTGCAGAATCAAGGCTTTTGCGCACGTTCTTTACGGAGATTAAATCAGATAGTCAAAAAAACTTCCCGGGTTTATCGCCTCCTGTGCCAGCAACTGGCGGGCAACACCAGTGCGAGCGGCCAGCGTATGCTCCAGATTGGCGCCATGCTGCACTTCCGCGGTGCGCTGCACAGTGCGCTCACCACTGCGATCAGTTGTAATCTCTTTGGTGTGTTCTTTGTGCTGCGCGTACTCGGCGCTGGGCGGGCGCTTGGTGTCCGGGGTGCGATACGGAAATGGAGTGTAAAGCTCAAAGCGGTCCGGCCGCGGAAAGATGGGGCTGGCATCCGGCCGGTCGCTGCGGCTGGTATCAATGCGCTGCTGTGGCCGGTCTGCAGGCGCTTGCGGCGCAGCCACGGGCACACTGCGATAACGGTTTAATGCAGAGCCGCGAAAGAGCGGTTGAATCGCGTTGTATTCAGACATAGGGGCGTCCGCTTCAATCCTGAGGGATAAAGGGTGATTACTTCATGTAAGGATGCGAATGTGGCCGCCGGGCGGCGCAGTGCCGCTGCCAGCGCAGGCACCGCACGGCCGGGTTTTAGTATATCCAAACTCGGCCGGTTCACTGCCAACGCCGCCGCAGCGCTGGCAGCGCTGGCGAAAATCCAGCACATGCGTTGCGCCGGCCTGCGAGATGCACCCGGCGCCGCGGCACTCCGTGCAGGGCTGGCGCGTAAACATGCCGCGCGCCGCGGGTTTGTGGCCGGTGGCGCTGCACAGCGCGCACACGCGCAGCATATCCGCGTGCTGCACCAATAGCTGGCGGCTGCCGGAACACACACTGCAAACGGCAGTCGGCGCGCCGGGCTCGGTGCCGGTGGCGCCGCAAAATGCACACGCCACAATTGACCGGCCGGGCGCAAGCACTTCAATGACCGCTGCGGGTTGCATGTCAGCTATCCAGCGTCACAAGCATAGCGCTGCGTGCCCGGGCGCAGCCAATGCGTGCACGCCACTGTTGTCATCGGCGCAGCTTTGGCAGTCACACCGGTAACGCTGCGGCCGCAGCCAGATACTTTTATGGCGGGCATTGGGCGTCAGGCTTCGCGTACGGCGCCGGGCTGCGTGAGCACGCGCCACGCAAACTGCGGCAGCGCCAGCATGCGCCGCCAGCGCCACGGCTGCAGCAGCAAGCGGTGCAGCCATTCCAGGCCGAGC
>QWRL01000009.1:0-28828 GCA_003670425.1 Chloroflexota bacterium
GCTGGCTTACGAGCTGCTTGCGCTGCCCCGCGAACTGGGGCAGAAGTACGGCAGCCGGCTGCCGGCCGTGCGCGACGCACTGGCCGCCCTGGGTGCAGCCACTGCCGCGCGCACACTGCTGGCCGGGCAGCCGCTGGCGCTGCAGGTGGATGGCATGGCATTGGAGCTGCAGCCGACCGAAGTAGAGGTGCGCCTGCAAGCGCGCAGCGGCTTTGCGGTGGCAGCAGAGGGCGGGTTGGTTGCCGCGCTGGTGACGGACCTGACCCCGGAGCTGGTGCGTGAAGGGCTGGCGCGCGAGGTGGTGCGCCGCGTGCAAGAGCTGCGCAAGAGCAGCGGTTTCCAAATCTCAGACCGCATTCGGGTGCGCTTTCAGGCCAGCGCCCAAATTGCGCAGGCGATTGCCGAGCATCATGACTATATTGCGGGCGAGACGCTGGCGGTGGCGCTGCAGGCGGGCGCAGTTGCAGCGGACGCATGGCTGATCGACGCGGAGTCGCTTGCCGTGCAAATTGAACTGGCGGGCTGAGCCAGCGCGCGGTTGGAGAGCCGGCCCAACCGCTGATTGCTTGGCTGCGGCCGGCTGCTGGATGCGCTGCCGCGCGGCTGGCAACGTGCGCCGCATGAACTTGCGCAATGGCGCGGTGGCTCGCGGTGGTATTATCGAAACTGGCGAACTTTATAACAAATGACTACCCAATACACTGCCGTACTTCCCATGCGCAGCCAGCTGCGCTTGTTCTTGATTGCAGCCGGCGTAATTGCGGTTGACCAGCTTTCCAAGTGGCAGGTGCGCGGCCGCATGGCGATTGGCGACACTGTGGAAATACACCCGTGGCTGCGCGACGTGTTTGACCTGGCGCACACCACAAACACGGGTGCGGCGTTTGGCATGTTTAAGAGCGGCAGCACGCTACTGACTGTGCTGGCACTTTTGGTGTCGGGCGCGATTGTGTACTACAACCGCACGCTGGCCGCAGAGCAGGTGTGGGTGCGCACCGCGCTTGGCTTGCAGCTGGGCGGTGCCATCGGCAACATGCTGGACCGGCTGTATCAGGGCTACGTGACAGACTTTTTGCATCTGCATTACTGGCCGGTGTTCAATGTTGCGGATGCGGCCATTTCCATTGGAGTGGTGATCCTGATAATGGTGATGCGCGGCGAGACCAAGCCGGCGCGCACACTGCCGGCGCCGGCTGTGGCAGAACCCGGCTCCAACCCGGACTGATGGCTGCAGATCGGCAGGCGGGCGCAGTGCATACCTTTCAACTGGCGCATCCCGGTGAGCGCTTGGACAAGGTGCTTGTGGAATGCATGCCGGAGCTTTCGCGCTCGCAAATTCAGCGTTTGATTGATGGCGGGCAGGTGCTGATAAACGGGCAGCTGCCCGCCAAGGCCGGGCAGCGGTTGGAAGGCGGCGAGACTGCGGTCGTTGCAGTGCCGGTGCCCGAGCCATCCACCTTGATCCGTGAACGCATTCCATTGCATGTGCTTTACGAGGATGCGGACATGCTGGTAGTCGACAAGCCGGCCGGGCTGGTGGTGCATCCGGCCGCCGGGCATGCGTCCGGTACGCTTGTGAATGCGCTGCTGGCGCATGGGATGGAGTTTGGCGCAGTGGGCGGCAGCTTGCGGCCCGGCATTGTGCACCGGCTGGACAAAGACACTTCCGGGTTGATTGTGGTGGCGAAGCATGATGCGGCGCAGCGTGCGCTGCAGGCGCAGTTCAAGCTGCGCAAGGTGGAGAAGCATTATGTGGCGCTGGTGGTGGGGCGGCCGCCGACGCCAAACGGACGCGTGGAGGCGGCAATCGGGCGCGACCCGCGCCATCGCCAGCGCATGGCTGTGGTCACCAACCCCGAGCTGCGCAGCCGCATGGCCGTGAGCGAGTATCGAACGCGCGAGTCTTTGCGCGGCTACACACTGGTGGATGTAAAGCCGGAGACGGGGCGCACGCATCAGGTGCGCGTGCACATGGCTTTTTTGGGATGCCCGCTGGCAGGCGATCTTTTGTACGGTGTGAGCAGCGGACGATACAAGCTGGCGCGCCATTTTTTGCACGCCGCCGGCCTCACGCTGCAATTGCCGAGCGGCAGCACACAAACTTTTAGCGCGCCGCTGCCCGCCGAGCTGGAGGCTTGCCTCGCAGCATTGCGTGGCTAAGCATTGCGTATTATGGCGCTGGCCGCTGTGCCGCGCCAACATCACTCTCAAATAGGTGCAGCCAAGCATGGAACTAATCGACCTGCGTTCTGACACGGTGACCAAGCCCACGCCGGAGATGCGCGCTGCGATGGCAGCGGCGGAGGTGGGCGATGATGTTTATGGCGAGGACCCCACCGTCAACGAGCTGGAGGCGGTGGCCGCGCACATGACGGGCAAGGCTGCTGCATTGTTTGTGTCTTCCGGAACGATGGGCAATGTGGCGGCGATGATGGCGCACACGCAGCGCGGTGCCGAGGTGATCTGCGGTTATCAGTCGCATGTGTTTCGCAATGAGCAGGGCCAGCTGGCGCAGCTGTGCGGCGTGCAGGCGCATCCGCTGCCGGAAGCTGCCAACGGGACACTGCCGCTGGATTTGGTGGCGGGTGCAATTCAGGGCGATGACCAGCACCACCCGATCACCAGTGTGCTGGCGCTGGAGAACACACAAAATATGTGCGGCGGCGTGCCGTTGGCTGTGGACTACATGCGGGCTGCAGGCAGCCTGGCGCGCGCGCACGGCCTGAAGCTGCATGTGGATGGTGCGCGCCTTTTCAACGCCGCCGTTGCACTGAATGTATCTGCGGCGGAGCTGGTGGCGGATGCGGACTCGGTAACCTTTTGCCTGTCCAAGGGACTCGCCGCACCGGCCGGCTCTGTGTTGTGCTGTCATGATGAGTTCATCAAGCTGGCGCCGCGCGCGCGCAACGCGCTTGTCGGTGGCGTGGCGCAGTCCGGCACTACGGCGGCAGCCGGCTTGGTGGCGCTGCGCTCGATGGTGGAGCGGCTGGCGGATGATCATGCGCACGCGCAGCAACTGGCGCATGGCTTGGCAGCCATTGCCGGCGTAAAGCTGGACCCGCGGGCGGTGGCCACCAACATGGTGTACTTTGATCTGGATGCGCATGTGGCGCAGACGGACGCGCAGATCATGGCGCGCTTGCGCGAGCAAGGCGTACTGATCGACTTTCTGTACGCGCCATTTTCGCGCGGCTTCCGGGCCGTGACGCATTGCTGGATCACGGCGCCGATGGTTGAGCGGACACTCGCAGCCATGCGCCACGTGCTTGCAACCTAGCATGACGGAAACGCTGGTTGCGCTGGATCTGGAGACCACCGGGCTTGATGCAAACCGCGACGCGATCATTCAGATTGGCGCGGTAAAGTTTCGCGGCGAGCGCATTGAGGGCGAGTATGAAACACTCGTCAACCCGGGCGTCCCCATTCCCGGTTTCATCAGCGAGCTGACCGGCATCACGGACGCAATGGTGGCGCGTGCGCCGGCGCTTGCAGCGGCACTGCCGGAGTTGCTGCGCTTTGTGGGCAATGCGCCGGTGATCGGCCACAACCTTAAGTTTGACCTTGGCTTTTTGCAAAAGCACGGTGCGCTGCGCAACAATGTGTCGATTGACACCTATGATCTGGCGAGTGCACTGCTGCCGAGCGCTAGCCGCTACGCACTGGTTGCGCTGGCTGCGGAGCTGGGCGTGCCGCTGCGCGATGCACATCGCGCGCTGAATGATGCGCGCGCCACGCAGCAGGTGTACGGGCTGCTGGCCAAGCGCGCCGACGAGCTCTCGCTGGACACACTGTCCGAACTGGTGCGGCTGGCTGCCGATGTGGAGTGGGGCGCGGACTACACTTTTCAGGATGCACTGCGGCGCCGCACGGAACAAGGCGCAGCGCCCAAGCGCCGCAGAGCAGGCGCCCCGGAGCGCGGCCTGTTTGCGGGCGGTGGCGCAGCGGCCGGGCCCGCGCTGCAGCCGGCTGATGAGCCGGCGCCGCTTGATGAGGCACCGCTGGTGGAAATGTTCAAGCCCGGCGGCGCACTGGCCGCACAGTTTTCCAGTTACGAGAGCCGGCCGCAGCAGCTGAAGATGATGCGGGCGGTGGCGCGCGCACTTTCCGGGCAGCGCCATCTGCTGGTGGAAGCCGGCACTGGTACCGGCAAGAGCCTTGCGTATTTGGTGCCGGCCATTTGCTGGGCAGCGCAAAGTGACTGGCGCGTGGTGATCTCCACCAACACCATCAATCTGCAGGATCAGTTGATGCGCAAAGACCTGCCCGCGCTGCAGCAGGCGCTGCCGCAGGAGTTTCGGGCGGCGGTGCTCAAGGGGCGCGGCAATTATGTGTGCCCGCGTTTGTTTGATGCGATGCGGCGGCGCCCGGCGCGCACGCTGGATGAGATGCGCGTGCTGGCAAAGCTGCTGGTGTGGCTGCCGCAATCGGAAACCGGCGATCGCAGCGAGCTGACGCTCACGGGCCCGGGCGAGCTGGAGGTGTGGCTGCGCCTCTCGGCCGAGGATGAGGGCTGCACCACCGAGCGCTGCGCCACGCTGCAGGGCGGCAGCTGCCCGTTTTATCGCGCCAAGCGCGCAGCCGAATCGGCGCATGTGCTGGTGGTCAATCATGCGCTGCTGCTGGCAGATGCTGCCTCGGAGAATCGCGTGCTGCCCGAGTATCAATACTTGATTGTGGACGAAGCGCACCACCTTGAGGCAGCCACCACGGACGGACTGTCGTTTGTGGCGCGCCAGTCCGAGCTGGAGTTTCGGCTGCGCGCACTGACGGGCCCGCAAAGCGGGCTGCTGGCGCAGGTAGTTGCGCGGGTGGGCAGCCAGCTGGGCGTTGGGCAGCAAGCCGGCTTGCGCCACCAGACAGAAGGTGTGGCAGCTGCGCAGGCGGCGGTGCTGGTGCATGTTGCCAACTTTTTTCAACAGGCCGGCCGGTTTGCGCTGGCAGCGGGCGACGGTGAAGTGGGTGCGTATTCGCGCAAGGTGCGGCTGCGCGATGAAGCGCGTGAAAGCGGCGAGTGGGCCGAGGTGCTGCTGGCGTGGGACAACCTTAAGAACGGACTGCAGCCGGTGGTGCAGGGGCTGCAGCGCGTGGCGCGCGCTGTGATTGAGGTGCAGGATGATGGCGCCGCCGAGCTCGATGATTTGCTGACGGCGCTGGCCGGGGTGGTGCGCTGGCTGACAAACTTTAATGACCAGCTGCAGGGCATTGTTGAGCAGGCGGATGCTGCGCGCATCTGCTGGGTGGAGCTTGGGCCAAATGCGCGCAGTCCGTCGCTGCACTCTGCGCCGCTGGCGGTGGGGCCGCTGCTGGAGAAGCACTTGTGGTTTGCCAAGCGCGCGGTGGTGCTCACGTCCGCCACGCTGGCCACGGACGAAGGCTTCGCGTATATCAAGAAGCGTTTGCACGCACATGATGCAGATGAGCTGATTGTTGGCTCGCCATTTAATTACCGCGAGAATACGCTGATCTGTGTGGCGGAAGATATGCCCGAGCCGGCACAGGGCGCGCTATTCCAACGAAAGCTGGAGCAGGGGCTGGCTGCGTTGTGCATTGCCACCAAAGGGCGCGCGCTGGTGCTCTTTACCTCGCATGCACAGCTGCGCCAGACGGCTGGATATTTGCGCGCGCCGTTGGAGCGCGCGGGCATCCGCGTGTTCGACCAGATTGCCAGCAGCACATCGCGCCACCAGCTGCTGCAAAGCTTCCGCGCTGCGGAGCATGCAGTGCTGCTCGGCGCGCGCAGCTTTTGGGAGGGCGTGGATGTGGTGGGCGAGTCCCTCTCCGTGCTGGTGATTACAAAGCTGCCCTTTGATGTGCCCAGCGATCCAATCATCGAGGCACGCGGCGCCACCTTTGAAGACACATTCGGCGAATACACCGTGCCGGAGGCGGCGCTGCGCCTGCGGCAGGGGTTCGGGCGCCTCATTCGCAGCAAGTCTGATCGTGGTGTGGTGGTGATATTTGACCGGCGCGTGCGCAGCAAGGCGTACGGCGTGCACTTCCTGGATGCGCTGCCCGCGTGTGAAGTGCGCGACACGCCGCTGGCCCTGCTGCCGGAAACGGCAGCGCTCTGGCTGGCGGACAACAACTAGCCGGCGGCTGCCCGATGCGCTGGGTGCGCTTTGCCACGCCGCCGCTCTTGGCCACTGCGTTGTATTGGCCCGCGCTGCAGCTGCCCTTCTTTTGGGACGATGTAGGCAACTTTAATTTTCTCGCCGGCAAAGGCCTCGGAGAAATCTGGACCAGTGCTGCGGGCTTTGCGTACTACCGTCCGCTGGGGTTTAGCATCTGGTGGCTGGCGCAGCGCATCAGCGGCGCGCCGCATGCAGTGGCGCTGCATGCGCTAAATATTTTTGCGCTGGCGGGCTGCGGCTGGCTGCTGGGCGCGCTGGCCATGCGCTGGCTGGGCACCGCCACACAAATTGGCGGCCAGGCGGGCTGGGCGGCATTGGTTGCGGCTGCCCTGCTCACCGCTTCCCCCTTTGCGGCGTTGGTGGTGCCGCTTGTGGCGTCGCTTTTTCATTTACTTGTGACGCTGCTGGCATTGCTGGGCGCACTAGCCTTGCTGGAGTATCGGCGCAGTGCGCACACGGTGTGGGCCATTGCGGCTGTGCTGTGCATTGGGCTGGCGCCATTTGCGCACGAGTCCGGTGTAGCGGTCGGGCTGGCACTACTGTGCCTGCTGGGCTGGCAGCGGGTCCCCGCCAAATCCGCCGCCAGCAGCCGGGCTTGGGCGCAGCGCGCAGACCCGGCGTTGCTGGCGGGCATCGCAGCCAACGCGCTCTTTCCATTGTTGTGGTTGATGGTGCCAAAGATGCGTGCCGACAACACGCTGCCGCTGCGGCCTGCAGGCGAGCTGCTGCGCAACGCAATTTTCTTTTTGCAGGGGCTCACTTATCCGTTGCAGCCCTTTGTGCTGCCCTTGAAAGCTTGGAGTGGCTGGGATGAGAAGCTGCTGGTCAGCATTGTGGGCGGCGCAGCGCTGCTGCTTGCGGGCTGGCTGTGCGCGCGGGCGGGCACGCTGCGCTATGCACTGGCCGCCGCCGGATTTTCGGCTGCGGCCGCGCTGCCATCGATCATCACGCTGCCGGAGTTGTATGTGGTGGTGAGCCCGCGCTTGCTGGTGTTTCCAGCGGTGGGCGCGGCGTTGTTGTGGGCGCTGACCGTTGCTGCACTCGCGCAGCGCATGCCTTGGCCGCGCAGCGCAGTGCTGGCTTTGCTCGCGCTGCTGCTGTTTATGCCGGTGCGCTACGTTTGGTCGCGTGTGCAGCTGCACGTGCGCGCGCTTGCGCCGGTAGCGCAGCTGGTGCAAGCGCTGCGCGCTGCGCCGGGCGCGCGCCATTTGCTGGTGAACCCCGTCATGTGGCTGGCGCTTGACCGGCAAATTTATCCAATTGTGCATGACGGCGTGGTGGTGTTGCCGGAATACCATTCGCCCGCCGACTTGATTGCGCTTAACAGTGGCGCACCAGTGCAGCTTGACGGCGTCAACTTTCCGCTGGTGGCAACGGAGCCGCTGCACCACTACTACGATGTATGGGGCGACGAGCTGTCTTGGGAGGCGATGGCAGAGCGCGTCCGCCAGTATGACCGCGTGTGGCTGATGTTGTACGGCGACGGCCCCCTGCAAGTGGTTGAGGCGGGGCAGGTGTTGAAGGCTGCGCCGCGCACTGCGCCACTGGCTATGTTTGGCGGTGGCGCAGTGCGGCTGCTTTCTGCGCAAGCTGTGCGTTCTGGCAGCCTGCTTAACCTTGAGCTGGTTTGGCAGGCGCAACAACCAGCGACTGCCGAGATATTTGTGCACGGCTTGGACTGCGCCGGCAAGATGCTGGGCCAGGCCGATGGCGCCGCTCTGGCGCGCATGTTTCCGCTGTGGTTGTGGCAGGCAGGCGAGGCGGTGCGGGACGTGCGGCAAATTCAACTTGCAGATGCGCCGGACAACGGGTGTACCCAAATTGCCGTTGGCCTGTTTGATCCGGCAAGCGGTGCGCGCCTGCCCGCTGTAGATGCGGCGGGGCGGGCGCTCGCAGATGACCGTTACATCATCAGGGTTCCCTAGCGCCAATTGGTTTTGCCGTCTGATGGCGCGGATATAATTCAGGCAAGCATAGGATAGCCTTCAAATGATTGATGTAAATGATTTGCGCAAGGGTGTTACCTTTATATACGACGGTGGTTTGTACCGTGTGCTTGAGTACGCGCACAATAAACCGGGCCGGGGCAACGCCACCATCCGCGTGAAAATCCGCAACCTGCGCACGGGCAGCACCATGGAGCGCACGTTCACCTCTGGCGACCGCGTCCAGAATGTGCGCCTTGATAATCGGAAGGTGCAATACCTGTATCGCGAGGGCGACTTGTATTACTTCATGGATGTGGACACCTTCGAGCAGCCGGTTATGAACGGGAAGACGCTGGGGGATGCGCTGCCGTACCTGTTGGAGAATCTGCAGGTGGACTTGACCGAGTTTGAAGGGGAAGCGCTGGGGGTTGAGCTGCCGGTAACTGTGGACATGCTGGTGGTAGAGGCAGAAATGGCAGTGCGCGGCGACACGGCCACAGGCGTTACCAAGTCAGTCAAGACTTCCACCGGCCTGCAAGTACAGGTGCCGGCATTTGTGAGTTCTGGCGATACCATAAGGGTTGACACGCGCACAGGCGAATACCTGACGCGCGTGTAATCCGCATTCCAGTTTTCTCCTGCCATTCCGTTGTGCGTGTTTGGCGCGGGGCGGGCGGCGCTGGTTTGCGTAAACTGAAAGATCAAGTGCCCTTCAAAAACTTCCTGCTTGTGCTTACAACCATGCTGCCACGAACTTTGACCCATGATTAAGGCGCTGCTGTTTGATCTGGACGGCACGCTGCTGGACCTCGATGAAAATGAGTTTGTGCGCGCTTACACGCAGCAGCTGGCGCTGCATATGGAGCCGCATTTTGCGCCGGAGCGCTTTGGCCGTGCCCTGATGTCCGGGGTGCAGGCCATGACACAAAATTTGGATGCGGCGCGCAGCCTGAAGACAGTTTTTGGCGAGCGCTTTTACGCGCAGCTGGGCACCAGCGAGGTGGAGCAGAGCGCCGAGCTGCGCCGCTTCTACAGCCAGTGCTTCCCCGCCTTGCGCACGCACAGCCGGGCGCTGCCCGCGGCGCGCACAGTGATGCAATGGGCGCAGCAAGCCGGCTTGGAGGTGGCCATTGCTACCAATCCGCTCTTTCCGCACACCGCAGTTTCGCAGCGCCTTGAGTGGGCCGGCGTTAGCGAGGCTGAGTTCCCGTACCGTCTTGTCACTTCGTATGAGTGCGCCCACTTTGCCAAACCAACCGCCGAGTATTGGGCGGAGGTGCTCGCGGTTTTGGGGCGCCGTCCGGCAGAGGTGTTGGTCATAGGCAACGACTACGCGCTCGACATTGCGCCGGCGCTGCAGCTGGGCGCTACGGCTTACTGGGTTGCGCCGCCCGCACAAGCGCTGCCGCATGGCGGGCTTGCGCCGGCCGGCCAAGGCAGCCTCGCGGACTTTTTAGTGTGGGTCCGCACAGCGGGCCGGCTGGATGCAATCCCGCCTGCAAAACTTGACCCGGCGGCGCTGCTGCCCTGCCTGCGGGCAGCTCCCGCCGCGCTGCAAGCTGCCCTCTGCGTGCTGCCCGTTGCGCAATGGGCGGAACGCGGCGACCCGCATGAGTGGTCGCCGCTGGAAATTCTGTGCCACTTGCGCGACACGGAAATTGAAGTGGTGTTGCCGCAGCAAGCGCAGGTGCTGGAAGAGCTCAATCCTTTTATTGTGCGCGAAGACATGACCCAATGGGTGCTGGAGCGCGCCTACAATTCCTCCGATCCCGAGGAAACAATGCATGCCTACATGGCGGCGCGGCAGTCCACTTATGCCCGCCTGCAGGTGCTGGCCGCCGCTGATTGGCAGCGGCCGGCGCGCCACACTGTTTTTGGGCCCACGCGGTTGTGCGAGCTGGTCTCCATCGCGGTCGAGCATGATCGCGCGCATGTCAGCCAGGTTCGCTCAACAGTGAATGCTATACTTGAACGGCATGGGGGAGTGTCGGAATTGGCAGACGAGCGTGACTTAGGATCACGTGGGTAATACCCGTACGGGTTCAAATCCCGTCTTCCCCATTACCCAGGGTCAAACAAGTTTCGCACGCTGTTGCACCGCTGTAGCGGTGTGCCAGCGCCATTTTTCCGCCCTAAATTAACCCCCGGCTCGCAGCGCCCGCGTGTGCAATAAGCGCCCGCGCAGCTGCCTGAGAACTTGCTGAATGAATATTGACACCCAAGCCGTTGAGCCCTGTCAGATGAAGCTGACGGTGGAGATTGACGCGGAGCGCCTGCAGCGCGCCAAGCAGGCAGCCGCCCGCAAGCTTTCTGGCCGCCTGAACATTCCCGGCTTCCGCAAGGGCAAGGCGCCCTACGCAGTTGTGGTCAATCAAGTTGGCGAAGCAGCCGTTACCGAACAAGCGGTTGATGCTTTGGGCAGCGAGATTTACAAAGAAGCCCTCGAGCTGACGAACATAGAGCCTTCTGCCACGGGCGAGCTGGTGGAGATTGCGCATGATCCGCTGAAGTTCACTTTTGTTGTGCCGCTGCTGCCGCAGGTGGAGCTGGGGCCCTACCGGTCTGTGCGCGTGCAGTTTGAGCCGGCGCAAGTGCAAGACGAGGCCCTCACCGCCGCCTTGGAGCGCTTGCGCGCGGGCCATGCCTTGCTGGAGCCAGTGGAGCGTGCGGCGATGCTGGGCGATGTGGCGACGCTTGATTTTTCCGGCGTGCTAACGGACGCCCTGCCTGAGCGCGAGGCGCAGCTGTTCAACGCCAAAGATCAGCAGGCGCTGCTGGAGACGACGGAGGACTACCCGATGCCGGGTTTTGCGAATGCAGTGGTGGGCATCAGTGCCGGCGAGACGCGCAACTTTGAGCTGGCATTCCCGGCAGATTATTCTGACGAAGGCCTGCGCAGCAAGAGTGTGCAGTGTGAGGTGACCTGCCGCGGCCTGAAGAGCCGCACGCTGCCCGCATTGGACAATGACTTTGCGGCACTGGTGGATGCCAAGTACGAGACGCTGCTGGACTTGCGCGTGGCGCTGCGCACGGAGCTGCAACGCCAGGCAGAAGCAGAAGCGAGCAATGTGTACCAGCGCCAGGTGCTTGATGCAGTGCTGGCCGGTGCCAGCGTGCAGTTCCCGCCCGCCATGGTGCGCGAAGAAGTGGAAGACCTCGCCAAATCGCGCGACAGCTATCTGCGCTCGATGGGCATCACGCTGCCAGATTACCTGAAGACGGTGAAGAAGGACCCCGCGGAATTTATGAAAGAGCTGGAGCCGGAAGCCCAGGAACGGCTGCGGCGCTCACTGCTGCTGGGGCAGGTGGTGAAGACTGAAAAACTTGCCGTGGACGCAGCCGGCATTGATGCGCGCATCGAGCGCATGGCGGTTGGCTACGGCGAATCGGCGGCGCGTGTGCGCCCGATTTTGGGGAGTGAGCGCGGGCGCGCGCGCATCGAGCGCGACCTGCTGGGCGAGCAAGCGCTGGAGCTGCTGGTCTCCATCGCCAAAGGAGAGAGTTTGCTGCCCGCCGCGGAAATTGCGCAAGAATCAGGCGCAGCGGCGCTCGTGGGCGGCACGCCCGGTGCTGGGTAAACTCCGCGGAACAAGTGCATTGCAGGAGAAAAACCAATGAGTGATTATCTGATTCCGATGGTGATTGAGACTACTGGGCGGGGCGAGCGCGCATACGACATCTATTCACTGCTGCTCAAGGAGCGGATTTTGTTTGTCGGCTCCGGCATCAACGACCATGTTGCGAATCTGATTGTGGCGCAGCTTCTGTTTCTGGATCAGCAGGATCCCGAAAAGCAGATCAACATGTACATCAACAGTCCTGGTGGTGGAATTTATGCCGGGCTGGCCGTTTACGACACCATGCAAATGGTGCGTGCACCGATTGCCACGTACGCGGTTGGAGTGACGGCATCTTTTGGCACGGTGCTGCTAACTGCCGGCCGCAAAGGCTTGCGCTATGCGCTGCCGAATGCAACCATCCATCTGCACCAGCCTTTGGGAGGTGCGCAGGGCCAGGCCTCGGACATTGAAATTCAAGCGCGTGAAATTTTGCGGCTGCGTGCCAAGCTCAACGGAATTCTGGGGCACCACACCGGCCAGGCATTGGATGTAATTGAGCGCGACACGGACCGCGATATGTGGATGGATGCCGACATGGCAATCAAGTACGGGTTGATCGATCAAGTGCTCAGCCATTCCACATTGGGCGGTGAAGATGCCAAGAAGAACGGGAGCGCGGCTGAGAAGTAGGCGCTGCTTGGCCGGCGACGGATTTGCGATGATGGGGCGGCTCTGTGGGCGGCCCCATTTTCTTTAGAGAGGCTTGCAGATATGGATTTCACGCGTTGGCGAAATTTAATTATTGATATGGACGGCGTGCTCTGGGAGGGCCAGACGCCGCTTCCGGGATTGCTGCCATTCTTTGCTGCTGTGCGCTCAACCGGGCGCGCATTTGTGCTGGCCACCA
Organism: Chloroflexota bacterium; assembly: GCA_003670425.1. Lineage (GTDB taxonomy): Bacteria > Chloroflexota > Anaerolineae > Anaerolineales > UBA11657 > BD1. Next base: position 12,527 of record QWRL01000009.1, read on the forward strand.
ACAATGCCGGCCTGACGATTGACCAATACGTGGCGCGCCTTGGAAAGCTGGGGGTTGCAGTGAGCGCTGCGGAGGTGTTGAACTCCGCCGAGGCAACCGCAGACTGGCTGATGGAGCGCGCGCCGGGCGCGCGCCTGTATGTAATTGGCGGCCCGGGGCTGCTTGATGCCCTGACGCGGCGCGATTTTCAACTTGTGGACAGCGATGTTGATTATGTTGTGGTGGGCAAAGACTATGGCCTCACGTGGCATAAACTTGACGCAGCTGTTTTGGCAATTGGGTCTGGTGCGCAATTGGTGGGCACCAATCCGGATGTGACCTACCCGATTGAAAACGGGCTTGGCATTGGCAATGGTGCAATCCTCGCGGCGCTGACCGCAGCCACTGGAGCGGTGCCGATTATTATTGGAAAGCCGGAGCCAATTATGTATCGACAAGCGCTGGCGCGCATGCAGTGCACAGCTGCAAGCACGCTGGCGGTTGGTGACCGGCTGGACACGGACATTCTGGGTGCCGAACGTGCCGGCATTGCCAGCGTGCTGCTGCTCTCCGGCATTGCAACCGCTGCGCAGGCGGCAGGCAGCAGCGTGCAGCCCACCGTGGTGCTGCAAGGACTTCCCGAATTGACCGCAGCATTGCTGGCTGCGCCCGGCTGAGTTTTCGCGCTTGGGTTTCCGGCGGCGCTTTCCAACGCGTGCGCCTGCTTTTGTGCAGCTAACTTCGGGTAATATTCACTTGGATGCGCGCTAAACGGCGCTTGTCAAACTCAAACGCGGCCGGTCATGCCCCAACCAATCTTTGAACTAAGTCTGGATCAACTGCGGCAGCAGCTGGCAGCGTGGCAGCAGCCCGCCTATCGGGCTGCGCAGCTCTGGTCCGGCCTGTATTCGGATTTGCGCACCAACTTCGAGGAGTTCTCCGTCTTGCCGCGCGGCTTGCGTGCGCAACTCGCAGCCACGTACGATATTGAATGCCTGCAAATGCAAGTGGAGCGCGAATCCAAAGACGGGCACACGCGCAAGTGGCTGTTTGGATTGGCGGGCGGCGGCGAGGTGGAGACCGTGTTGATGGCGTATGACGAGCGCATGACAGTCTGCATCTCCACGCAGGCGGGGCGCGCGGGGGGGGGCGGTTTTTGGGCCACCCGGCCGATGGGGGGGCTGCGCCACCCTGCTGCCGGCGAAATTGTGGCACAGGTGTTGTGGGCGGCGCGCAGCTTGAAGGCGGTTGGTGGGCGGCTTACCAATGTGGTGGTGATGGGCATGGGTGAGCCCTTTCACAATTACGAGGCGACGATGGCGGCGTTGGACCGGCTGCAAGACCCCGCTGGTTTGGGAATCGGTGTGCGACGCATTACGGTTTCCACAGTGGGGTTGCCGCACATGATCCGGCGCTTTGCACAGGAAGGCCGCCACGAGAAGCTGGCGGTGTCGCTGCATGCGGCCACGGATGAACTGCGCAACCGGCTTGTGCCGATCAACAAGCGCTATCCGCTGGCTGAGCTGATTGATGCGTGCCGCGAATATGTGCGTGGTGGCAATCGCCGGCTGAGCATGGAGTGGGCGTTGATTGATGGGCAAAATGACTCCGCTGAGCAGGCGCAGCTGCTGGTGGAACTTGTGCAGGGGCTGGGCTGCCATGTGAACTTGATTCCGCTCAACCCCACCGGCGGCTATGCCGGCCTGCGCACCGGGCGCGAAGCGGCTGACCGGTTCAAGTCTGTGCTGGACGCAGGCGGTGTGGCCTGCACCATTCGGGTGCGGCGCGGCATAGATATTGGTGCGGGATGTGGCCAGCTGCGCACGAAGGCAGCAGGCGGCAAGGCGCGCTCCGCGCTGCTTTCGATTTAAACCCATGCGCGTGTTAAGCGTGATTGGCACGCGCCCGGAGGCGGTAAAGATGGCGCCGGTGGTGGCGGCGCTGCAGCGCACGGCGGGCGTGCAATCGCGTGTGCTGGTTACTGCCCAACACCGCCAGCTGCTTGACCAGGTGCTGCAGCTTTTTGGCATTCAACCGGACTATGACTTGAACCTTATGCAGCCTAGCCAGTCGCCCAGTGATGTGCTGGCGCAGGTTCTGATAAATATGCGGCAGCCACTGCGGGACTTTCAACCCGATTGGGTGCTGGTGCAGGGCGACACAACCACGGTGCTGGGGGCGGGTTTGGCAGCTGCTTACGCCGGCATTGCCGTTGGGCATGTGGAAGCCGGGCTGCGCACGTACGACCGCGCCAATCCGTTCCCTGAAGAGCTGAACCGCGTGCTGGCCGACCATCTTTCCGGAATGCACTTTGCGCCCACTGAGCTGGCGCGCGCTGCGCTGCTGCGCGAAGGCATCCCGCCCGCCAGCGTACATGTCACGGGCAATACGGTAATTGATGCGCTGCAGTTTATTACCGGGCTGCCGGCTTCGGCCGCTGCGCAGTTGATGCTGGATGCGCTGCCAGCCGGCCGCCGGCTGATCCTGGTGACAGCGCACCGCAGAGAAAATTTTGGGGCACCGCTGCAAGGCATCATCGGCGCATTGCGGGCGCTTGCGCAGCGTGGCGATGTGCAGATTGTCTATGCGGTGCATCCCAACCCGAGTGTGGCCGGCCCGGTGCAGGCTGCGCTGGGCGCAGTGCCCGGTATCACGCTGGCACCGGCGTTGGACTATTTAACCTTTGTGCACCTGATGCGCCGCGCTGCATTAATCCTCACGGACTCAGGCGGGGTGCAGGAGGAGGCGCCGGGCATGGGTGTGCCGGTGCTTGTGCTGCGCAGCGTAACCGAGCGCCCGGAAGCAGTGCAGGCCGGCGCGGCGCTGCTGGTGGGTACGGACACGGCCGCCATAGTGTCTGCGGCCAGCCGCCTGCTGGATGACAGCGCTGCCTACAAAAAAATGGCAACCGCGAGCAACCCGTTTGGGGACGGCCACGCCGGCGAGCGCATTGTGGCGCTGCTGCTGGCGGCAGGCCGCGGTGGCGCAAGCGTTGCAACCGCCTGAGCCGCAATGTGCCCGACAAGCGGGCAGCTAGTTACGCGGCGGCGAAATTTTATGGACAGTGCAATAAACTGCGCGCGTGGGATGCCCGGCCACTTGCGCGCACCACATTGTTTCGTTATACTGTTTTGGTGCAGGCGTACACCCCGTTCGCTTCAGGAGATCGAATTTGATGCCGAAACCATCTAACGAGCAGGGCCAAGGCCTTGTTGAATATGCGCTGATCTTGGTATTGGTGGCGGTGGTTGTTATCGTCATTTTGGCGCTGCTTGGCCCGGCAATCGGTGAGATGGTCTCAAGCATTATGGCTTCCATTCGCGGCGGCGGTTAGCCGGTTTTGGTGATGCTGGCACAGCCGGGCGGCCGGCTGCGTTAGTAGACGTGAATTCGCAAGCGGGCCCGCGGATGGCCCGCGTAAGTTTCGGTGGCAGGCAGGTTAGCAAACAAAATTGCCGTGAGCCCGCTGCTTTCTTCCCCGTTTTCTGCGCGACAATTTGCTGCGCGCACTGCCATCAACCTCGACGAAATTTTCTGGCACAGTGTTGACTTTCTCATTCCGCCGCGCTGCGTGGCATGCGGAGTTACGGGCCACACTTTTTGCGCCAGCTGTGCGGCGGCGGTGCAGCTGTGCCAGGCACCGCTTTGCGCCAAGTGCGGCTTGCCGCTGCAGCTGCCGGCCAGTGCAGACTGTGCTTTTTGCAGCCGGCATGATTTGAAAGTGGACCGGCTGCTTGCTGCGGGCTTTCACCGTGGCCCGCTGCAGCTGGCGATCCATGCGCTGAAATATCGCCGCAACCGGGCGCTGGCTGCGCAGCTGGGGAGCTTGATGGCTGCGGCCTGGCCCGCAGATGCGCCGGCTAATGCGCTGCTGGTGCCGGTGCCGCTGGCGCGCCAGCGGCGCAGCGCGCGCGGCTTTAACCAGGCAGAGGTGCTGGCGCGCCAGCTTGGCTGGCGATTGGGCCTGCATGTGGATGGCGCGGTTTTGCAGCGCACGCGCGAGACGCGCACGCAAGTGGGCCTCGGCGCAGCGGCGCGCGGCGAGAACGTAGCGGGCGCATTCAGTGCCAGCGCGCGCCGATTGCGGGGACGCTGGCCGGTTTTGATTGATGATGTGTGCACTACCGGCGCTACGCTGTCCGAGTGCGCGATTGCATTGCGGGCAGCCGGCGCACCGCTGGTGTGGGCTTTTACCCTTGCGCGGGCAGCGCGCAGTTAACGTGATCCTCAAACCCATTTCAATTTTCGGAGGCACCAATGACCATTCCAGTTAGCATCGAGTTGCATCATGTAAAAGTTGCCAAGCGCCTGCTCGAGTACATCGAGCGCAAGCTTTCCAAGCTTGACCACTTTCTTTCGGATATTGAGAGCGTCACGGTGGAGCTTTCCTTGCGGGCCGGCGTGCGCAGTTTGTCCGAGCGCAAGGTGGCCCAGATTACCGTGCATGCCCGCGGCACGCTGTTGCGCGCTGAGGAGACCTCGGATGATTTGCGCACGGCGGTGGACCGCGCGATCGAAAAGGTTCACCGGCAGGTGGAGCACTACAAGGGCAAGCACACGGCGCGCCGCAGTGTGCGGGGCGGCCTGCTGCGCATGTCCGCGCTCCTGGCCGAGGCGCCGGAGGTTGACAGTGATGACGAAGCTGCCGTGGACGATATCATGCGCCGCAAAAGTTTTAAGATCTCGCTAATGAGCGAGTATGAAGCAGTCGATCAAATGCTGCTGCTGGGGCATACCTTTTTTGTGTTTCTGCATGCTGATACCAGCCGCGTAAACGTGGTGTACCGGCGCAAGGGCGGCGGCTACGGATTGATCTTGCCTGAACTGGCGTAAGCCGGGAATTGGATTTCATCTGGCTGCGCAGTTGCACCCAGATGAAATCCCGATTGATGTTCAAGAAATGACCGAACCGGTTGATGTGGTTGTAATGCTGGGCGCACTGGGCCCGGCGGCGGCGGAGCAATTGCTGCAGCGTGCGCGCTGGCTGGCCACGCTGCATACGCTGCAGCAGTTGGCGGACTGTGCGGATGTGGGGCGCATTGTGCTGGCCGCGCCGGCGGAACTGCAGCAGCTGTGGCTGGCAGATGCGCCCGCGCTTGGCCTGCTGCCGCGCGTTATCTGGGACAGCGATCCGGCAGCCGTGCCGTTTCATTTTGGGGAGCGGCTGGCCGCGCTTGTGGCGCAGCATCAGCTGACGCGCCTGCTCTACGCTGGTGGTGGCAGCATGCCTTTGCTGGGGGCGGCGCGGCTGCGTGAACTTGCTGCTGAACTGCGCAGCAGCCGCACCGCGCTGGCGCTCACAAACAATTTGTACTCCAGCGACTGGCTGGGCTTGAGCGATGCGCGTGCGCTGGCAGCACTTAGCGCCCGCCTGCCGCGCGACAACATGCTCGGCTGGGTGCTGCAACAGGAGGCGGGCTTTGTGGTGCGGTCGGATGCAGCCAGCGCGGCCACGCGCTTGGACATTGATACGCCGGCGGACTTGCTGGCGCTGCGCTGGCATGCTGACACGCCGGCTGCGCTGCGCGCCTACCTGGCGGAAGCATTGCCGCCAGAGTTGGCTGCGCGCTGGCTTGAAGTGCAGCACGTGCTGGCGCGCGGTGCCAGCCACATCGCGCTGATCGGGCGGGTGTCTGCAGCGGTTTGGCAGCAGCTTGAAAGCCGCACGCAAATATGGGCACGCGTATTTGCAGAGGAACGCGGCATGACGGCCAGTGGCCGGGCGGCGGACGGGCGCGTGCGGTCTGTAATTGCCGACCACATAGAGCGCTTGGGTGCGGATGGATTCTTTGCGCAGCTGGGCGAGTGGGTGAATGCAGTGCTGTTTGATAACCGCGTGTATCTGGCGCACCATAAATGCTGGCCGCCGGCTGCGGACCGCTTCGCTGCGGACTTGGGTTGGGTGGATGCAGTGCGGGATGGGCGCTTGCGCGCGCTAACCGCGGCAGCGTTGGCGTGCCGCGCACCGGTGATCATGGGCGGCTATGGCGTTGTTAGCGGCGGGCTGTATGCAATGTTGGAAGGGCTGCCGCCGCAGCCGGCTGCATCAGCAGCGCAAAATTAATGGGCACGCCCGGTTGTGGGCGCGTGCCTTACCAGCCCTCAAGAAACGGCCGCCAGTCTTCAAACTCTTCCAGATAACGCCCGTATAAATACATTGCGGATGGCTGCGGCTCGCGTGCCACGCGCCGTAAGTTCATGTGCGCCTCGCGCGGCGTACGGCCGCCCTTGAGCCGGTTGCAAGCGGGGCAGGCTGCCACCACGTTCTCCCAAGTGTGCGCACCGCCGCGATGGCGCGGCAGCACGTGATCCAGCGTCAGGTTGCCGGAGCGGCGCCCGCAATACTGGCAGGTGTTATTGTCGCGCCGGAAAATTTCCCAACGGCTGAACTTTACGGTTGGCCGCGGCCGGCGGATCATTTTTTCCAGGCGGATGATGGAGGGGCAGGCAATTTGCTGGCGGGCAGTGCTCACATAGCCGCGGCCGTTGGCCACCAGCTCGGCGCGCCCTTCCAGTACCAAGCCCAGCGCCCGCCGCAAGTGGCATACATTGAGGGGCGCAAAGTTGGCATTCAGCACCAGTACCGGAAGCTGCATGATGTTGCCGGACATGTTGATTGGTTATTTTATCATTGTGAAATTATTGCGCAGGCGGTGCGGTGTGCTTAGCTGTCGCGGCGCAAATTGCGGTAGCTGAGCCATTGGCTGTGGGCCATTAGTAGTGCGAGCAGCGCTCCGTGCAGGCCCATGCGCCAGCCCGCGAGCGTTATAAAGCGCCAATAAAACTGGCGCAGCGCCATTGTCAGCGGCTGGTGCGCACCGGCGCGCTGGCCGGCCTGCCGCATACCAGCCGCTTCAAGCTCCGCGTACACGCGCTGCTTGGCCACAAACTCCCGGACGGTGGCGTAGTTGAGGTGCACCAGCGGCTGCGCCAGCTGCGCACTTGTGCCGGTGATTTGTGCCAGCTCGTGCACCGGACGGCTGCTGTCGTAGCGCACGCAGTGCGGGCGCAGCAGGCGCAGCTGGTAATCCGGGAACCAGCCGGCATGCAGCGTTAGCCGGCCAAGAATGTAATTGTGGCGCGGCACCCACCACGCTGCCCGATCCGTTTGCGCAATTGCGCTGCGCACTTCCTGTGCCAGCTGCGCCGGCACGCGCTCGTCGGCATCCACAAACAACACCCAATCGCTCTGCACCGCGTCCAGCGCGGCATTGCGCTGCGCTGCGTAATCTTTGAACGCATGCTGCACCACGCGGGCACCGGCTGCAATTGCAATTTCAACTGTGCGATCGCTGCTGAACGAATCAAACACCAGCAGCGCATCTGCAAAGGCGAGGGATGCAAGGCACTCTGGCAGGTGCGCCTGCTCGTTAAGTGTCAGAACGATTGCGGTGAGCATACGCGAGGTTGCTGCGAGCTGTCGCCAATCCGCAGCATGTTTTTAGTTGCAGGTTTGCGCTGTGAGTGAGCCAGCGCGTTGAGGCCGACAACTTATGCATGGCCGTTGGCGGCAGCCGTACGCTAGCAGCGCGGGGTGGCAAAGCAGTGGTGCATGGCAATGACTGCGCTGTATGTTGCGCAGTCCGCGCACGCAACAGCGATGGGGTAGGCAGCAGTTTTCGGTTGTGCACCGTCCGTTGTCAGTTGCCCGGCACAATTGTCACAAAGAACGGATCAACGCGGTTGTTAACATTTGAAATCTCCACATCCTCGTGAATTAAGCCGGCCCAAAAGTAAAGCGGGTTGCGCTCGGGCACATCGGTAATCTGCACGCTGCTGGAAATGGTGACGCGCTGGCCGGGCATCAGGTAGTAGTAATCGCCAATTTTTGTAAGCTCTTCCGGCGTGCCCAGCGCCCAGCGCCACGGGTAGTCGCGAATGCAGGTGTCACAATCCAAGCCCACGCGCCAGGCGCCGGACTCTTCGAACCATCCGAGCGTGTTTGCATTTTCGTTTTGTTTATACGTGTAGCCGGGCGCGGGCCCGGTTGTGCGCAGTGGGGCGGTGCCGTAGTTTTCCACGGTCAGCGAAAAGTTGAGCGCATCACCCTGCACAATCGTTGCCGGCTTAAAGTCCACTGCAGCGTTCACAATTTCTGCGCGTGGCACACCGCCCAGCTCAATCGAAAGTTTTCCCTGTGCCCGCACGCGCTGCCCAAGTGCGTCTTGTGCCAGCGCCACAACGCTGTATGTTCCGTCTGGCGGCGGGTTCACACCGAGGTCAACACCGCCCTCATACTCAAAAGTGTGCAGGCCGGCAGCGCCGGGTGCAATTGTGCCTTCGCGCTCCGGGATCGGACGCGCCGCGCCTTGGTCATCAATCAAGCTCACATCCAATTTGGCGGGGGCAGCCAAGTAGGCGTTGATCCATACGCGGTCAGAAATTCCGTCGCGATTTGGCGTGAACACCAACGGTGATACGGAGAAGCCGCGCACATCCGGCAGCGCGCTGGCCGGGCTCAGAATGCTGAGAGTGCCGCGGCGCTCGGAGTCACCGCCCGCTGCGGCTGCTGCCACAACCCAGGTGTAGTCGCCAGCCGGCAGCACGCGCGCCAGGATTTCCGCACTGATGGTTTCTCCCGCCAGCGCAAAGCCATCCACGACGCCTGCGAAGAGCACGGTATGGCTGCCCGAGCTGCGCTGGCTGGCGCTGCGAAAGGTGTAGCGCGTGCCAGCCGGGTCGAGCAGGTAAATTGACACGAGCGCGGGCCGCGCCAGTTCGTAGCGGATGCGCAAAACATCATCAAGGCCGTCGGCATCGGGCGTGAGGGTGGCGCTGCTGAATTCAGCGGAGCGCAGGGCAGCGCCGGCCGGCCGCAGCACCAGCCATACCGCCAGCAGCAGCCCGCCGCACACGGCAGCAGCTGCCAGCACAGTTGCAACATTTGATGGGCGCATTAAATTTTTTACCAGCCTGAGCCACGGCGCAGTTTACAGCACGCTGTATAACGCGTCAATTTTAGGCAAATTTACGCCACCACCCGGCTGGGCTGCGCGTGCGTCGTTGTGGCACTTAGGCGCGGCGCAGTATAGAATACGCGCAGCAACCGGATGACCGGATGCTTCGCGCGTGCAGCCGCCAGCGTTTGGCTGGCGTGCGGCAAACGCTGCCGCGCTTAACCCAATTCCGATCGAGGTGCCGATTGCGATCATTCCAACAACAAGACCAGGCCATGCTCGCCAATCTGGCCGAGGCCACCGGCAATCATGCCAACGCGCTCTATGAAATAGATGATGCGGAGGTGGACAGCAAGGGGCTGATTGAGTGCGCGCTGGTGCCGCTGCGCGATCTGGTTTTGTTTCCGCACATGTCTACGCCGCTGCAGATTGGGCGCGAGCGCACGCTGGCAACGGTGACGGCGGCCAACCAGCGGGGCGAGACGCTGATTGCGGTGGCGCAGCTGGATGGCGACATTGAAGACCCGCGCGTGGAAGACCTGTACACAATGGGCGTAGAGATGGCCGTGGGGCGCGTGTTGCGCATGCCGGACGGCAACACCGCTGTGCTGGCGCAGGGCCGCCGGCGCGTGGAGCTGGTTGAGGTGGTGCAGGAAGAGCCGTATCTGGTGGTGCGCGCCCGCCCGCTTGAGGATCCGGTGCCAGATCTGGCTGTGGTGCCTTCGTCCATGCGTGCGGTGCTGGCGCTGTTTGAGAAGTGTGTGCACCTGAACCATGGCCTGCCCGAAGAAGCCTACGCCTTTGCAATCAATGTTGATGAGCCGGGCTGGCTGGCGGACCTGGTGGTCTCAACCATCGGCGTTTCGATTGCGGAGCGGCAGCGCGTGCTGGAAATGCGCGACCCGCTGGCGCGCCTGCAGGAAGTGCATGTGATGCTCAGCAAAGAGTTTGCAATGCTCGAGCTGGAGGAACAGATTCACTCACAGGTGCAGCACACCATGGACCGCGGGCAGCGCGAGATGTATTTGCGCGAGCAGCTCAAGACCATTCATGGCGAGCTTGGCGAGGGCGACCCGTGGCTGCAGGAGCAGGGCGAGCTGCGCACGCGCATTACGGCTGCCGGCATGCCGGAAGAGGTGGAGCAGCGCGCGCTCAAAGAGCTGGAACGCATGGCGCAAATGCAGCCCATGACGCCCGAGGTTGGCATCATCCGCAACTACATTGATGTGCTGCTGGATCTGCCATGGCGCACCGCCACAGCAGACCGGCTGGACATCCGGCGCGCGCACAAAATTCTGGACGCCAACCACTATGGCCTGCCCAAGGCCAAGGACCGCATCCTCGAGCATATTGCAGTGCGCATGCTGGCAAAGGGCAACCAGAAGTTGCGCCAGCCGATTTTGTGTTTTGTGGGACCGCCCGGCACGGGCAAGACTTCGCTCGGCAAATCAATTGCGGAGGCGCTCGGGCGCAAGTTTGTGCGCGTCTCACTGGGCGGCGTGCGTGATGAAGCCGAGATCCGCGGCCACCGCCGCACTTACATCGGCGCCATGCCCGGCCGCATCCTGCAAACCATGCGCAAGGCTGGTTCCGTGAATCCGTTGTTCATGCTGGATGAGATTGACAAGCTGGGCAACGACTTCCGCGGTGACCCGTCCAGCGCGCTGCTGGAGGTGCTGGACCCGGAGCAGAACAACAATTTCTCCGACCACTTTCTTGAGCTGCCGTATGACTTGTCGCAGGTGATGTTCATCACCACTGCAAACTATCTGGGGCCGCTGCTGCCTGCGTTGGAAGACCGGCTGGAGGTGATTGAGTTCAACAGCTACACGGAAGAGGAGAAGCTGGAGATTGCGCGCCGCTACCTTGTGCCGCGCCAGCTGGAGCTGAATGGCCTGACGGCGCAGAAAGCCAGCTTCCCGGATGCCACGCTCACTGCGCTGGTGCGCGAGTACACCTACGAGTCTGGCGTGCGCAATCTGGAACGCGAGCTGGCCAGTGTGTGCCGCAAGATTGCAAGGCGCCTTGCAGAAAAGAAGCCGGCAGCGCGTGTTGTGCAGGCGGGGCAGCTGGCGCGCCTCTTGGGTCCGCCGCAGTTTTTAGACATGCAGGCCGAGCGCAAGGATGAAGTGGGTGTGGCTACCGGACTGGCTTGGACGCCGGCCGGCGGCGACTTGACATTGATTGAAGTGGCGCTGCTGCAAGGCAAGGGCGGGCTGCAAATTACCGGGCAGGTGGGCGAGGTGATGCAGGAGTCGGCGCAGGCTGCGCTGGCTTATCTGCGTTCGCGCAGCGCACACTTCGGCGTCAAGGCGGGCTTGTTCGAGAAGACAGATGTGCATCTGCATGTGCCGGAGGGCGGCATTGCAAAAGATGGCCCGTCAGCCGGCATCACAATTGCCACTGCGCTCATCTCCGCATTTACCAAGCGCAAGGTGCGCTTTAGCGTGGGTATGACGGGTGAGATTACTTTGCGCGGGCGCGTGCTGCCGGTGGGCGGCTTGAAGGAGAAGATTCTCACTGCCCGCCGCGCCGGGTTGAAGACGGTGATCATCCCGCGCCGCAACGAGAAAGATCTGGCTGACCTGCCGCGCCAGGCACGCAAAGATTTGCGGCTGGTGCTGGTCGATCATTTGGATGATGTGTTGAAGGTGGCGCTGACTGCGCCGCTGAAGGCTGTGGCGCAGTCAGTCAAGCCAAAGGCAAAACCTGCGAAGCCGAAGTCACGCCTGGCAAAAATCAAAGCCGGGCCCGCCAAGAAACCACTGGCCAAGCCGGTACCACGCCCGGCTGCGCGGCCTGCAGCCCGCAGCGCCAAGCGCTAGCGCACTGCGGCCCGGGCGCTACGCCCGATTGAAGGCGGCTGTCAGTTTGTCCAGCGCAGTGAAGAGCAGTGGCTTCCACTGCGCCGGGTCTGGCTCGCGCGGCAGCCAGACTTTTCCCTTGGAGATGCGGCTGCCAGCGGGCAGCACATTGGTGAGTGTGGCGCGCGCTGCGTCGCTTTCCCAAAAGCGGCTGCGCAGCGAAATCAATCCGCCTTGCGTACCCACTGCTTCCACGCCTGCGCCGTAGGCACGCAGCTTTACACGCAGCTGGTAAAGCAGGTTGCGCAGCGCAGCGGGCAGAGCGCCAAACCGGTCCTCCAGCTCAGCGCGCATCTCGGCAATGCTCTGCTCCGTGCTTAGCTCCGCCAGCCGCCGGTACAAACGCACCCGCAGCGCCTGATCCGGAATGTAATTGGGCGGAATGCCCACCTCCAGCGGCAGGTCGACCGCAATCAGCGACAGATCCCAACTGGGCAGCTCCCGGCCATCGCCGTTGCTGCTCGCCCGCAGATGGTTGACGGCTTTGCGCAGCAGGCGCGTGTACAGGTGAAATCCAACTGCGGCGATGTGTCCGCTCTGGCGTTTGCCAAGGATGTCGCCGGCCCCGCGCATTTCCAGGTCCCGCATTGCAATGCTGTAACCCGCGCCCAGTTCCGTCTGCTCGGCAATGGTCTGCAGGCGTTCGCGCGCATCTTCGGTGATGCGTTTGCGGCCTTGTGTGGAATGCAGGAAGTAGGCGTACGCGCGGTTGGCGCCGCGGCCCACGCGGCCGCGCAGCTGGTACAACTGCGCCAGCCCAAACGTGTCGGCGCGATCCACAATCAGCGTGTTGGCGTTCGGGATGTCCAGGCCGCTCTCGATGATGGATGTGCACAGCAGTATATCGTGCTCGCCGCGGATGAACTCGGCCATCACTTGCTCCAGCTGCTTCTCCGGCATTTGCCCGTGCGCCACCGTCAGGCGCGCCTCGGGCAGCAACGCAGCCAGCTTGGCGCGCACCGTCTGAATTGTTTGCACGCGGTTGTGCACAAAGAACACCTGCCCCTGGCGGTCCAGCTCGCGCAAGATGGCCTGGCGCAGCACATGCTCTTTGAACGGGCCCACATGCGTGATGACGGGCAGGCGTTCGTTGGGCGGCGTGTTGATGGTGCTGATGTCGCGCACGCCCGTCAAGCTGAGGTACAGCGTGCGCGGGATGGGTGTTGCAGTCAGCGTCAGAATATCCAGCGTGGTGCGCATGGACTTGAGATGCTCTTTGTGCGTCACGCCAAAGCGCTGTTCTTCATCAATGATCAGCAGCCCGAGATCCTTGAACTGAACATCCGCCTGCACCAGACGGTGGGTGCCGATGATGATGTCGATGGTGCCGGCGGCCAGCTCTTTGACAATCTGGCGCTGCTGCGCTGCGTTGCGAAAGCGCGAGAGCATCTCCACGCGCACCGGGAACGCTGCCAGCCGGCGCTGAAATGTTTGAAAGTGCTGCTGCGCCAGCACCGTGGTGGGCACCAGTATCGCCACCTGCTTGCTGTCCGCTATTGCCTTGAAAGCCGCGCGCAGTGCCACTTCGGTTTTGCCGTAGCCCACATCGCCGCAGATCAGGCGGTCCATCGGGCGCGGCCGCTCCATGTCTTCGGTCACGGATGCAATTGCGCGCTGCTGGTCCTCGGTTTCAGTGTACGGAAAAGACGCGGCCAACTCCTGCTGCCAGCGCGCATCAGCGGAAAACGCGTAGCCCGGTGCAGCGGCGCGCCGCGCGTATAAATCCAGCAGCTCCTGCGCCAGCACCTCCGCTGCCTGGCGCGCCTGGTCGCGTGCCCGCGCCCACTCTGCGGAGCCCAGGCGCGAGAGCTCCGGTGTGCGCTCGTCCGGCCCGATGTAGCGGCTAAGCTGGTCAGCCTGCGTGATGGGCACATACAGGTGGTCGCCGTTTTCATAAACCACCAGCAGGTACTCGCGCTCGGTCTCATGCAGCGTGCGCGTCACCAGTTCGGTGAACTGGCCGATGCCATGCTCCAGATGCACCACCAAATCGCCCGGCTGAAATTCTTCAAAAGCACTTTCGGGCGCAGCGGCTGCTGTGCGGCGCAGCGTGCGCTGGCGCGGCTCCGGCCGGCTCCAGCCAAATATTTCTGCGTCCGTCAGCAGGTGCAGGCGCTTTTCCGCAGCGCCATTGGTTTGCGGCTCCAAGCGCAGCACCCATCCCTCGGCTAGCGCGCCTTGCACAAATAATGCGGAGCCAGCCTGCGGCACAAAATCTACAAGCTCCACCGGCGCATGGTACGGCGCATGCTCGCCCCACAACTCCGCCAACCGGGCTGCCTGGCGGCTGACGATGACTACATGGTCGCCGTCTGCGCGCAGCTTGTGCAGCAAGTCCACCAGTGGCGGGATCTGCCCGCCCAGGCGCGGGCCGGGTGCAAAATCTGCAGCCAGCCCGCTGGCGGCTGCTTCGCGCTGCTGCCCGCCCAAAATCACCAGTGGCATTGTGGAGAGTTGATCCTGCAAGTCTGACCACGACACATGCGGCGCTGGCGCGTCACTGGGCAGCTGGCGCGCCGCAATTTGTTCGGCACGCAGTTCCAGCGCTTGCTCTTCAAACTCCTGCACCGTGTCTTCAAACACCTCCCAGTCATCCGCCACCACCAGGCAGTCCGCCGGCATGTAATCCAGCAGCGTGGCAGACTCCGGATGCAGCCAAGGCAGATAAAACTCAAGCTCTGGAAATGGCACCCCGGCTGCCAGGCGCATCAAATCTTCTGAAATGGATGAGCTGGCACCCGTGTCCGCCACAGCTTGCGCACCCGGCCACGCGGCTTGCAGCCGCGCTGCCAGCTCTGGCCCGTTGGCGGGCAGCGCCTCGCGTGCGGGCACAATGCTCACGCTGTCCACCAAATCTGCGGAGCGCTGCGTCCCCGGCTCAAACTCGCGCATGCGCTCAATCTCATCGCCAAACAGTTCAATGCGCACCGGCTGCAGTCTGGTGATGGGCCAGATGTCGATGATGCCGCCGCGCCGGCAAAACTGGCCGGGCTCCACCACCACCGTCTCTTGTGAGTAACCGGCAGCCAGCCAGCTGGCCAGCATTTGGTTCAGCGGCAGATTGCCGCCGGCTTGCAGAACATGCAAGTGCGCTGCAAAGTCCGCCGGTGGCAGCGTGCGCGTCAGCAGCGCTCGGGCGGATGCAATGATGATGCGGCTGGCTTGGGTGCCGGCGGCGGGCGCGCTGCACGCCGCCAGGCAGCCCATGCGCTGGCGCAGTGCGCGCGCGCCGCGCGGCGTGCGGTCGTAAAACAGCGAGTTGGGTTCGGAGAACAGCAGTGGCGCGCTGCCCGTCCAGCATTCCAGTTCTTCCTGCAGCACAAGCGCGCGGTCGCTGCGTGCCACCAGCACCAGCAGCGGGCGCGCCAGGTCTTGCGCCAGTGTTGCCAGCACCGGCACGCGCGCTGCGCGCGAAAGCTGCAGCGGCGTGCCGGCAGCTGCCGCCGTACCCAGCAGCTGCGCGTATGCAGTGTGCTGGCGCACGGCAGCCAGCAGTCCGGTCAGAATCATGATTAAATGCGGCGCGGGCTCAGCCCACGTCCCGGTTGTGGCGGTTCATCGCCGCGTGAATGCCGTCGCGCACAAAACATTCCATCGCCGTGGCAGCTTCCTCCAACACCACCGGCAGCAGCGCGGCTTGCTCGGCAGTGAAGGGCCGCAGCACATATTCGGCCGCGTCCATCACACCGGGCGGGCGGTCAATGCCAATCCGCAGGCGCGCCACCTGTTGTGATGCAGCGTGATCCAGAATGGATTGCAGGCCGCGCTGGCCGCCGGCGCCGCCCTCGGCGCGCAGGCGAATGGTGCCCAGCGGCAAATCCAAGTCATCTGCAGCCACCAGCACGCGCTCCAGCGGCAGCTGATAAAAACGCAGCAGCTGGCCCACGGCAACGCCGCTTTCATTCATAAAAGTTTGCGGCTTGGCCAGCACCACTTGCACCAGCCCGAGGCGAAAGTCTGTGATCAGCGCCGGACCCTGCTTGCGTGTGAAGCTGGCGGCATGGCGCGCAGCCAGCGCGCTCACGGCCATGAAGCCGGCATTGTGCCGGTGCTGCGCGTAATCGCGGCCCGGGTTCCCCAATCCCACAATCAAAAAACGTTCCAACAGTTTTGCCTGAAAACGCAAAAGGGGCTCGCCCTGTGGCCAGCCCGGTCCGCGCTAGATATTGGGCAAAGTGTATCAAACGCGCAGGCGCGTGCTGGTTGGCGCGGCGTAAATGCCGGCCGCGTGCAAGGCTGCTTGCCGGCGTGCGGGCTTACGGGCGGCGCAAGTCTGCGCTGACGCTGCGCTTGAAGCGGCGCCATGTCGGCCGCACCACCGGCCGCAGCAAGCCATACACTCCGAGTGCGAGGAAGCCCGCAATCGCTGCCACGGCACCCCGTCCCAACGCCAGAAGATAGGGCGAGCTTGTGGGCGATTGCGCACTGCCGGCAGGCGAGACGACAGGCGAGACGACGGTTGAGATGGCGGGTGCGGGGGCGGTTGATACGGCGGCTGTGGGGGGCGGCGTGGTGGGCGAGGCGGGGGGCGGGGGTCGTGGGGTCGCCCGGGGCGGCGGTGG
>QWRL01000009.1:28838-29234 GCA_003670425.1 Chloroflexota bacterium
GGGGGACGGGGCGGTGGCGGCGGGCAGGGGCACGCTATTGGCCGCCGCCAAGCCCGCAGTTACAAATTCGAGCGGGGCGCCGCCGTCACTGCTGAAGACCCGCAAACGCAACTGGTAGGCACCGTCTGCGATCTGGGTGGTGTCCCAGCTTGCCAGCTGTCCGTTTTGCACTGGGCTAGCCCCCGCAGCTTCAATTGCAAACCAGTCGGCAGTGGGGTTGGGCTCGTACGAAAAACTCACTTCATAGTGATCAAAAGCCGGCTGTTGCGCAGTGCCGCGGATTAGTACCACGCCGCGCAAAGCCTGCCCCGGCTGCGGATCCGCAATTTCCGCAGCGCCCACCGCAGCTGGCCGGCCCAGCTCTACTGCAGCCAATACAGCGCCAATGGCCGCCCA
>QWRL01000090.1 GCA_003670425.1 Chloroflexota bacterium
GGCCCTTGCAGAAATCATCCGGCGCTGGATGCAAGAAAAATAAGCGCAGCGCGTGCGCACGTGCAATGCGGCGCGTGCGCTGCCCAACCGGCAACTACTGCCGGCCCGCGCTCTCACAGCGGCGCCTGCAAGCGCGCCGCCAGTCCGCTATAGCGCTGCGCAACCTTGTCGTTTTTTACCGCCATCTGAATTGCGCGCTGCGTGCCCACCAATACGCACAGCTGCTTGGCGCGCGTGATGGCGGTGTACAGCAAATTGCGCTGCAGCAGCATGTAGTGCTGCGCCAGCAGCACCACCACGGTGGCGGGGTACTCCGCACCCTGCGCTTTGTGCACGGTGATTGCATACGCATGCTGTAACTCGTCCGCCTCGCTCCACGCATAGTTCACAGTGCGTGCCGCCGCACTGCCGGCGTCAAACTCCACCGTCAGGCAGGTATTCTCCACATCAATTGCAGTGATGCGCCCCATGTCGCCGTTGAACACTTCCTTGTTGTAGTTGTTGCGCGTCTGCATCACCTTGTCGCCGCTGCGCAGCAGGCGCCCGCCAATCATGCGCTCCACGCGCCCGGCGGCCGGCGGGTTGAGCGCCGCTTGCAGGCGCTGGTTTAGGTTGGACACGCCGGCTTCACCGCGATACATGGGCGCCAGCACCTGCACATCCAGCAGCGCATCCAGATTAAATTTCTTGGGGATGCGCTGTTGCACCAGCTCCACCACGCGATCAGCAGCAGCTTGCGGCCCGTCCGCTGCCACCATAAAAAAGTCCTGGCCGGATTGGTTGTAAACCGGCACCTGGCCCTGGTTCACGCGGTGCGCATTGCTGACAATCAGTGATTGCTGCGCCTGCCGGAAAATAAATGCGAGGCGCGTGACAACCACGCCGGCTGCGCACATTAAGTCGCGCAGCACATCGCCCGCACCCACCGCGGGCAGCTGGTCCACATCTCCCACCAGCAGCAGGTGGCTCTCCGGCGGCAGCGCACGCAGCAGGCTGTGGGTCAGCAGCAAGTCCAGCATGCTGGCCTCATCCACAATCAACAAATCCAGCACCAGCGGGTTGTGCTCGTTATGCAAAAAACCCGCGGCAGGCTGGAATCCCAAAAGGCGGTGAATTGTTTTTGCGGGCAGGCCGGTGGCCTCGGCCAGGCGCTTGGCAGCGCGGCCGGTGGGGCTGGCCAGCGCCACGCGCATGCCGCGCGCCAGCAGCAGCGCCACCAGCGCGCGCAGGCAGGTGGTTTTGCCGGTGCCGGGCCCGCCAGTGATGATGGAAATTTTGTTGTGCAGCGCAAGCTGCACGGCGGCGGCCTGCTCTGCGGACACTTCAATGCCGGCTTGCATTGCAAAACTTTGCATGGCCAGCGGCTGCTGGCGCACGGCATTCAGGCTGGATGCTTTTGTTTGCAGCAAACGCTGCACACACTGCGCCACACCGACCTCCGCCCGGTAAAGCTGCGCAAGATAGATGGCGCGCTCAGCACTTGCGCCGCCCGGCTGCGGCCCGCCCGCCGGCAGCTGCTCTGCAAACAGCGGGTCGCCGTTTGCGAGGCGCGCCAGCACCGGTGCCACCACCGCAGCTTCAATTCCCAACAGTTGCACCGCCTGCAGCACCAGCTCGCTTTCCGGGCAATACACATGGCCGTTGCCGGCGCTCTCATGCAGGCAAAACGCAATGCCGGCCCCGATGCGCGCCGGCGCATCCAGCGGCAGGCCCAGCGCCTGCGCCAGATTGTCCGCCGTCTTAAAGCCAATGCCCCAAATGTCGCGCGCCAGCCGGTACGGATCCTGCTGCACCACTTGCAGCGCGTCGTTACCGTACTGGCGGTGCACCTTCAGCGCCAGAGCGGTGCTCAGGCCGTGCCCCTGCAGAAAAATCATCAGGTGCTTTTCCGCGCGCTGCTCGTTCCAGGCGTCCGCAATCAGGGCTGCGCGCTGCATGCCAAGGCCCGGCACCTCGCTCAGGCGCCGGGCATCCTGCTCAATGATTTGCAGCGTGTGCATGCCAAAGTGCTGCACAATGCGCTCGGCAGTTTTTGGGCCAATGCCTTTAACGAGTCCAGAGCCAAGATAGCGGCGGATGCCTTCCAACGTGGCCGGCGGCAGCACCGCGCAGTTCTGCGCGCGAAACTGCCGGCCGTGTTCCGGGTGGCTGCTCCACGCGCCAGCAAGGCGCAGATTCGCGCCGGGCTTTAGATCCGGTAGATTACCCACCACCGTCACCATTTCCACGCCTGCTGCACCGGTAATGCGCAGCCGCAGCACGGTGTAGTCGTTTTCGGCGTTGCGGTATGTAAGGCGCTCTACAACGCCTTCTAGGGTGTCCACGCGGCAGCGCGGCGCAAACTGCGCTGCCCTACGGCAGCGTAAAGTCTCCGCCCACTATCAAGCGCACATCCACCGTGCTGTTAGGGTCGCGCAAGGCCACAATGCCCTGCGCCGGCACCTTAAATGTTTCTGACAGCCAGCGCGTTGTGTAGTAATGGCCAGAGTAATCGTAGATGATAGTGGTGTCGTAGTTGTAGCGCTCTGCATTGCCAACGCTTACCACGTTGAAGCCGGCAGCCTTCAGATAATCAGCAGTTTTCTGGGCAATGCCCGCCTGTGCTGCACCGTTCAGCACTTCGATTGTGGCCTTCTCCTCCTTCGCCTGCCGCTCCACATCCAGTGTGGCAGAAGGCACCGGGCCGGGCGTGTAAAACATTTCCGTGCGCAATGCGCTAAAGCGCTGCTCATCCAGCGCCACCACCTGCTGGCCATCCATGGTTACAAATTCCTTCAGGATATATTTGCCGTCTATCACTGAAGATTGAATGTTCTTGCGCTCGATGCTCTGCGCCAGCAGCGCCAGCCCCACCAGTTGGTCAAGCGAGAGGTTGGTGGCAAGGCTGCCGGAAAGCGTGCGGTAAAGCGCAGGCGCACGCAGCAATAGCTGCGGCATAAAGTTCAGGTCAAACAGCTTGTCGCGCACCGCCAGCAGCACCTGCTGCTGGCGGGCCGCGCGGTCAAAATCGCCGCCATTGGTCTTGCGCGTGCGCGCATACTTCAAGGCAGTTTTGCCATCGAGTAGCTGGCGCCCGGCCGCAATGTAAAACGGGTCATAGCCATAGCAGCAATCCGGATACGTGGGGTCATCCAACTCAATTGGCACATCCACATCGATGCCACCCATCTCATCAATAAAAGTCTCAAACGCCGTGAAGTTGATGCGCAGGTAATAGTCCGTGGCAATCCCCAGGTTTGCAGTCACAGTTTGCATCGCCAGCGCCGGGCCACCGCCCGGCAGTTTTTGCACATCGCCTTTAAAGTTGGCGGTGTTGATGCGGTCGCGCCCTGCAAAGCCCGGGATTTGCACATACAAGTCGCGCGGAATCGAAAGCATGCCCGCCTTTTTGCCCAGCGGATCAAGCGTCACCAGCATCATCGTGTCTGTGCGATAAGCGGTGTCTACCTCAACGCCGGTACGCTGATCGATGCCCATCACAAGCACGGTGACTCGCTCGCTGCTGTTCCACAAATACTTTCCGGTTTCGCCGGCACTGGCCGCACCGCCTGCCTCCTGCGTTTCAGCAACTGCCGCCGCAGCTGCTGAACCTTGGAGCGCAAGTGCGCCAAGGCCGGGCACGGCGCCGCTGGCCACCCAATCCCGCACCGTCGAATAAATCAGGGCACTTGATGCGCCAACGGCAAGCAGAAAAAAACCAACAAGCGCGCCCGCAGCCAAAACTGACAACGGCTTTTGGTCCGGCGGAGGCGCCGGCCTATGTGGTGATTTTGGAGAATCCAGGCGGGTTTGGCGCGCCGGCTGTGGCGCACTGCGCTGCTTTAAATCACCGTGAGAGCGGCGCACAAGCCACGAGAATAAATTTAACAGATGGCGCATCAGCAATTAAATCTGAAATTTGCCGCGCTGCTTAAAACAGCAGGCGCGTTTCAATTCAGCGCCGTCCACTCGTCCAGCTTGCTGGAGAGCTGATGTTGCAGCTGCTCGTACTCCCGGCCCAGACGCTGCAAGCCGGGCACATCCTGCGCCACGCCAGCCCGCTCCAGGCCGGCTGCCAGCTCCAGCGCATGCTGCTCAAGCAGCGCAATCGACTGCTCCAGCGCAGACACCTGCTCGGCCTTCTTGCGGGCAGCCTTGTCTGGCTGCTTGCGCGGCTTGGCGGGGGCGCGCACTGCGCGCGGCACAACAGCGGCTGCCACCGGAGCTGGCAGCGCGCCCGCCCGGCGCAGCGCAGCAAACTCATGGTACGGCCCGTTAAACACTTGCAAGATTCCGTTCTCGGCCAGCCATACCTGCGTTGCCAGCTTCTCTATCAAGTAGCGGTCATGCGACACAAGCAAAATAGTGCCGGCAAAATTGGAGAGCACAGCTTCCAAAACTTCCTGGGCGGGAATATCAAGGTGGTTGGTGGGCTCATCAAGCAGCAGAAAGTTTGCACCTTGCAATGATAGCTTGGCAAGTGCCAGCCGGCCGCGCTCGCCGCCGGAAAGCACCGCCACCGGCTTGTATACATCATCGCGCGGAAAAAGGAACTGCGCCAGATAATCGCGCGCCTGCCCCTCCGGCATATATTTTGTGTCCTGCAGTTCTTCCAGCACGCTCATCTCATTGCGCAATCCCTCATGCGCTTGCGCAAAATATCCCACTTGCAAACTTGCGCCCAACCGGATCGAGCCGCCCAGCGGCGGCAATTCGCCCAGCAGCATCTTTAGCAATGTTGTTTTGCCAACGCCATTTGGCCCGATGAGCGCTGCCACTTCACCGCGCCACAGCAGCAAGTCCGGCACGGCCAGCAGCACCCGCTGGTCATCGGCATGGCCCACGCGCAGGTCAGCGGTCTCCAGTACGCGGTCACCCGAGCGCTTATTGCCGGTCAGGTTGATGCGCAGCTGCTTGCGCGTTGTCACCCGGTCCACCAACCGGTCATTCTCGTGCGTGCCGGAGAGCAGCCGGTCCAGCCGACGCCGGCGCCCCTGTGCCTGCTTGGTGTTCTGCCCGGCAATGTTGCGCCGGATGTAGTCCTGCTCGCGCGCAATCTGCGCCTGCTGCGCTTCAAACTCTGTCTCCTGCCGCAGGTGGCGTTCCGCGCGTTGATTTGCGTACGCGCTGTAGTTGCCCGGGTAGCTCTCCAGTCGGCCGGGTTGCAGCTCCCAAATCAGCTGCGCGGTCTCGTCCAGAAAGTAGCGATCATGCGAAACAATCAGCACCGCGCCGCTCCAGGAGCGCAGCCAACCCTCCAGCCACTCCACACCGCTGATGTCTAAATGGTTGGTGGGCTCGTCAAGCAGCAGCAGGTCCGGCCGCTCCAGCAGCAGGCGCCCCATCAGTGCGCGTGTGCGCTGCCCGCCCGAAAGCTGGGCAAGCGGCAGCGAATGATGCGCAGCAGAAAAACCCAGCCCTTGCAGCGTCTGCCGGATTTGCGCCTCGTAGGTGTAACCGCCGCTTTCTTCAAACTCGTGCTGCAGCACGCCGTAGCGTTCCAGCGCATTGGCCCGCTGCGCGGGCGCAGCCATCGCCTCTTCCAGGCTGCGCAGCTCAGCTTGCTGCGCCAGCAGCGCAGAAAACGCCGTGCACATCTCCTCCCACAAAGTATGCGCTGCTGCAGTTTGCGGCACCACTTGCGGCAGGTACCCCAGCCGCACAGCCCGCGCGCGATGCACGCCGCCCTGGTCCGGATTGTCTTCGCCCGCCAGAATGCGCAGCAGGGTGGTCTTGCCGCTGCCGTTGGCTCCCACCAGCGCAATCCGGGCGCCCGCCGGCACTGCGCCGCTCAGTCCGGCGAATATATCCGCAGCACCAAACGATTTGCCAAGCGCACTAAATGTAAGGAGAGACATGGAACAACGCTGCCGCAAAAGGGCAGGCTTCTTTCATTATACTTATGCGCCCGACGATTGCCGAAGTGCATGAACGGCCGCATGCCCAAGTTATAATCGTGCCTAATGCAACCAGAAAAAAAGCCGGACATGCTGCTGGGGCTGGACCTTGCAGGCGCGGTGCTTGCGGTTGTCGGCTGGCTCGGCGTATTGCTGCTGTGGCTGTTCACCGTGCCCACCGCCGATGCACGCTGGCTGTTCTTCATGCTGGGCTTGAGCGCGCTGACCGGCACGCTGGTGCCGATTGTGCGCCACCTCAACCGGCGCTTTGGGCGCGCACCGGCGCCGGCACATGTGTTGTTGCGGCGCGCGCTGTGGCCCGCGCTGCTGGGCGCAGTGTGCGCCTGGCTGCAAATTGCGCGTACGCTCACGTGGGAAATTGCCGCGCTGCTAGCGGCCATCTTTATTTTCATTGAATGGCTGCTGGAAGTGCGTGAACGCAGCCGCTGGGACCCCGATAGTGGCCGCTGATGCGCGCCGGGCGCTGCCAGCCGTTGAGACTTTGCTGCAAAGTCCGCAAGCGGTGGAACTTCAAGCGCGCTACGGGCGCCCGCTGACGCTGGCGGCTGCGCGCACAGTGCTTGATGCGCAGCGCGCCACTCTGCGCGAGGCTGCCGGCACAAACGGGCCGGGCGGCACAGCCGAACTGCTGGAAGCCATTTCACTGCAACTGGCGCAGCAAGCAGCGCCAACGCTGCATTCGGTTACGAATGCAACCGGCGTCATCATTCATACCAACTTGGGACGCGCGCCGCTCTCCAAAGCCGCACAAGCTGCCATGCTCGCAGTGGCGGATGACTACTGCACGCTGGAATACGACCCGCGCACCGGAAAACGCGGCTCACGCAACGTGCATCCGGCGCAACTGCTGCGCCAGCTAACAGGCGCCGAGGATGCGCTGGTGGTCAACAACTGCGCTGCTGCGCTATTGCTGGCACTCACCGGCCTTGCCAAAGGCAAGGGAGTGGTGATCTCGCGCGGCCAGCTGGTGG
This sequence comes from Chloroflexota bacterium, assembly GCA_003670425.1. Taxonomy (GTDB): domain Bacteria; phylum Chloroflexota; class Anaerolineae; order Anaerolineales; family UBA11657; genus BD1. The sequence continues at coordinate 6,869 of QWRL01000090.1, forward strand.
AAATTGGCGGCGGCTTCCGCATCCCGGATGTAATGATGCAATCTGGCGCACGCCTGGTGGAGGTGGGCACCACCAACCGCACGCACGCCCACGACTATGCCAGCGCCATCGGCGACCCAAAGCTGAAGGCAGCGCTGCTGCTGCGCGTGCATCACAGCAATTTTCGCATTGAGGGCTTTGCCACGGAGCCCGGCATCAGCGAGCTGACGGCACTGGGCGCAGCACATAGCGTGCCCGTGGTGGACTGCCTGGGCAGTGGCGCGCTGCTGGACACCACGCGCTTTGGCTTGGCGCACGAACCAATGGTGCAGGAAAGCGTTGCGGCTGGCTGTGATGCAGTGTGCTTCAGCGGCGACAAGCTACTTGGCGGCCCGCAGTGCGGCATCATCGTGGGGCGCGCTGCAACAATCCAAAAACTGGCCAAGCACCCCTTGGTACGCGCACTGCGCGCAGACAAACTATGCCTGGCAGCCCTCAGCGCAACCTTGCTGCACTACTTGCACGCTGAAGCTCCCACCGCAATCCCGGTGTGGCGCATGATCAGTATGCCGCTAGCCGAGATTGAAGCGCGCGCACAAGAATTAAGCAGCGCGCTAAGGCAAACCGGCCTGGATGCGGCGGTCATCGATGGCCAGTCCACTGTGGGTGGCGGCAGCCTGCCCGGCGAGACGCTGCCCACCAAGCTGGTGGCGGTGCGCCACCGCGGCGCCGCGGCACAAGCGGCTCGCCTGCGCACTCACGGTATCATCGCCCGCGTGCAAGAAGGTCAACTGCTGCTAGATCCGCGCACTGTGGGGGATTGGTCGTCTCTACTGCAGAAGTGCACGGAGACATTTGTAACTTTTAGGAGTATCCAATGAGCACACTCACAAGATGGCTAAGCCCGCAAGCAGCGCAGGTAGATAACACAAAAGAATCCCGCTTCAACCACCAACTCACGAACTGGCTAATGGTAGCCGGCATCATTTTGCTAACCGTCAACTCAGCCCGAATTGTTTACCGGTCGATTTATTCAGAAAAACCGTTTGTTGATGAGATTATTTTTATCAAGGATTACGCCCATTTCTTTGAGGCGTTTGGGGATGGAGTAGGTAGGATGACCCAACTCGGTGCTTGGGTGCACGGGTCTGGAATTGCTGGCAGTGGTATCGGCGGGGCAGTTTTTAGTTTAGGGGGAGACCTACTGTACAGCCGCACAGCCGTCTCTGCTATAGATGCTCTCACCGCAGTGCTAATCGGTATCCTTCTTTTTCAGCGCTGGTCGATTGGATTACTTCCCGCGCTATTCGGCTCAAGCTTAATCTGGAGCGCCACAGTTACAACTCCCTTCGCTTTGCCGTACTGGCTCGGGTTTACTTATAACCTAGGAGAGCTTCCCGGCACACTTTGGGTTGGCCTAGGACTGATTGCATCCGCCCGCCGACCGCATTTGGCAGCAATCTGTTGGGGGATAGCAGCTTGGCATACACGGCTGATGTTGTTGCCTGTGCCATTGTTGCTAACCTTTGTAAGTGCACTGACGATTTCAAAGCCCATTCTGGTAAAAGCGCAGCGACTCGCTACTCTAATGCTTGCATTCCTGCTGCCATTAGTTGCGTGGTTGCTCGTCTGCACTGCGCTATTCGGGATAGCAGAGGCTGCGCGATGGCTGTTCACCACTATTGGCCTCATAGGGCTCGGGCAAGGTGGCGGGCAAGCCATCACAATGCATCCGAGCACTCTGCTGGTCGCCTCTGATAACCCGCTCTCTCTCTCTCATCTGATTTCACGGCTCAATGATCCACATCTTGAATGGTCGCAGTCATTTATTACATTTGGGACCAAATTAAAAGTGGTTGCGCTCTCGCTTGGGTCTGTAGTCATCACTCTGGCAGGCCTCGCCTCACAGCGCCCTGCCGACCGGCGCGCCTTTACAACTTTGGCGTCAGGTGCGCTCAGCGTGATGGTTCTCGCTTACACATACTGGTGGTTTATGCTCCATCCAACCATGTGGATGCGTCATTTTCAGCCAGCAATGTACATTGGTTTTGGTCTTTGGGTGTTTTGGCTGCTGCAAATATCACTTCGATTTTCCCTGTTCGATCGGCCGCTCTTTAGATGGGGAGCCATCGCTTTCGCCACTACATTCGTTGTCTGGCAGGCATACTTTAGCTGGGGCATTTCAACTCGGATCAGCAACTTCCCAACCGAGTGGCGCTGCCCCATTGATAGTTTTGTTCTTGTAAATCCAGTAGAAATGACCTGTAAAAAAGACTAGACGCCTATGAAAACCGA
>QWRL01000091.1 GCA_003670425.1 Chloroflexota bacterium
TTTAGACGGGCGGCGCCTGCGCTTGCCAGCGTTGCGCCGGCTTTCACCCGCAGCGCATCTGCAGCTGGTGCCCAGCCCGCGCGGTGGCAACTGGCTCATCAGCTATTCGGACTTCATTACGCTGCTGTTCGTTTTTTTTGTGGTGCTTTACTCCATGGCGGCCACCAACACCGCCAAGCTAAAAACGGTGGTTGAAAACCTGGCGCGCGCGGTTGCCGGCCTCAAGTCGCTGGAGGTTGTTTCGCCTTCAATCAGCCTCGGTGGTGCGCTCGACAAGGGCGACCCGGTGCCAATAATTATTGCAGAGCTGCCGCCGCGGCCGCCGGAGACGGTGGATATGCTTACCGACATGGCGGCGCAGCTGCGTGAAGCCGGTGTTAGTGGCGATGTTTCGCTGCAGGCAAACGTGGAGAGCACGCTTGTGGCATTTAATGACAAACTGCTGTTCAAGCCCGGTACGGCGGAGTTTGAGCCGTCGGCTGTTGAGGCGCTCCAAACCATGCTGGAGTTTTTGCAAAACAGCGAGAAAGAAGTGCGCGTGATTGGCCACACGGATTCTTCGGCCACAGACCCTGCGCAATTTGCTACAAACTGGGAATTGTCGGGTGCGCGCGCAGTAACCATCGTGCGCTGGTTCGTGGACATGGGGTCCATCCAGCCCAAGCGCCTGGTAGCGGTGGCGCAGGCTGAATTCCGGCCGCTTTTTCCAAATGACACCGAAGAGCACATGAAGAAGAACCGGCGCAGTGAGATCATTGTTATTAACCCTGTGGAAAAAAAGGCCACCATGTCTGTTGGGGCGGTGGGCTCCATAGAAAAGATACCGGAGCTGCCCTAGGGCGCCGGCTGCCGTTCCTGTCATGGCTTCTTCTTCTTCATCCTCCTCCTCCGCCTCGCATGGCGGCGCCGGCGACGCGTGGCTAGTGAGCTTTGCGGACTTCATGACGCTGCTGTTTGTTTTTTTTGTGGTGATGTATGCCCTCGCAGTGGTGAACGTGTCGAAGATGGAGCAGCTCGCCGCAGTTTTGCAAAGTGTGATTGGCGGCATTGAGGTGAAGCAGAAAGTGGAAGTCAGCATCAGTGGCGCTATGCCACTGGGCGCCGGCCAGCCGGCTGCAATTGTGCTTGATAAGTTCCCACCGAAGGTGGCCGCTGTGTTTGATGCTGCTGACGATTTGACCCAGCAACTTAAAGAATCCGGGCTTGAGGGGCAGATCAAGGCTGACCAAATGGTTGAAGGCACCCTGTTGACCTTTAATGACAAACTGCTGTTCCGGGAAAACAGTGCTGAGATTGTGCCCACCACGCTCGACGCGCTCAAGCAGCTGGCTGAGTTCATCAACAGCGTGCCAAATGAAGTGCGGATTGTGGGGCACACGGATCCCGCAGCGCCCACAGACCCGCGTTATCCCACCAACTGGGACCTGAGCATGGCGCGGGCGGTGGCGATTGTGCGCTATCTGGTGGACGATGGCGGCGTGAATCCGGCACGCCTGCAGGCACAGGCGCGCGCAGAGTTCTCGCCGTTGAAACCGAATGACAGCCCGGAGAGCGTGGCACTTAACCGCCGTGTGGAAATACTGATAGTGAACGAGTTGGCGCAACCAAAAGGCGGGGTCAACCCGCTGCAGGACAGCGGCGGCGATGCCGGCGCGGAAGGCGCTGCGCCGCCGGCGGCAGCTCCGCCGCCGCCACCACCACCGCCGCCCAGTGGACATTAGCGCAGCCAAAATGCACCTGCGTATTCAAAGGAACCAGACATGACCAAAAAAGAGGCAAAGCCAGCTGCCCCCGCGGCCGAAGGCGAAGGCGAAGCACCCCCAAAGAAACGCAACCTGCTGCTGATCATTGGCGGTGCGGTGGGCGGGTTGGTGTTCTTGGGGATGGCGGCTGTAATTGTGATTTTGTTGTTGCGGCCGGCAGCTGCTGCGCCCGCTGCGGCTGCGCCTGCAGAAGCCGGCGCGGTGGATGAGCATGGCAACCCAGTGGAGGCACCCGCAGCGGCGGTGGATGAGCATGGCAATCCAGTAGAGGCTCCTGCAGCGGCGGTGGATGAGCATGGCAATCCAGTGGAGGCGGCGGTGGATGAGCATGGCAATCCAATTGCAGCAGCCGCTGCCGCACCAAAAATAGATATGAACTCGCCGCCGGTGCCGCCGGCCCTGCCGGTTCCCGGCGAGGGCGTGCTGTTTGATGTTGGCACCAAGGTCATCAACCTTGCTGATCCAGGCGGCCGGCGCTACCTCAAGGTTGGCATCGTGCTGGAGTTTGCGCCGCACGACACCGCTTGGTACAGCATGGCAAACGAACAGCGCGCTGAGCTGCAGGCGTTGTTCGAAACTGAGATGGGCTCCAAGCAGCCCGTGATCGAGGATCTTGTGATCTCGATCATCTCCAGTAAATCGTTCGAGCAGGTGTACACACTGGAGGGCAAAGAGGGCCTGCGCCAGGAAATCATCAATCGCATTAACCAGCTGCTGCCCACGCAACTGGTGATGTACGTGTACTTCAATGAGTTTGTGGTTCAGTAAAGACCATGTTATCTGAAGCCGAAATTACGGCATTGCTGAATGCGGGCACCAAGGCAAAGCCAGCGCCAACCGCAAAAGCAGCAGCCAGCGACGCGCGAATATACGACTTCAGGTCTCCGGAGCGTTTTACCCGGGACCAGATGCGGGCAATTGAGCTGGTGCATGAAGACTTCGCAGACCGCATCCGCAACAACCTGCCCAGCTATCTCTCCACTGATGTGCGCTGCAAAGTTGTCGGCCAGTCGCAGACCAAATTTGAAGAGCATGTCGAGGGCGTGCCCGACCACACCCAGTTTTTTATTTTGGCATTGGACCCGCTGCCGGACCGGATTATTGCGCTGTTTGACCAGCAAACCTGCCTCTCCATGGCCGAGCGGCTGCTGGGTGGCACGCCTCCCGAGAACATTGAAGTGGTGACGCTGACCGACCTGAGCGCCGTCGTCATGCGCGGTGTGTGGGAGTATCTGATTCCGCACCTTGCCGCCGCGTGGAAACCGATCCACGAATTGGAGCCGCGCTTTCTTGAATCCACCAGCAACAAGAACTGGGTCAACATGCTGCTCGCAAATCGCTGGTCGGTGGGCACCAGTTTTGAATTAGTGGTTGGCGGCCTGCCAGGCACTATGGTGATTTATATGCCGTATTCCATGGTCAAGGATATTGCCGACGATGTCTCGCCGTCGGCTTGGCTGGGGGAAGTAAAAGAGGAATCTTCGCAGCCCGCAGAAATGCGCGTGGCGCTCGAGGACTTCATTCAACGCGCATCATTGGAGGCGCGCCTCGTGGTGGGAAATATGAGAATGACTTTCGGCGAGGTGCGCTCCTTGCGGGTGGGTGATGTGCTGGAGCTGGAAAGAAGCGTGGGAACGCCTTATGAGCTGTGGGTCGGCGGCGGGCCGAAGGAAGGCATCGGCTATAAGGTTGAGCCGGGCGTACACCAAAAGAAGTACGCCGCGAAAATTCTGGATCGGGTGATTGTTGAATATTAGAGGTTTTCAATATGGCTGACACAACTGACCCAATTACGGAGGAGGCTGCGCCGGATGCCGGCGCCGCCGAGGCAGTAGCCGAAGCTCCGGCAGAAAGTGCCGCGCCTGCGGCCTACGATGAGCCGGTGCTGGACTTTGACGCGCTGGGCACTAATTCTTTTGCGGTTTCACCGGCGGAGTTCCAGCCGTTGGAAACCGAAGTGCTGCCGGGTGCTGACTCAGATTCTGGCATGGACTTGGGCGTGCTGGCTACCATTCCGCTGGAAGTTACGGTGGAGCTGGGGCGCACATCCATGCAGGTGCGCGAGGTGCTTGCCCTGCAGCCGGGCTCAGTGGTGGAGCTGGACCGGGTGGCGGGCGAAGCGGTGGATGTGCGCATCAACGAGCGCCTCGTGGCGCGCGGCGAAGTTGTGATTATTGCCGACAAGTTTGGCATTCGCCTGACTGAAATTATGGCGGGCGCGACTGCGATGATTGGCGGCGCACGATGACCGTCGCCAGCGCACTGCAGTTTTTGCGCGACGACAAGCGCGGGCGGCTGCTGGCGGGTGGGCTGGCGGGCGTGGTGCTGCTGGCTGCGCTGCTGCTGGCGTTTACCGGTGGCAGCACGCGCGACGCTTCGCTGGGCATGCTGGCGTTCAGGATGGCGGGCAACACGCTGGCGGTACTGGCGTGCCTTTACCTTGTGCTTATTGGCCTGCGCCGCTGGCAGACCCAGGTGGCGTCGATCACTGACCGGCAGCTGGGCATTGTAGAAACGCTGCGCCTGTCCCCCAAGCAAGTGCTGCACCTGGTGCGGGTGGGCAACCGGCAGTTGCTGCTGGGCGCCAGTGACGGGCAGGTGGCGCTGCTGGCCGAGCTGGGCAGCCCGGCACCGGCTGCGGCCGACGCTGCGCCGGCGTTCATCAGCCATTTGCAGCACGCCGCTGCGCGCATCAACCAGGAGAACTAGGCGCCGCTCGTTTACCAGTGTTTTAGCGGCGCTTCACGCGAGCTTTACCGGCGGCACAGCGGTGCGCGCCTAAACTGACGAGGCATATGCTTCGTCAGTTTTTATTTAATCTGCGTGCGCTGCGCGCGTCCCCCGGGAAGTTATGGCCGCGTGCCCGCCAGCTGCCGCTGTTGTTGGGCGCGGCCGTGCTGCTGTGCTCGTGCGTGGGCATGGGCGCCGGCGAAAAACCTGAGCTGAGTGTGCCCGGCGTTTCCTTCAACATTGCCGGCCAGGGCAGCCAGCCGGAGCAGGTGGGCACGGGAGTGCAATTGCTGGTTCTGTTTACTGTGCTCAGCGTGGCGCCGGCCGTGCTGCTGCTGATGACGGCCTTCACGCGGATTGTGATTGTGCTCTCGCTGGCGCGCACCGCGCTCGGCACGCAGCAGCTGCCGCCCAACCAGGTGATAACGGGCCTCGGCATGCTGCTCACGTTCTATGTGATGGCGCCCGTCTTCAATGACATAAATGAAAATGCGCTGCAGCCCTATCTTGCGGGCAAGCTTGCGCAGCCGGTGGCTATCACGCGCGGGCTGGAGCCGCTGCGCGGCTTCATGTTCAAGCAAACCCGCCCGGCAGATATTGCGCTCTTCATGCAGCTGGCCAAGACCACGCAGCCCGACACGCTGGAGGACATCCCGCTCTCCAGTTTGCTGCCGGCATTTGTGATCAGCGAGTTGAAGACTGCCTTCCAGATGGGCTTTCTAATTTTCATTCCATTTCTGGTGATCGACCTGGTGGTGACATCGACGCTGCTTTCGCTGGGCATGATGTTTTTGCCGCCGATGCTGGTTTCGCTGCCGCTCAAGCTGCTGCTGTTTGTGATGGCAGACGGCTGGAGTCTGCTGGTTGAGTCTTTGGTGAAAAGCTTTTGAGCAAGCCGGCCGCATATCGCAGCAGTGCCTGCCAGCTGCCAGCCGCGGGCGGGTGGGGCGCTAATGACTGAAAGCGTGGTGATCAACGTGTCGCAGGAGGCCATGCGGGTGACGCTGCTGGTCGTCGGGCCGATGCTTTTGGTGTCGATGCTGGTGGGCCTGGTGGTGAGTGTGCTGCAGGCAGCCACGCAAATCACAGAGCAATCGCTCACCTTTGTGCCAAAAATTCTGGCGGTGGGTGTGACGCTGGCCTTCACCGGCTCATGGGTAATGCAAAAACTGGTGGCCTTCATGGTCCACATGTTTAACCTGCTGCCCTCAATGGTGCACTAGCCGAAGCCCGCAGCATGATTATTTCAGTCGCACAGTTTCAGCTTTTTGTGCTGAGCGCCACGCGCACGCTGGCCATCCTAAGCGGTGTGCCGGTGCTGGGCAGCGCTGCGGTGCCTGTGCGCGTGCGCCTGGCCGCCGGCCTTTTGATTACGCTGGTGATTGTGCCGCTGGTGCCGCGCGCCGCAGCCGGCGAGCCCATGCTGCTGGGTGGTTATCTGGTGCTGGTGGCCATGGAGCTGCTGACCGGGCTGCTGGCGGGCTTCGTTGTGCGCACCACCTTCGCAGCGCTCTCCATTGGCGCAAATTTGATTGGCACGCTGGCCGGGTTTAGTGCGGCGCAATTTGTAAACCCACTGACCAATATGCAGGGCAGCCCGCTGGACCAGCTCATCCTGCTTTTCTCAACTACTGTGTTTCTCATCGTCAACGGCCACCATCAACTGATTGTGGCTATTGCGCGTTTGTTTGAGCTGGTGCCACTGGGCACATTCATCATGGGCGCGGGCGTAAAGGAAGGGCTGGTGCGCCTGACGCTGGGCATGTGGCTGAGCGGGGTGCAGATTGCGCTGCCGATTGTGGCGACCATTCTGGCCGTGGATGTGGCCATGGGCCTGCTGGCCAAAACCGCTCCGCAAATCCAGGTGTTCTTTTTGAGCCTGCCGCTCAAGATTGCAATCGGGCTGCTGGGCGTGACGGCGCTGCTGCCGCTGCTGCTGCCGGTGCTGCACAACATGTTCAATGACACGGCGCGCCACATGCTGGAACTGGTGCAGGCACAATGAGCGATCTCGACAAGCCGCTGCCACCCAGCGCCAAGAAGCTGGAAGACGCGCGCGGCGAAGGCAATATTGCGCGCAGCAATGAAATCAACATTGCAGTCTCGATGCTGGTGGGCTTCTGGGTGCTGGTGCCGCTGTTGCGCAATGTATTGAACGGGCTGGCCGGATTGGTGCGCGACAGTTTTGGAAATCTGGGGCTGGGCACCACGGACCACTTTACAACCGCTACTTTGGGCGATGTGGTGAAGCATGCGCTGGGCAGGGCTGCGCCGCTGGGCCCGTTTGTGCTGTGGATGATGGTGGCCGGCGTGGCAGCGAGCCTGGTGCAGACGCGCGGCCTGGTACAGCCGCCCAAAGTGGATTTCAAGCGCATCAATCCCCTCACCGGAATTCAGCGTTTGTTTTCCGGGCAGAGTATTGCCGAACTGGGCAAGGCAATGGTTAAGGTGGTGATCATCAGCGCCATTGCGTACTGGACGATTGTGCCGCGCATGCCGCAGTTTTTGGATTTGGTGCAGGCGGGATTCGCTGACGCTGTGACGCTCATTTTTGAAACCATGGGCGTGCTGGCTGTGCGCGTGGCGCTGGCCTATTTGTTTCTGGCCGGGGCAGATTTTGCGTACCGTTACAAGCAGTGGTTTGACGGGCTGCGCATGTCGCGCTCCGAGGCAAAAGATGAGGCACGCCGGTCTGAAGGCGATCCAAAGATTAAGCAGCGCATCCGCGCCCGCCAGATGGCGCTGCGCCGCCAGCGCATGCTGAAGCGCGTGGCCACCGCGGATGTGGTGATTGTGAACCCGGTGCAGCTGGCGGTGGCGCTGCAGTATGACCGCAGCGTGGCAGCTGCGCCAATTGTGGTTGCCAAGGGTGCGCGGCTGGTGGCCGAGCGCATTGTGGAGCTGGCGCGCGAGCACAGCGTGCCCGTGGTGCAAAACATTCCGCTGGCGCGCACGCTTTATTCCAGCGTGGAGATCAACCACGTTGTGCCGGCAGACTTGTACCAGGCAGTGGCCGAGGTGCTGGCCTTTGTGTTTAGCATCAAGCCGCGGGTGCGCGCATGACATTCGCCAGCGCCGCCCGCTCGGCACCGCCCATTCTGCGCGCCCTCTTTGGGTCCAAGGATGCGGGCGTTGCAATTGTGCTGCTTGTCACCGTGATGGTGATGATTGTGCCGCTGCCGGCGCTGGCGCTGGATGTGCTGATTGCGCTGAACCTGGCGGTTTCGGTGGGCATCATTCTCATCTCGGTGTATGTGCAGCAGCCGATGGAGTTCTCCGTGTTTCCGGCGATCTTGCTGCTGATCACGCTCTTCCGCCTCAGCGTGAACATTGCGCTGGCGCGCAGCATTTTGCTTTCGGCAGATGCCGGGCGGGTGGTGGCAACCGTGGGCAGCCTGGTGCTGGGCGGCAGCTATGTGGTGGGCATTGTCATTTTCCTGACGCTGCTTGTCATTCAATTTGTGGTGATTACAAACGGTGCCGGCCGCGTGGCAGAAGTGGCCGCGCGCTTTACCTTGGATGCGATGCCCGGCAAGCAGATGACGATTGACGCCGACATGGGTGCCGGCGTGATCACCGAGCCGGAGGCGCGCCGCCGCCGCCGCGCACTGCAGCGCGAAGCGGACTTCTACGGCGCGATGGACGGTGCCAGCAAGTTTGTGCGCGGTGATGCGATTGCGGCGATCCTGATTGTGGCCATCAACATCATTGGCGGCTTTTTGATGGGCGTTTTTCAGGGCGGGCTCAGCCTGCTTGAATCGCTGCGCAGCTACACACTGGTCACAGTTGGCGCCGGCCTCATCATTCAAATTCCGGCGCTGCTTATTTCCACCGCCGCCGCGCTGCTGGTAAGCCGGGCCAATTCTGATGACGGATTTAGCTCTGACTTGGGCAGCCAGCTGGGCAACATTCAGGCGCTGGCGATTGCCTCGACGGTGGTGCTGGGTCTCGCATTTCTGCCAGGGTTTCCAACCATGGCTTTCCTGGCAGTCGGCGGTTCGCTGAGCGGCCTCACATTCTTTGTGTGGCGCCAGCAGCAAGCCGGGCCGGAGCTGCCGGCATTGGCAGCGGCGGCCACTGCGCCATCTGCAGATGATGTGTCACAGCTGCTGTCCGTGGACGCGCTGGAGCTGGAGATTGGCTACGGCCTGATACCGCTGGTAGGCGAAGAGCGCGCTGAGAACCTGCTCAAGCGCATCACCGGCGTGCGCCGCCAGCTGGCCTCCGAGCTGGGTTTTATTTTGCCCAAGGTGCGCGTGCGTGACAACCTGCAGCTCTCTCCGTATGTTTACCGGATCAAGCTGCGCGGAGAAGAGGTGGCGCGCGGCGAGGTGCGCTTGGAGCGCTTCCTTGCAATTGGAGTGCTGGAAGAAGGCTCGCTGGTGCAGGGCGAGGCCACAACGGAGCCGACCTTTGGATTGCCGGCACTTTGGATTTCTGAAGACGAGCGCGGCCGCGCCGAGCTGGCCGGCCTCACAGTTGTGGATCCGATCTCGGTGGTGGCCACGCCCTTTACGGCAGTGGCGCGCGCCAATGCCCGCGCGCGGCTGGCCCGCCGGCAGGCCAAAGCGCTGTGTGCGCGCGTACAGG
>QWRL01000092.1 GCA_003670425.1 Chloroflexota bacterium
TGTGGGCCCATGAATGGTGCGAGGCTCAATGTGCTGCGTACCGCATGCCGTGCACAGCAGCACGCCACGCTCTGCGAGCGTGATGCACACCGCCCGCCCGCACAACGCCTGCAGCTCTGCGCCGGCAGCCGCCAGCGACACCAGGTCAGTGGCCGTTGGGTTGCGCCCGGTGGCAGCCAGTGCCTCGTGCTGGTTTGGCTTCAGCAGCACGTTACGGAACGCCGCGATGCGCGCGCGCGAGTCCGCTGCAAATACCAGCTGCGGATGGGCAGCTGCCGCGGCCATGAGTTCAGCCCGCATGCGGCTGCCAATCACGCCGCACTCCGGCTGCACCACTTGGTCCGCAATGATCACACCCTGCACATCCTCCAGCACACCGTGCAGCCGGCTGCATAACTCTCGCTGCACCGCATCCGGCAGCGCCTCACGGTTTTTTATATCCATGCGGTTCAGCTCGCGGACTTGGTCTGCGTTGCGCAGCATGGGTTTGTAGTAAGCCGGAGTGCGCAGGCCACGCACCTGCAGCAGGTGCGCAGTGTCAATGGCGTGTGCAGCCAGCGCCTGCAGCAGATCATGGCCCTCGCCATCAACGCCCGCCACACCCAATGCGCGCACGCGCACACCCAGCGCCCGCAGGTTTAATGCCACAGTTCCGGCTGCGCCCGGACTGCAGCTTACCTGCACCACCTGATGCGCAACCAAGCCGGTCTCCAGCGAAGGTTCGGCCAGCGTCTCGTCGATGTGCAGATATTTGTCCAGGAAAAAATCGCCGACCACAAGCACCGTCAGCTGTGCGCAGCGCTCCAGCAGCGCCTGCAGGCGCGCGCGCTTCACAGCGCCGCAATCACGCGCTGGTGAAACGCAGCAAAGGTGTCTCGATACTGCCCGCGCACATAAAAGCTTTCACCACCGTCAGCCACCGTGCGCACCAAAAGAGTTTTGTAGGGCCGGAAAAAGTATTCCGCAGAGTCGCGCGCCGCCTCAACAGACGGATCTGCACCCAAGTCCGGCAAGTCAAAGACTGCCGTCGCAAAGCGGTTGATCTGCTCCCCGCGCTGCCGTGCCACGTTGCGCACCATCGCCAGCGATTTAAGAAACACCTCCGGCGCCATCACATGCGAACTGACCGCCAGCAGCGCCCCGCCCTGCAACTGCGCAAGGCTTTGCGTGAAAACCAGAAAATCCGTGTAAGAGGCAGCGCCGTACGCAGCCCCGTCACAATTGGGATGCTCATGGATGATGTCCTGTCCGATGCCCACATGCACCGTCACCGGCACCCGCAAACGCCAGCCCGCCGCCAGGATGCTGTCCGCGCTATACGGCAACCCACTTTCCGCAATGAAGCGTCCGAACGCCTCCCCCAGCCCAATGCCGGCGCGTGCTGCCTCCGCCGCCACATCCTTCAGCCGCCCGGTCTCCTGCCCCAATCCAAACCGCCCCGCCGTAATGTAACGCGCCACACTCTCCGTCGTCGCGCCAATCAATGCCAGCTCGTACTCATGGATCGGGCCGGAGCCATTCATCGCCACGTGCTGCACAATGCCGCGCTCCATCAAGTCAATCACCAGCCGGCCCAAGCCCTGCTTCACCACGTGCCCGCCATGCATCAGGATCAGCGGCGCACCGCGCTTATGCGCCGCCACCACCCGCTCCACAAACGCGTCCAGCGCCGCGCTTGCCATGGCGGGCTGCGCATCACCGGGGCTGAGCATTTCATTGCGCGTGAAGTCGTGCACGCGCTCTGCGAGCGGCCGCAGCTGAAGTTGGGAACGGTCAAACATTGGGTACGCCATGGAACTGTCTCAGCCCCGGGCGGCGGGCTGCCCGCTGATGGCTTGCAGTATCCGGTCGGGTAATGAATAGTCGCTCACCGCCAGATGCGCGCCAGCAGCCAGCAGCCGCTCGCGTTTGCCCGCATCAAGTCCAGCGCCAGCCAGCTCGTCAAAAGCAACGCCAACTGCAAATCCGCCCGCAGCGCACACTGCTTGCATATCGATCGCGCCATCGCCAAACCCAAAAAGCTGCGCGCCACTGCACCCGGATTCTGCCAGCACCTGCGCCACCAACGCATGCTTGTCGCGCTGCAAGTTGTCCGGCCACGCACCATAGATACCGGCAAAGCAACCAGTAATTCCAAGTGCGTGCGCTTCGGCGCGCACCGCATCTTCATCACTGCCAGACCCAATGTAGCACTGCACCCCACTGCCGCGCAGCATGGCGAGAAATTCCGCCGCACCGGGCACCAGTAAATCCGCCGCTCGCGCACTGCCCGCTTGCAGCGCCTGCACACGCGCATCAACAAGCGCGTCAATCCGCTTCGCAAACTGGGCTTTGTAGGCGGCCGCTGGCAAGGCTCGGCCACCGCGCAGTTCCACTTCTGCAACCAGCCACTCCATCTGCATAATCGTTGGCCGCCCGGAAAGCCCCTCTATCGCATCTGCAATACGTTCTCTCAGCGCAAGCTGTGCGGCAGCGACCTCTGCATTTCCACGAAGCACACCGAACATGTGGTCAGCCATCACCGTCTGCCATCCGCTGCGAATGCGCGAGAGTGTGCCATCGAAATCAAAGAAGGCAACTGCTTGCGGGCTGCTCATAACTGCGCCCCAGCAGCATTGGCTGGCTCTGCTTCAAGGCTTAACTCCGTTGCGATGCCGGCCGCGGCGCCCGTTAACCAAAGTTGCATCGCGCCGGCAACCTTCGAAACACCGTCAACTTGCCAGACCAGCACCGCCAATGCGAGGTAAATCACGGGGATCATTTCACCGTAGACCCGCATTTCATCCAGCACCCCAACCATGCCAAGCACCAGCATTTGCACAACGCACACCAACAGTGCACGCCGCACAAAGGGCTGCGCAAGCTTGTGCTGCCAAATTACCACCGGAATCCATATGCCGCCAAAATTCATCAGGTATGTTGCCAGCCTGCGCCAGTCTGCGAGCGCCTCGAAGTTTGCCCATAATTGATTCTCAAACAACCCAAATCCCACAACCGGATTACCCATGTAGATAAACCAAAGCGTCCCCTTGATTAGACACCAGATCAGCACTTGCAGCGCCACATGTTGCCACAGGCCAATGCGGCGCACCGTCCCAATCGAGACCGCAATCTGCGTCAGCGTCAGATAAATTGTTGTCTCACGGTTAAAGGTGGCCAGCAAGAACAGCGGGTAGTACCAGAACCACTTTTGTTCCATCAGCAGAAACACACCAAGCGCAAAAAACAAAACTGATGGAATGTCAGACGGGTACCAAAATGTGTGCACAAAATTAAACGGCAACACATAAAACATCCCAAGCGCTGCCAGCGCAGCAAACAGCCGGTTGCCGGCAAACCGAAAGATGAGGCCGCGCATCACAATGCACAGCGCAAGCACGGCAGCCAGATCAAAGGCTGCGTACAGCCACATAAATGAGAGCCCGGTTGGCACTTGCAGCAACGCGCGCACGGCCAGTGGTATCAAGGCGCGGTACTGAAACGGCACCGCGTATATGCCTTGCAGCAAAGCCAGCGGCGCGCCCGGCGGAACCTTATTTTCATAAAAGCGCGCAACGGTAAACTGCAGCGCCAAACCCAGCACCGCCAAAGCAAAACCAATGTCCACCAACCGGCTCCGGGCCGACCAAAGCAAAGTATTTTTATGCAGCATCACGCCCACCACACAGTTCACCCGTCACATTGTTTCGGTCAGGTGCATCCACAGAGTACCGCGGCACGCCCCTAGTGTTCACTGCCAGCACCCTCAGTCTGCATTGAGGGGCAGCGCACATCACCAAAGGAGCAGAAAACACAGCAGTCGCCAGCGTTGGGGCGCAGCTGCGCGTTGCAGCTTGCGCATGTATAAAAGTAGACGCACTCGTCTTGAGGCATGCGCTCCTTGTGTTTGGCGGCGCAGTTGGGGCATGTGATTACGGAATCAAGTTGCATGAGTTCGCCTCCCTTTCAGCTTCAAACCTGCCCACTACCGGGCGGTCAGCAGACGTTCAAGCCTGGCGCGGAGGACCGCACCCACAACACGGGGCGTCACGCGCTCACGGAAGCGCTCATAGCCCGCCTCCGCAAGGCGCGTGCGCATGCCGGCGTCTGCCGCCAGTGCCCGCAGCCCATCTGCCAACGCTGCCGCGTTTGCAAGCGGCACCAGCTGCAAGTGCTCGCCATGCACAAAGTGCTCGCGAATTGAATGCGTATCGCCGGCCAGCACGGTCTTGCACATTGCCAGTGGCTGCAAGACTTTGTTTGCCAGTGCCATGTCCGCCTGCGGTGTGTCGCCAAACACGCCCAGCACTATATCCGCATCGCTGATCTGCTGCGGCACCGCACTGAAGTCCACCCGCGGCACAAATTCAATTTCGAGCCCGCGCGCTTGGGCAGCCGCCAGCGCTGCAGCTTTGCCCTCACCGTCTCCCACAAAACGAAAATGGAATCGGCGATCAGCGCGCAGCAGTGCGATCGCGTCCAAAATGACCGGCACGCCATGGTTGGGAATATAAGAGCCAAAATATAAAACGGTTAGGCGCGCTGGATCTTTCTTGATAGCCCGGTTGCGGGGAAAGAACACGGCGTCATTCACACCCAACGGTGCCACATGCATTTTGGCAGGCTGCACTTGATAGCGCGCTTGCAGAAACGACGCGAAACGCCGGGTCTGCACCAACAAAATGTCAGGCAGATAACCCGCAAGGCGGTCGGAAGCAGCATGCCGCCGGGCTTGCCGGCTGCGCGGGCTGAACTGGCGGCGCTCGGTAATGACCATCTCATGCATGCTCAAAAAAAAATCGAACACCACGGGTTTGCCCGTAAGCCGCGCCAGCATCCAGCCAAGGGGCACTGTGGTTTGCTGAGACTCCGGCACAAGCAGCAAGTCACAGTTGCGCCAAACTTTCGCATACTGCGCAATCAGCTGCGGGTACTTTTGCGCCGTTGGCATTCCGGGCGGCACACGGCACATCACCACCTCGCAACCGTTTTCCGCAAGTGCCTGCCGCAAAAAATTATTGCGCGAGTACTGCGGATCGAAGCCGCCCAGATAACAAATGCGCACGGTCAGCTGCCCGCCAGCGGGATGCACTGCAGATCAGCCACTGTTGCGCACCAAACGCACGTTTCAAAAATCATCTAGTACCGGCACGGCTGCATCCACAGCGGTGAATTTGAGGATAGCATAGCTGCCCAACCGCTTCCTGCCAAACGCAATTGCGGGTGTGTTGCCTGCAAAGCACATGCGTGCCCCCGCTTGCGGCCCGCGGCCGCGTTCAATTACAATGCACCGCATGCTTGACGCTGGAATAGCAGTTGCAGTGAAGGCGCTTGAGCCGCAACTGATCGACTTTATCCAGCTGCTGGTGCGAACGCCCAGCCTGCCAAACGAAGAGCACGCAGTGCAGCAGCAAATTGCTGCGCAGCTGCGCGCGCTGGGCATGGCCGTGGACGAAGTGCCGACCGACTTCGCCACACTGCGCACACATGCGGCGTTCAATGACGACGGTTTTGCCCCGACCGGCCGGCTCAACATTGTGGGGCGCTGGCGCGGCAGTGGCGCGGCTCGCGGCCGTGGCTCGCTAATTCTTAACGGGCACGTGGATGTGGTGGCGCCCGGAAAATTAACGCAGTGGAACGACCCACCCTGGAGCGGGCTGCTGCGCGATGGCCGCATTTGGGGACGCGGCAGCTGTGACATGAAGGCCGGCCTGGCCGCGGGCATCTTTGCGCTGGCCGCACTGCAGCGCGCCGGCCTGCAGCCGGCACATGATGTGCTGCTGCAAAGCGTGATCGGTGAGGAGTCCGGCGGCGCAGGCACACTCACCACAATTGTGCAGGGCTACCGCGCGGACGCAGCAATTGTGCTCGAGCCCACCAGCTTGCAGCTGTGCCCGGTGCAATCGGGTGCGCTCACCTTTCGGCTGCGCGTAGCCGGGCGCGCGGCGCATGCCGCACTGCGCAGCCATGGCGTTAGTGCCATCGAGAAGTTTGCGCTGCTACTGGCAACTCTGCAGCAACTTGAAGTTGCACGCCACGCCGGTTTTGCCAGCGCGCTGTATAGCGACCCGCGCCATGCCGCGCCCATCTCGATTGGAACCGTGCGCGCCGGCGAGTGGCACTCAACCGTGGCAGAGGAGCTGGTTGCGGAGGGACGCATGGGCGTGTTCCCGGGCGAGACGCCCGCACAGGCCCGCGCGGCAATGCAGACTGCAGTCTCGCAGGCTGCTGCAGCCGATGACTGGCTGAGCGCCCAC
The DNA here is from genome assembly GCA_003670425.1 of Chloroflexota bacterium. Lineage (GTDB taxonomy): Bacteria > Chloroflexota > Anaerolineae > Anaerolineales > UBA11657 > BD1. Next base: position 6,237 of record QWRL01000092.1, read on the forward strand.
CCGCCGCAGGTGGAGTGGTTTGAGGGCCAGTTTGAGGCCGGTGCGACACCCCTCGACCATGCGCTGCTGCAAGCGCTGCAAGCCGCGCATCTGGCTGCGCTGGGCGCGCCCGCTGCCATGCGCGCCGTAACCTATGGCTCTGACCTGCGCCTCTTTACAAATCATGCGCACATTCCGGCGGTACTGTACGGCCCCGGAGATGTTACGCTCGCACACGCGGCCAACGAGTCCATAGCGGTTGACGAAGTGCTGCGCGCTGTGCACGTGCTGGCGCTGTTTGTGGCAGACTGGTGCGGTGCCGCCCGCGCCTAGCTGCACACTTATAATCTCACGCTGGAACACACGCCGATGCCCAATCACGGTTGCCAGTCCAATGTCGATCGCATCCGCCGGATGCTAATCAAGCCACCCGCCGCTGCATTCCGCAGTCAGGCCGCGGTTGATGCGCAATGGCAGCCATTGAACTATCTGGGGCGCCCGGATTATGAGCAAGCCCTGAACGAGTACAAACAGTTCCGCGCGCTGCTGGCGCAGAGCGGGGCCGAGATTCACGAATTGCCGGTGCACGCGGACACCGGGCTGGACTCACTGTACACGCACGACCCGCTGGTAATCAGCGACCGCGGCTATGTACTGTGCAATATGGGCAAGGCCGCGCGGCGCGGCGAGGCACAGGCTGCCGGCGCATACTTGGAAACAATTGGCGTGCCCATGCTGGGGCGCATTGAGCCGCCCGGCACCTTGGAGGGCGGCGATGTGGTGTGGCTGGACCAGCGCACGGTTGCTGTGGGCGAAGGCTACCGCAGCAATGCAGCGGGAATTGCGCAGCTGCGTACGCTGCTGGGCGATTCGGTTGACGAATTGATTGCCGTGCCGCTGCCGCACTGGAACGGCCCGGACGATGTGCTGCATCTGATGTCATTTGTGAGTCCGCTGGACCACGACCTGTTTTTGATTTACCCGCGCCTGATGCCGGTGGTGTTTCGCCAGCGGCTGCTGGCGCGCGGCATCCAGCTGGTGGAGGTGCCCGACGCAGAGTACGACAGCATGGCGTGCAATGTGCTGGCCGTGGCGCCGCGTGAGTGCATCATGCTGGGGGGCAACCCCGTCACGCAGGCACTGCTGCAAGCAGCCGGCATTGAGGTGGCCACCTACGTTGGCAGCGAGATCTCAGCCAAGGGTGCCGGCGGACCCACCTGCCTGACGCGGCCATTCTGGCGCAGCTAGGCAGCCGCCCACAGTACGGCAGCTGCCAGCAGGGCTGCAGCGCGCCAACTGCACACAAGCGCAGCGCACACCGCTGCGCTTGCTCTACGCGCTGCGTGTCACAAAGCGCTCCACAATTTCAAAAGTATTGCGCACACAATAGTGGAAGCTGTCGGTGTGCAGGCGCTCGTCATGCGCATGGGCGCGGTTGTAGGTATCCCCACCGGAGGGGGGCCGCGGCGAATAACCCAGCACCTTGATGCCCAGCGGCACGAAGGCTTTGGCATCTGTGCCGCCGGTGACCAGTGTGGGCAGCAGGTGCAGCGCGGGATCGGTTTCCGCCAGCACCTCGCGAATGATATTTGTGAGCGGGCCGGCGGACTCAGTCTCAAGCGCCGGGCCAAAGTGCGGGTGCCATTCCAGCTGCACGTCCCGGCCCGCATCGCCCAATACTTGCAGCAGCTCGGCGTGAAACTCTGCGCGCGTGCAGCCGGGCAGCAGCCGCCCGTCAATGCCGGCTTCTGCAAAATCCGGGATCACATTTAGCTGGCGGCCGGCCTGAAATATGGTGGGCATGGCGGTGTTGCGCAGCTGCGCCTGCAGCATGCGGCGCTCAAAGTCTTCCATGGGCAGCTGCGGCACAATGCGGTCCGCGTCGCCGGTCTGCAACAGGTCTGCAAACATGGCAGCCACGGCTGGCGGCTGCGTCTGCATCAGCACGGCCAAAGAGCTGCGCACAGTTTGCGTAAGGTGCACCGGCAGGTAGTTGCTGCCGAGGCGCTGCACAGCCGCAGCGAGGCGCACAATGCTGGCCTCCGGCTGCGGCACAGAGCCGTGCCCCGGCTTGCCGCGCGCACGCAGATAAAAGCGGCTGGTGCCCTTCTCGCCGGCTTGAATGGTGATGTAGCGCTGGCCGTTCACCACCATCACGCCGCCGCCGCCTTCGTTGAGTGCGTACTCCGCATCAGAAATCAAATGCGCATGCTCGCGCGCCATCCACTGTGCGCCAAACTCGCCGCCAGTTTCCTCATCAGCCAGCGCCAAAAAAATCACGTCGCGCTTGAGCAGCTGGCCACTTGCCACGCGCTGCTTGAGCAGCAGCAGGCTCATCAAGTGTGCAGCAACCGTGTTCTTCATGTCCACTGCCCCGCGCCCAAAGATCTGCCCGGCGGCATCACAGTCGCCGGAGAATGGCGGATGCGTCCACTTGTCTGGTTCCGCCGAAACAACATCCACGTGCCCCATCAACAACAGCGGCGGCAGGCTGCCATCGCCCTTGAGCCGCGCAACAAGATTTGCGCGCCCGGGCGCAGACTCCAGAATTAGCGGCTCGATGCCGGCTGCGCGCAGCACGCCCGCAATGTAATCCGCCGCCAAGCGCTCGTTGCCCGGCGGGTTGGTTGTGTCAAAGCGCAGCAGCTCGCGAAAATGTTGCGTGCCCGTGCTAAGCGCATCCGGCCAGTTGATTGATGACATGCGGCAGCTCCTTGGAGAAAATTGGCGAAGTGCGCTGCGCGAAGCGCACCAATTGCGAAGCATACAGCACCCGTCATACCCGCTGGCTGCCAAGTGTGTAGCC
>QWRL01000093.1 GCA_003670425.1 Chloroflexota bacterium
GTCCTCGCTCAGCACTAAAACGGGCATGTTGTCGGCCAGCTCCAGCTCAGTTGCAGATAGTTGCTGGTCAAGCAAGGTCACTTCCACGCGCCGGTCAAGCCGCGCCAGATAGCTCACATTACCAAGAACTATTGCGCCAATCAATCCAAACGCAACCCAGCGCAGCCAGGGTTGTTGTAACAGCCTGCTTAGTGCAATGCCCATCAACAAGAACGCCACCGGCAGCGTGCTCCAGAAATAGTCGATTACAAGGTGAATGTTGAGGACCGTGGCTACCAGCGGCATGCTGCACACCGCCACCACCAATGCCAAGCCACGCGCGCGTGCCACACTGAGCGCCATCCCGCCCAGCAGCAGCATCGGCAGCACCAGCTTTAGTAATTGGATAACACCTTCAGAAAGACGCCAGTAGAGCATGTCTGCCAAGAACCACGCGCCCTTGTTGCTGAAAGCGGTCACTGCTGCCGCCGGCAGGTTGGCGGTGGGCAGCAATTGCATCAGTCCCACTGCGTACGGCACAAAGCTAATCAACGCCAGCAGTCCGCCGCCTAGAAAGTCGGCAATCAAAAACTGGCGCCGGCCACCCTTCCACGCATCCGCAAACAAAATCAGGGAGAGTGGCGCAATGGCAAACGTGTGCGGGTGGCACTGGCCGGCCAGACTGAGCATCAACGGATGCAGCCAGCGCGCAACGCGCGCGCCATCCACGCAGCCCATAAAACCGGTCAACAAATACAGTGCCACAAACACCGCGCCCAGCTGCGCATTATTGATATCGCGGCTGGATGCAACCATGTACGGATGCACCGCCAGCAGCAATACGCCAGCCAGAGCGCCAGGGCGATTGAAGTACTTCGCGCCAACCGCATACAGCACTGCAATCGCGGCCACATTCAACAGCGCAGTGAACGCGCGCGCTGCGCGCGGATCCAGCGTCAGCGCATACGGAATGGCGTACAGGTAAACCGAAACAGGGGAATGCCACAAACCCACTGCCATCGGCGGGCCCACCAGCACAAGCGCATGCTCGCGCGCCACCTGCAATGCGCGGATGCTGATGAACGCATCGTCACCGTCAAAATAACCCGCCCCCAAATCGTTCAGCCGCAAAAACGCAGCCAGCACCAGAATCAAGGCAATCCAAAAGTTGCGCTTGAAAAATGCGCCGCGCGCGCCGGTTAAAAATGGTGCTCCAAACCATGCTTGCCTTGCACTATTCATTGATGCATTTTCAACCAGCATGTTCATGCGCGGGGGATTATCGCCTGCGAATTGCGCATACTAAATGTTGGAGGCGAGCTATAAATGCTGTTAGATGCGGGGGTTGTTCGTCCCAAGCCGAAAGTTAGGATGTCAATTTGAGTTGTGGTCGGCTGATTTCGGGTTTGGGTGCGCGGCCCAAACCTCGGCGTAATCGATTAATAGCGGGAAGACCCGTCACCCGCACCGCAGTGCACTCTTGTTAGGCGGGCTGGCAGCCAGCCGCCCGCGCGGGCTTCATTCGCCCCAGGTTTGCTTTAGTACGCGCACCCAGTTGCGCCACGCAATTTTCTCGATGATTTCCCCGCTATAACCACGGGCGCGCATGGCTTCCAGCAGCACTGGCAAGCCGGCTGCATCGCGAATCGCAGCCGGCATGGTTGCACCGTCAAAGTCTGAGCCGAGCGCAACGCGGGTGGGGCCAAGGCGCTGCAGCAGCGCATCCATGTGGTCCACCATGACATCAAGCGCGAGGTCGGCATCGCGCCCGCCGTCCGGCCGCAGAAAGCCAACATGAAAGTTCAATCCCACCAGTCCGTCCGAATCACGAATAGCATCCAGCTGCCGTTCGCTCAAGTTGCGCGCCGAGGCACAGATGGCGTGCACATTGGAGTGCGTGGCCACGAGCGGGGAAGTGGAGTGCTTGGCCACATCCCAGAAGCCGGCTTCGTTGAGGTGCGAGAGGTCGATCATGACGCGCAGCTGGTTGCAGCGCTGCACCAGCGCAATACCAAGTGTGCTGAGCCCGGGCCCGGTGTCGCCGGTGCTGGGGAATGCAAACGGAACACCATGCCCAAAGCGGTTGGGGCGCGACCAGCAAATGCCAAGCGAGCGCAAACCCGCGGCGTGCAAAACTTCAAGCATGTTGAGGTCGGGATCGATTGCCTCGGCGCCCTCCATATGCAGCTCCATTGCAAACACGCCGCTCTCAATGCATGCCTCAATTTCCGCAGCGGTGCGGCACACGCGCACCTGGCCGCCGGCTGCCTGCTCCAGCCGCAGCAAGCTTGCAATCGTAGCCAGCGATTGTTGCTGCGCATACTCCAAGGCCATGGGCGCCGGCATGGTTGCAGTCGCAGCGTAAATGCTGGTGCCGGCAGCAATCGAACTGGCCAGGCCGCCGCCGGCTGCCGCACCATCCAGCGCTGCTTCTGGCACGGGATCGGGCACAAAGACCGCAAAAAAGCCGCCCGCCAAATTGCCCGCACGCGCGCGCGGCAGATCAATGTGCCCGGCTTCCGACTGCTCAAAGAAAGACCGCCCTGAACCGGTTAGATCCAGCAGTGTGTCGTTATGCCCGTCAAACACGGGGACCGCGCGAGTTGTTGCCGTCATACAGCTACTCCTAATTTATTGGCTGCGCCCGGTGCTGGGTTGCAGTTTTTCTTTCGATTATGGTTCCCGATCTCGCATGCTTAACAAGCACGCACAGCCGACATGCATGCGCTGCGCAGGCGCCGGCCTAAATTCCCAGCGTCTGCTTCACGGAACTAAATGCGCTCACCGCCAGCTGCAAATCTGAATGCGAGTGTGCAGCCGAAACCTGCACGCGAATACGCGCCTTGCCCGGCGGCACCACCGGATAGGAAAAGCCGACCACATACACGCCCTGCTCCAGCAGTGCAGCCGCCATCTGTGTCGCCAGTTTGGCGTCGCCAAGCATGATGGGCGTAATGGGATGAATGCCGGGCATAATGTTGAAGCCTGCATCCGTCAGCGCTGCGCGCAAGTATTTTGTATTTTGCTCAAGGCGGTCGCGCAGTTCTGTGGAGCGCCCAAGAATCTCCAGAGATTTGAGGGCAGCGCCCACCACCGGCGGCAGCACAGAATTGGAAAATAAATACGGGCGCGAGCGCTGGCGCAGCAGTGCCACAATTTCCGCACTGGCACTGGTGTAGCCGCCACTGCCGCCGCCCAGCGCCTTGCCCAGCGTGCCCGTGAGCACATCCACGCGCCCCACAACGCCATGCTGCTCCGGCGTGCCGCAGCCATGCGCACCCAGCACGCCCACTGCATGCGAGTCATCCACCATCACCAATGCGTTGTAGCGCTCCGCCAGTTCACAGATTGCCGGCAGGTTGGCAATCGAGCCGTCCATCGAAAACACGCCGTCGGTTGCAATCATGCGGTGGCGCGCGCTCTGCGCTGCGCGCAGCTGTTGCTCCAGGTCCGCCATGTCATTGTTGCGGTAGCGCAGGCGCTGCGCCTTGCACAGGCGCACCCCGTCAATGATCGACGCGTGATTAAGCTCGTCAGAGATAACCGCATCCTCAGCGCCAAGCAGCGTCTCAAACAGCCCGCCATTTGCATCCCAGCAAGAGGAGTACAGAATGGTGTCTTCTGTGCCCAGAAATGCGCTCAGCTGGCGCTCCAGATCCTTGTGCAGTGTTTGCGTGCCGCATATGAAGCGCACGCTTGCCAGCCCATAACCCCATTGCTCAAGCGCCGCGTGCGCCGCCTGCACAACCTCCGGATGGGATGCCAGCCCAAGATAATTGTTGGCGCACAGATTGAGTACATCCGGGCGGCCCGTAACACTGATGTGCGTGCGCTGCGGAGAACTGATGACGCGCTCTTCTTTGTAAAGGCCGGCGCCGCGCATTTCTGCCAGCACGCCGCCCAGCTGCTGCCGCAAACTGTCTGTAATCATCGCTGTTAACCCGCGCTCCAGGTGAGCACCACTTTCCCCGATTCACCGGACGCCATGGCATCAAACCCTTTTTGAAACTCTGTGTAATGCAGGCGGTGCGTGATTACCGGGCTGATGTCGAGCCCGCCCTGCAGCAGCACGGTCATCTTGTACCAAGTCTCGTACATCTCGCGGCCATAAATACCGCGGATGGTGAGCATGTTAAAAATTACGGTGTTCCAGTCGATGGCCATGTCTGCGCCTGGAATGCCAAGCATTGCCACCTTTCCGCCATGGCACATGTTGGCCAGCATGTCGCGGAATGCAGCCGCGTTGCCGCTCATCTCCAGGCCCACATCAAAGCCCTCGCGCATGCCCAATTGCTGCTGCACCTCGCCCAGGCTGGTTGTGCGCACATCCACCGCCAGCGTGACGCGCATTTGGCGCGCCAGCTCCAGCCGGTACGGGTTCACATCTGTAATCACCACATAGCGCGCGCCGGCATGGCGCGCAACCGCGGCAGCCATTATGCCAATCGGGCCGGCGCCGGTGATGAGCACATCTTCGCCCAGCATGTCGAACTGCAGCGCTGTGTGCACAGCATTGCCAAACGGATCGAAGATTGCCTGCACGTCGCGCTGGATGTCCGCCGCGTGTGCCCAGACGTTTGTGTCCGGCAAAACAATATATTCCGCAAATGCACCGGGGCGGTTTACGCCAATGCCCTGCGTGGCCTTGCACAAATGGCGCCGGCCCGCCAGGCAGTTGCGGCAGCGCCCGCACACCACGTGGCCTTCACCGCTCACAATTTCGCCGGTGTGAAATTCTTTTACCTGCGACCCAACCGCAACAATCTCTCCCACAAATTCATGCCCCACAACCATCGGCACAGGAATTGTCTTCTGCGCCCACGCATCCCAGTTGAAGATGTGCAGATCCGTGCCACAGATGCCCGTGCGCAACACCTTGATCAGCACTTCGGTATCGCCGCAAGTCGGCACCGCTACATCCTCCAGCCACAACCCGGGCACAGCAGATTTCTTCACCAGCGCTTTCATGGTTTTCATCAGTGTGTTTTTTTGATTTAAGTTTGGCAGCACTGCACTTGGCGTTGTGCCACGCTCAACCGGCAAGCATCACAGAAAATTTTACCCTGCTGGCTTTATGTGGATCAGCCAGCTTGCTGCCCGGCAGCTGCTCCCGGGAATCAGGAAACGAGCCCGCTACCAGGTGCCGATGCTGGCTGCTAGCCTGCGGGTTCTTGCACAGCCGTTGACACAGAAGGTTGCGCTTCCAATTGCACCAAAACCACGGCGCCCAAAATGAGCGCAGCGCCGAGCCATTGCATTTGCACCAGCTGCTCGCCTAAAAACACCACCGCCATCAAAGCTGCCAGCACCGGCTCCAGTGCGGCAATCAGACCGGCCGTGCTGGCGGGCAGGTCGCGCAGGCTGCGCGTGAACAGCGCAAAACCCACAAGCGACGGGCCGAGCGCAAGGAAAAGCAGCAGCGCCCAGCCGCGCCACTCTGTGCCCATGGAGAAGAGCGTGGCCGGCCGCTGCACAAGCGCCAATCCGCCCGCCGCAAAAAGAAATCCGTACGCCGTCACTGTCCAAGAGCTGGCGAAGCGCCGCGCGCTCCAGCGGCCGGCCAGGCTGTAGCACGCAAACGCCAGCCCGGTGCCAAGCCCAACGAGAATACCGGCCGGGTTCACCTGCCACGCTGCAATACTGTCTGCACGCGCCACAAAAGCGCAGCCCAGCAAACACACCAACGCCGCCACAAGCTTGCGCACCGTGAGCGCCTCGCCCAGCACCACGCGCGCCAGCAGCACGGTAAAGGCCGGCGAGCTGTAGGCCAGCACGGTGGCCACGGCTGCGCCGTTGAACTTCACACTGTAGGTCCACATGGCGTTGAAGGTTGCCAGCCCCACAAACCCATAAGCAAAGAAAAAAGGCAGGTCTTTGCGGCCGATGCGCAGCGCTGCGGGCCGCAGCACACGCAGCCCAGCCAGCGCCACCACAGCAATGAAAAGATCGCGCCAAAACGCCAGCGCCAGCGGCGCCAGCTGATAGCGGTTCAGCAGCACACTGATAAAGATTCCGGTGGTGGCCCACGCCGTTGTGCCGGCCAGCGCAATCAGCACGCCGCGCGTATGGGTGTTGGAAATTTTCATCGGGTACAGTGGGGTCTTGCTTGAGTATATGCCAGCGGGTTTGGTGGACAAACTACATTCTGCAATGCAGCCCTGCAAGGCGGCACCAAAACTCCACTCCAAGTCCGCCCGCCATGTGCTATCCTGCCAAACAGCATGATGCTCCCGCACCAAAGTTTGAGACGCTGCCGGCTAACGCCCCGCCAATGCCAACGGTGCTGAACAAACCCGCAACGCCCGCGCAAGTAGCGGAGGCGCTGCGACAGCTGCCGCGGCTGCTGCCGCGCGCCGGCGGCAGCAAGCCGGCACTCAGCACGCCGCCAAGCGGGGTGGCGGCACTGGACCTCGCAGCCCTCACGGGCGTGCTTGAATATACGCCCGACGAATACACCTTCACCGCGCTCGCCGGCACGCCCCTGGCTGAAGTGCAGGCTCTGCTTGCGCGGCACAACCAGTATTTGCCGTTTGATCCACCATTTGCGGCGCGCGGCGCAACGCTAGGCGGCGCGCTGGCGAGCGGCTTGAACGGGCCCGGCCGCTGGCGCTTTGGCGGCTTGCGTGATTTTATTTTGGGTGTTCAGTTTGTAAGCGGCGCCGGCGAACTGGCGCGGGCCGGCGGCCGCGTAGTCAAGAATGCCGCCGGTTTCGATTTGCCGAAGCTGCTGGTGGGCAGCCTCGGCCGCTTGGCGGTGCTCACGGAAGTCACCTTCAAAGTTTTTCCCGCGCCGCCTGCATACTGCTCGCTGCGCTTCACATTTCCGGATCTGGCTGCGGCTGTGGCAGCGCTGCTGCAAGCCGCTGCGCTGCCGATGGACCTGGATGCGCTTGACTTGCAGCCGCCCGCTACATTGTGGGCACGGCTGGCCGGGCTAAGCGCAGCGCTGCCCGGGCGCGCTGCGCGCTTGCAGCAGGCGCTGGGTGGCGGCACGCTGCTGGAAGGCGCAGAGGAACAAGCGGTGTGGAACGCTGCGCGCGAGTTTGCGTGGGCGCCGGCTGGCAGCGCGCTGCTCAAGGTGCCGCTAACGCCGCTGCGCATTGCCGCGTTTGCGGCTGCGCTGCCGGACACGGCCAGCAGCCGCTACTCCGCCGGCGGGCAGGTGTGCTGGCTGGCTTGGCCATCCCAAACGCTGCCGCTGCTGGATGAACTGCTGCGTGCGCAGCAACTTTCGGCGCTGCTGTTTGGTGGAACGTTTGCCGCCGGCGAACCGGCGCTGCGCGGGCAGCAGCCGGGCGCAGCGCTGCTGCAGCGCGCACAGAGCGCGCTGGATCCAGACGCCAGATTCTTGCGCTTTGATTAGCGCGCCAGAGGCAGCCCTAAATGCAGCACAACATTCCCGTTGAACAACTTGGCGCACAGGCGCCAGCCATGGCCGACGCAATCAGCGCGTGTGTGCATTGCGGCTTTTGCCTGCCCGCCTGCCCCACCTACCAACTGCTGGGCGACGAAGCCGACTCGCCGCGCGGCCGCATCGTGCTGATGAAAGCCGTGTTGGAGGGCAGCCTGCCCGCCGCACAAGCGCAGCCGCACATTGACCGCTGCCTCGGCTGCCTCGGCTGCGTCACCGCCTGCCCCTCGGGCGTCAAGTACGGCGCGCTGCTCTCCGGTTACCGCGCCCTTACGGCGCCAGCTGCGCAACGCGGCCTGTTTGACGGCATTGCGCGCGCCCTCTCGCATGCCGTGCTGCCCCGCCCGCAGCTATTCCGGATTGCAGCGCTTGCTGCGCGACTGGCGCAGCCGTTTGCAGCGGTACTGCCGCGCAGCCTGCGCGCCATGTTGGAGCTGCTGCCCGCCCGCCTGCCGGCTGCCGTCCATTTGCCGGCCGTGTCCCCGGCGCTGGGCACGCGCCGCGCCCGCGTGGCGCTGCTGGCCGGCTGCGCACAGCAAGTGCTGGCGCCAGAAATAAACGCTGCCACAGTGCGCGTGCTCACCCGCAACGGCGTGGAAGTGCTGGTGCCGCAGGCGCAAGGCTGCTGCGGTGCGCTCGCCATTCACACCGGCGCCGCGCCGCGTGCGCGCCAGTTCGCGCGCAACAATCTCGCTGCGTTCCCTACGGATGTGGATGCCATCCTCACCACCGCCGCCGGCTGCGGCAGCGGCATTCACGATTACCCGCTGCTATTTGCGGGAACTGCGGAGCATGCCGAAGCTCAGGCATTCGCCGCACGCACCTGCGATGTAAGTGTGTTTTTGGACCGCTTGGGGTTGCTGCCGCTGCCCGCCCAGCCACAACCCCGGCGCGTCGCCTATCACGACGCCTGCCATCTTTCGCACGCGCAGGGCGTGCGTGCTGCCCCGCGCAACCTGTTGCGCCAAATTCCGGGCGTGACGCTCTTGGATTTGCCGGAGGCAGAGTTGTGCTGTGGATCGGCCGGCACCTACAACATTGAGCAGCCGCAGCTTGCGCAGCAGCTGGGCGTGCGCAAAGCCGGCCACGTGCGCGCCAGTGCGGCTCAAATTGTGGCGATGGGCAACATCGGCTGTATGGTGCAAATTCAGCGCAGCTTGGGTGCAGCTGGTTCTGTGCCGGCTGTCCGGCACACCATGCAAATCCTGGACGATGCCTACCAGGCGGGTAGTTCGCCCCGCATGTAGTTCAAGAATCAACGGCGGCTACGCAAAGCTGATAACTTTAGCGTCCCCCATCACGGCTGGCAGGCGCGTTTGTTTTGTGGTTGCCCGCTAGCCTTCCATCTGCCACGGCGATGTCATGCTGCCGTTTCGGTCAAAAGTCAGCGGTACCTCGCCCACAATCGTGAGGCGCGGGTGCGCCTCCACCTGCGCGCGCAGCGCAGTGCTCACCCACAAATTCTCCACCGTGAGCGTGTTGCGCGCAAAAACAAATGACACCGCACTGCCGGGCGCAGCGCCGCATGTGCGCACCGCCACCGCCAGCGCGCGCTCGTCGTCCGCCATGGTAATC
>QWRL01000094.1 GCA_003670425.1 Chloroflexota bacterium
GCGTTGGTGCGGCACCCGCGTGCCCCGCCCGCCCGGGCGTGTCGCGGTACCCGGCGCCCCCCCCCGGGTGGCCCCCCCCTCCCCTCGGGGGGTGCTCGGGGGGGGGGCCTGTGATGCCCGCCCGCAGCTGCGGCGGCCGGCGCGCTGCAATCTGCAGCCCGTTGAAGCCGCCCCATGACTTGCCAAAGATGCCCACCGCGCCCGTGCACCAGGGCTGTGCCGCCAGCCACGCCAGCACCGCCAGCCCGTCATCCTGCTCCTGCAGCAAATACTCGTCCAGCATAATGCCATCCGAGTCGCCGCTGCCGCGCATGTCCACGCGCACGGCCGCATAACCATGCCCCGCAAAGTAGGGCTGGTAGAGCGCGTCGCGCACCGCCGTGCCGTCGTTCTTGCGATACGGGATGTACTCCAAAATAGCGGGCACCGGGTTGCTTTCCGCGTCCAGTGGCAGCCAGATGCGCGCAGCCAGCCGCGTGCCATCGGGCAGTGCAATAAACATATTTTCAATCTCACGCACCGCGTGCGGAAAATCGCTGCGCACTTGCATTAAAGATTTGGCCATAGCGCTGCAACAATTGTAACCGCGCCACTGCGCTTGCAAACATGCCTGCGGTAAAATGGGTACATGCCATTGAAAGTGCGTGAGTTGGAATTGATCGGTGTGCCATGTGATTTTGGCGCCGGGCGGCGCGGCGTGGACATGGGACCAAGCGCCATGCGCTATGCGGGCTTGGCTGCCGGCTTGCAGGCGTTGGGCCACAGTGTGCGCGATGCCGGAGACCTGCAGCTGGCGCACGTGCCCGCGGGACGCGCCGAACCGGAGCCGCGCCTGCGCCATCTGGCCGAGGTGCTGGCAATGAGCCGCGCGGTTGCGGAGCGCACGGCTGCCAGCGTGGCGCGCGGTAGTCTGCCGCTGGTGTTGGGCGGCGACCACAGCGTGGCGCTGGGCGCCGTCTGTGGCGCTGCCCGCAGCCAAACCCTCGGCGTGTTGTGGGTGGATGCGCACGGCGACTTCAACACGGCGCAGAGCTCGCCCTCCGGCAATATTCACGGCATGCCGCTGGCCGCGCTGTGCGGCTTGGGCGATCCGCGCCTCAGCAAACTGGGCGCACGCATGCCCGCGGTGCAGCCGCAGCATGTGGCGCTGCTGGGCGTGCGCAATCTGGATGCCGGCGAGCACGCACTGCTGCAATCCGCGGGTGTGGCTGTATATGACATGGCGCACATAGACCGCTTTGGCATGGCAGCCAGCGTAGAGGCAGCCCTGGCACACGTGCTTAAAAATTGTAGCGGCCTGTATCTCTCGCTGGACATGGACGCGCTGGACCCGTTGTACGCGCCGGGCGTAGGCACGCCTGTGCCCGGCGGCCTCAGCTATCGCGAGGCGCATCTGGCGTGCGAGTTGGTGGCGGCCCGTGGGTGCCTGCTGGCGATGGATGTGGTGGAAGTGAACCCCGTGCTGGATGAACACAACCGCACCGCGCAAGTGGCGGTGGATCTGGTGCTGTCCGCCCTCGGCAAACGCGTGTGGGAGCCCGCATGATGCTCAAGCTTGACCGCATTGAATTGCACCACATCCGGCTGCAGTATCTAACGCCGTTTGAAACCAGCTTTGCGCGCGACACGCATAAAGAGTGTGTACTGGTGGCGGCATACGCGGGTGGGCTCACCGGTTGGGGCGAGTGCGTGGCCGAGAGCGGCCCGTGGTATTCCTATGAAACGGTGGAGACCAACTGGCATATGCTGCGCGACATTCTTGCGCCAGCGCTGCTGGGTGTGGAACTTGAATCGCCCGCAGCGGCAGCGCAGCGTTTTTCGCGCGTGCGCGGCCATTCCATGGCACGCGCCGGCATTGAAGCCGCCGTCTGGGACCTGTTTGGGCAGATGGAGTCCAAGCCGCTGGCACAAATGCTGGGTGCAACGCGCACGGCCGTGTCGGTGGGCGTAAGTGTGGGCATTGAGCCCACGCTTAAAGAGCAGCTGGCGCGTGTCGAAACTTTTGTGGCGCAAGGCTATAAGCGCGTCAAGCTCAAGATCAAACCCGGCTGGGACGTGGAACCGGCAACCGCCGTGCGCAAGCAGTTCCCGGACTTGCTGCTGCAAGTGGACGCCAACTCCGCGTACACGCTTGCGGATGTGGCGCGCTTTCAGGCGCTTGATGACTTGCAGCTGCTGCTCATCGAGCAGCCGCTGCACCATGAAGACATCGTTGACCATGCGCGCCTGCAGGCGCAGCTGCGCACGCCCATCTGCCTCGACGAGAGCATCCACTCCTATGAGCACGCACGCTGGGCACTGGACCTGAACGCATGCAAAATCATCAACATGAAAGTGGGGCGCGTGGGCGGCTTCACCGCGGCGCTGCGCATTCATCAGCTATGCCAGGAGCGCGGCATCCCGCTCTGGTGCGGCGGCATGCTGGAAACCAACATTGGGCGGGCCGGCAACGTGGCGCTGGCTGCCCTGCCCAACTTCACCCTGCCGGGTGACATTTCTGCATCCGCACGCTACTATCACGAAGATGTGGCTGCGCCCGATTTTGTTTTGAACAACGACTCAACATTGACCGTGCCAACCATGCCCGGCCTCGGAGCAACCGTGCTGCGCGCGCGGCTGGCGGCAGCGCGCCTGCGCCACCTTGAAATTAAAAAATAAACTTATGCTGGTTCGGAGCATCAAACAATGAAACGCAGTGAAGCACTGCCTAACATTCGCACGGCTGCGGTGGTTGGTTCCGGCACAATGGGCGGCGGCATTGCTGCGCTGCTGGCGGGCGTGGGCATTCCCACGCTGCTGCTGGACATCGCCCCCGGCGAACTTACGGCAGCTGAGTCTGCGCAAGGGCTGCAGCTTTCAGCACCGGCTGTGCGCAACCGCATCGTCAACAACGGGCTCGCCGCCATTAAAGCCGCCCGACCGGCAGCTCTTTTCACACCCGCAGCAGCAGCACTGCTCACAGTTGGCAACCTGCAAGATGACTTTGAACGCCTCGCGCAAGTGGATTGGGTGATTGAGGTCATCATTGAGAATCTGGCGGCGAAACGCAGCTTTTATGAGCGGCTGGAGCAGGTGCGCCCGGCGGGCCAGCTGGTGACCAGCAACACCTCCGGCCTGCCCATTCAGCAGCTGGCGCGCGGCCGCTCTGCGGATTTCCGCCGCAACTTTTGCGGCACACATTTCTTCAACCCGCCGCGCTACCTCAAGCTGCTGGAGGTGATCCCGACTGCCGACACGCGCCCGGCGCTTGTGCAGTTTCTGCAATCGTTTGGCGCGCAGCGCTTGGGCAAGGGCGTGGTGCTGTGCAAAGACACGCCCAACTTTATTGGCAATCGCATTGGCGGCGCTGCCAACGGCTTTCGCATGAGCTATGCGCTGGACAACGGCTACAGCGTGGAAGAAGCGGACGCAATCGGCGGCCCGCTGATGGGCTATCCGCGCACCGCAGTTTTTCGGCTGATGGATCTGGTGGGCATTGATGTGGCGGTAATGGTGAGCAGCAACATTGCGCGTGCGCTGCCCGGCGATGCAGCCGGCGGGCGGGCTGACGGCCCCGCTGGTAGTTTGCTGCAAGCGCTGCTGGAGCGCAAGTGGCTCGGCAACAAAACGCGCATCGGCTTTTACAAAGAAGTGGCTGCGCCCGGTGGCGGCAAAGAGTTTTGGGCGCTGGACCCCGCCACCATGACGCACACAGCGCCCGCCAAAGTGCGCTTCGAGTCAATTGGCGTGGTGCGCAAGATTGCCGACCTGGGCGAGCGCCTGCGGGCCTGGGTAAAACACACGGACCGCGCCGCGCAATACGTGTGGCACACGCTGGCGTTTGCCTGCAGCTACAGCGCCGCGCGCATCCCGGAAATCAGCGACGACATCGCCTCGATTGACGCCGCCATGCGCTGGGGCTACATGCAGCAGGCCGGCCCGTTTGAGTATTGGGACATGCTGGGCGTGGCGGCCACTGTGCGGCGCATGGAGCGCGATGGCTATGCGGTTGCGCCATGGGTCAAGAAGATGCTGGCTGGCGGCCACAAAACTTTCTACCGCCAGGGTGCGCGCGGGCGCGAGCAGTACCACCCCGCCAAGCGCAAGTATGTGCCGGTTGCGGGCGAGGCCGCGCAAATTAACGTGGCGACGCTGCGCGCTGCGAAGCGCAGCCTGCAAGCCAACCTTGAAGCCGGCCTGTTTGACATGGGCGACGGCGTGCTGCTGCTTGAGTTTCATGGCAAAGCCAACACGCTGGGCAGCGGCGTGCTGCAGCTGGCGCAAGCTGCACTGCAGCGCCTCGAACATGGCGCGCAATACACCGGCCTCGTGATTGGCAATCAGGGCGAGCTCTTCAGTGCCGGCGCAAACATTGACCCGCAAAGCCTGCTCTCCGGCAGCGAGCCGCCGGCCGTGGTGGTGGAACGACTGACGCGCGCATTTCAGGATTTGATGCAGCGCCTGCGCTATTGCGCAAAGCCTGTTGTGGCTGCGCCCTTTGATCGCACACTGGGCGGTGGCACCGAAGTTTGCCTGGCAGCCACGCGGATGGTGGCGCACATGGAGCTGTACATGGGGCTGGTGGAGACCGGCGTGGGCCTGGTGCCCGCCGGCGGCGGCTGCAAGGAAATGCTGCGGCGCGTGCTAAACCCCATGATGCGCCTGCCCAATGCCGATGCACTGCCCGCGCTTGAACAGCTGCTGCAGATCATCGGCGGTGCGCGCGTCAGCACCAGCGCGCGCGAGGCGCGCGAGCTGGGCTTCCTGCAGCCCGCTGACCGCATCGTGATGGATCGCGCTGCGCTGTTGGCCGAGGCCAAGCGCGAGGTGCTGCACCTTGCGCAGTGCGGTTACAGCGCGCCTGTTCCGGAATTGATCTACGCCGCCGGGCGCGACGCGCTGGCTGCGCTGCAAATGGGGCTGTACCAAATGGAACAAGGCGGCTACATCTCCACGCATGACGCGCTGGTTGGGGCGCAGCTGGCCCGCGTATTGTGCGGCGGCGACTTGGCCGTGCCCAGCTGGGTGCCCGAGCAGCACATCCTTGACCTCGAGCGCGCGGCCTTCGTGGAGCTGATGCAAACCGCCAAGACCATGGAGCGCATCATACACACGCTTGGCACGGGCAAGCCGCTGCGCAACTGAGTAACGGGAGAATTTGCAATGCGTGAAGCTGTAATTGTGTCCGCTGTGCGCACGGCCGTCGGGCGTGCTGTAAAAGGCAGCACGCGCAGCCTGCGCCCCGAAGCCATGGGTGTTGCCGTCATTCAGGAAGTGCTGCGGCGCGCGGGCGGCAGCCTCTCGCCAGAGCAAGTGGACGATGTGATCATTGGCTGCGCCATGCCGGAAGGCGCACAGGGCCTGAACATGGCGCGCCTGCTGGCGCTGGCAGCCGGCCTGCCGGACTCGGTGCCGGCCGTCACCGTCAACCGCTTCTGCTCCTCTGGTTTGCAAAGCATTGCGCAGGCCAGCGAGCGCATCATCGCCGGCGGCGCGGATGTGATCATTGCCGGCGGTGTCGAGAGCATGAGCGCGGTGCCGATGCGCGGCTTCCACATTGCGCCGGACCCCGCACTAATGGCGCGCGTGCCGGAAGCGTATATGAGCATGGGCCTGACGGCTGAGCGCGTGGCAGCGCAATATGGCGTCACGCGCAGCGCACAGGACGAGTTTGCATTGCGCAGCCAGCAGCGCGCGGCGGCGGCCCTGGATAGCGGCAAGTTCCGCGACGAGATTGTGGCAGTGGCCCTCGATCAGTCCGGTGGAGCGGACGGTGTGCCGGCTGGCAAGCTGGAGGTTGACGAGCACCCGCGCCGCGACACCACACTATCCGGCTTGGCAGCGCTGCGGCCCGCCTTCAAGCAGGGCGGCACTGTCACTGCCGGCAATTCATCGCCACTCTCAGATGGCGCTGCGGCGGTTTTGGTGATGGAGCGCAGCGTTGCCGAGGCGCACGGCATGCGCCCGCTGCTGCGCTTTGTGGCATTTGCGGTTGCGGGCGTACCGCCGGAGCTGATGGGTATTGGGCCGGTGAAGGCGGTACCCAAAGCGCTGGCGCGCGCCGGTCTCACAATTGCGGACATGGATCTGATCGAGCTCAACGAAGCTTTTGCAGCGCAAGCCATCGCCGTGTCACACCAGCTGCAATTGCCCGCAGACAAGCTCAATGTGAATGGGGGCGCGATTGCACTGGGGCATCCACTGGGCTGCACCGGCACAAAATTAACTGTGCAGCTGCTGTACGAATTGCAGCGCCGCCGCGCGCGCTACGGCCTGGTGACGATGTGCATCGGCGGCGGGCAAGGCGCTGCCGGCATTTTTGAGTGCCTCAACTAGGCATGCGCAGCAGTCATCCTTTAGGTCGCACCACTCGACCGCGCACCACCAAGCCCCTGCATGCCCAGCCACCCAGACAGCTTTGAGCTTTACGACCTGCGGGTGGAAGTGGTCGCCACCGGGCGGCCGATGGTATGCAATCATCACGCCGGCGATTTTTTTGAGCTGCGCGGCGAAAACCTCACACTACCGCCCGGCCAGTCATTTTCAATTTACGCTCTCGCTGCGTTGCTGCCGCTGCTGCCCGCCAAGCAGCGCGTAACGCACCCCAACGACTGGATGACCACCGACGCCGAAGTGGCGTGCCCCGACCCGCACTGCGGTGCGCGCTTCCGTATCACGCGCACGGGCTTGCGCACGTTTCGGCACAGCGAAGTAACTGCTGTGCCATTAACTGATGCCGACGCGTCCACATGACGGTTGAACGCGCCACACTGCCCGGCGGCTATTCAATCTCGCGGGTGCTGATGGGCGGCTGGCAGCTGGCTGGCGGGCACGGCAGCGTGACCGCCGCAGCCGCCCACGCCCAGATGCAGGCTTATGCAGATGCCGGCATCACCACCTTTGACTGCGCCGATATTTACACTGGTGTCGAGGAGTTGATTGGCGGCTTCAAACGGCTGCGCGCTGCACCAGCTGTTCAGGTGCACACCAAATGCGTGCCGGATCGTGAGGCACTCGGTAGATTGCGCCGCGTTGACATTGAGCGCCTGATAGACCGCTCGCTGGCGCGCCTTGGCGTCACGCAGCTCGACCTTGTGCAGTTTCATTGGTGGGACTACGCCATGCCCGGCTGCGTTGCCGCCGCGCAGTGGCTGGACGAGCTGCGCCAGGCCGGCAAGATCCGCCTTGTCGGCGTCACCAACTTTGACACGCCGCAGCTTGCCGCGCTGCTGGCAGCCGGCGTTTCGGTGGCAACGCATCAGGTGCAATATTCTGTGCTGGACCAGCGCCCCGCAGCCGGCATGACAGATCTTTGCGCGACCCATGGCGTGCAGCTGCTGTGCTACGGTGCACTGGCGGGCGGATTTCTGGCGGAGAAATATTTGGGGCAGCCGGCTCCGGTAGAGCCGCTCGAAAATCGTTCACTGGTAAAGTACCGCCTGATCATTGAGGAGTTTGGCGGCTGGGACATGTTTCAGAACATGTTGCAGGTGCTGCGGCGCATTGCTGCCAAACACCAATCCACCATCAGCGCGGTGGCGATTCGCCACGTACTGGACCAGCCACAGGTGGCCGGCGTGATTGTCGGCGCGCGCAATGCGCAGCATCTGCCCGCCACGCTGGCAGCCATGCGCTTGCGGCTGGATGCAGCGGACCGCACGGAAATTGCCGCCGGGCAGGCAGCAGCCAGCGGGCCGGGCGGCGACACCTACACGCTGGAGCGCATGCCCCGCGGCCCGCATGCGGCCATCATGCGCTACAACATCAACGCCACCAGCTGAGCCGTCCACAACTTTTACCGCTGCTAAGCTTCAACATGCTCAGCCACGACAGCACACCGGACCTGGTCATTTACAACGGCGCCATTCATACGCTGCATGCGGCGCTGCCGCGCTGCACGGCGCTGGCCAGCAAGCACGGCCGCATTGTTGCAATTGGCGAAGACCACGCGGTGCGGGCGCTGGCCGGTGCAGGCACGCGCCAAATAAACCTGGCGGGGCGCACGGTTGTACCCGGCTTCAATGATGCGCACAACCATATGCTCGAGGTGGGCATCAAGTTCACGCGCCTGCAGGTGGAAAACTGTGCGTCGATTGCAGCGCTGGTGGCGCTGGTGCGCGCGCAGGCGGCCATCACCGCGCCCGGTGAGTGGATCATTGGCGAGGGCTGGAACGAATCGCTGTTTGCCGAAGCACGCCTGCCCACCCGCCAGGATCTTGACGCCGCCACTGACCAGCACCCTGTGCTGCTAAAGCGCTTCTTCAACATGGATGTTGTGAACAGCCGCGCCCTGCAACTAGCTGGCGTTACGGCCGCCACCCCGGACCCAGCTGGCGGGCGCATTGAGCGCGCTGCCAATGGCGAGCCGACCGGTATCCTGCGCGCCAGTGCCAAGCTGCTTTGCCGCAGCCTGCTGCGCGACCCGCTGCCGGCAGAGTGCGTGTCCGCGCTGGACGCAGCCGGGCAGGCGTATCTGGCGGCGGGCATCACCAGCGTGCTTGACCCCGGTTTGCGCCCTTGGGAAATGCAAGCCTACCTGCTGGCACGGCGCAGTGGCCGCCTGCGTGTGCGCGCAAACCTGATGCCAGCGTGGCACGGCTTTCGCGAAGATGAAACCGAAGCCCAGCTGGACGCGCGCGCTGCAGAGCTGGGAGTCTTTGGCGAACTGGGTGACGAATGGCTGCGCCTCGGCGGATTAAAAATGGCTGTAGATGGCGGCACCACCAGCCGCACGGCGTGGATGTTCCAGCCTTTTGTGGGCGAGGATCACATTGCGGACTTCAACCGTATCAACCCGCGTGACCTGCAGCGCTTTATTGCGCGCGGCCACGGCCTGCACTGGGACATTGGCATTCACGCCATTGGCGACCGCGCCCACCATGAGTGTGCCCTAGCGTTCGCGCAAGTGCTCGCGCACAGCGATCATCAGGATCACCGCCACAATCTAATTCACGCCTACTTCGCCAGCG
>QWRL01000095.1:0-3988 GCA_003670425.1 Chloroflexota bacterium
GCGGTTCACTCCCTTGGCCGGCCGACATTGATGTTGCGGTGGCAATTATTTGTTAGTATTGAGAGGTACACCGTATGTCCGATAAAACCAAACCAGAGCCGGTGAGCGGGCGGGGCGCCAATCCGAATGCAAGGCAGGGCATTGCGCGCCCGCTGCCTGTGCCAAGCAGCCGTGTGATTCGAGAGACAGCCCTAAATGCGCTGCGGCGCGGCTGGTGGCTGCTGCTGTTGGGCGTGCTGGGAGTGTGGGCCTACCTTGACTCGAGCGTGCTAAATCTGGTGTTGCTCGGCCTGGAGTTTGTGGGGCAGCTGCTGTTTGCGGTGCTGTTCATGGTGGTGCAGTTTGGTGCGCTGTTCTGGTTTATCAGCCAGGCGCGCGTAGAAGTTATCAAGCCGGGCGATCCCAAGGCGGTTACATTTGATGATTACTGGGGCCAGCCGGAACTGGTGCGGCTGGTGCGCGAGTGGATCAGCCTGCTTTCCGACCGCGACAAATTTGTGAAGATGGGCGGGCGCTACATCAACGGCCTGCTGTTGTTTGGCCCGCCCGGCACCGGCAAGACGCTGCTGGCGAAGGCAATGGCCGGCGAGGCATCGGTGGCGTTCATGTCGATCGAAGGCTCCGGCTTTCGCGGCATGTTTTGGGGCATGGATACACTGCGCATGATTACGTTTGTGCGGCGTGCACGCAAGCTGGCGCGCGAGCACGGCGCATGCATTGCCTACATTGATGAGATTGACGCAGTGGGCATGAGCCGCTCCGGTGTAATGGGCGGCGGTGCTATGGGCGGCATGATGGGTGGTGGTGGCGGCGGCGGCATGGGCATGAACGGCGCCCTTACGCGCTTGCTGTATGAAATGGATGGCATCGACGAAGAGTCGCGCTGGGAAAAGAACCGCAACCGCATGCTGCAGATGATGGGGCGCAAGCCGCCCAAACGCAACTGGCATGTGCTGTTCATGGGTTCCACCAACCGGCCGGACGTGCTTGACCCGGCGCTGCTGCGCCCGGGCCGCTTTGACCAGCTGATTCAGGTGGATCTGCCGGACCGCGTTGGGCGCCGTGAAATCATTCGCGGCTATCTTTCCAAAATTAATCACGACCCCGCAAAAGTGGACATTGAAGCAATTGTTTCGGATACGCCGCGTGCAACGCCGGCGCAGATCATGTCCGCCATCACCAAGGACTCCGTGCGGCGCGCCGTCTTTAGCGGGCGTGACCATGTGGTGCAGTCTGACATTGACCAGGCGCTGCAAGAGCAGCTGGTGGGCATGGCCAACCCCATCCGAGACATGGACCCGCTGCAGTTGCGGCAGGTGGCGTACCACGAGGCCGGCCATGCGGTGGTGCAGCATTACATGATGCCGGACCAGCGCATCTCGCGCGTGAGCATTGTGCGCCGCTCCAAGGGCGTGATGGGCTATGTAATGCCGGTGGATACGGTGGAGGTTTACGGCCAGCCGTTGCGGCGCATTGCCGCAGACATCATGGTGGCGCTGGCCGGGCATGTGTGCGTCAAAGTTTTCATGGGCGAGTTTTGGACCGGTGCTTACAGTGACTACCAGTCTGCGCGCAGCCAGTTCCGCGAGCTGGCGATGCTGGGCTTCTTTGGCCCGCCGGTTTCCGAGCTGTGGCGCGACACCAAAGAGCTGCGTTTTGCCGACGAACGCGTGGAGCGCATCTGGCTGGCGCTGGAGGAACAGGTGGCACAGCTGCTTACCAAGCGCGCCGATGAGGTGGAGGCGCTGGTGGAGAATCTGCTGGAGAAGCGCGAGCTCGCCAATCCGGAGATCCTGGAACTGCTGGGCAAGAATTCACTGCAGACCTCGCGTGAAGCCGGCGAAGAGTTGGAGAGTGTGCTGACGCTGGTGGGAACCAGCGAGCAGGGCTTGGAGTTCCGGCGCAAGGCCAGCCGCAAGGCTGCCAAGCTTGCCGACGGCGAGCTGCCGACAGCTGCCACAGGCGCTGCGGCCGACTAACAAACGCGGCGCACTGCGCCACCAGTGCAGACCAATGAAGAGAGCCTGCAGCCCGCAGGCTCTCTTTTTGTTTGGGTTAAGTAACGTTGGCGCGCAGGAAGGCTTCCATGAAGCCGGTCACATCTCCATCAAGTACGGCTGCGGAGTTGCCGGTTTCAAAACCGGTGCGGTGGTCCTTTACCATTTGGTACGGGTGCAAAACATAAGAGCGGATCTGGCTGCCCCATTCGGCTTTGATGTAGTCGCCCTTCAAGTCACTGATTTCTTTTACGCGCTGCAGGCGCTGCAGCTCAGACAGGCGCGACCGCAGCACCTTCATTGCCACTTCGCGATTTTGTGTTTGCGAGCGTTCGTTTTGGCATTGCGCCACCACGCCGGTGGGCAGGTGCGTAATGCGGATTGCGGTCTCGTTCTTCTGCACATGCTGCCCGCCCGCACCCGCTGAGCGAAATGTGTCGATCTGCAAATCCTTCGGGTTGATTACCAGCTCGCCGTCCTCTTCAACTTCCGGGATCACCTCAGCCAGCACAAATGATGTATGGCGCCGGCGCGCAGCATCAAACGGCGAGAGGCGCACCAGGCGGTGCACGCCGCGCTCGGCCTTCAAGTAGCCGTAGGCGTAGCGCCCGGTGACGGTGATGGCAACACTTTTCAGGCCGGCCTCTTCACCGGGGGACTGGTCGATCACCTCCATGGCGAAGCCGGCCCGCTCACCCCAGCGCAGATACATGCGCATCAGCATGTCGGCAAAGTCCTGGCTGTCTACGCCGCCGGCGCCCGAGTGCAGCTGCAGAATGCAATTGCTGTCGTCGCGCTCGCCGGACAGGATTGTCTCGAAGTCCAGCTTGTTGGCGGTGGCTTCCAGCTCAGCAACTTCTTTCTCGAGCTCGGCATTCAGGCTCGGATCGTTGAGCGCGTAGAGCTCGCGCGCATCCGCAAGGCGCTGCGAAAGGCTGTTCCACGTTTGCAATTCGGTGCGCAGCCCGTTGGCGGTGCGCATCATTTGGCGCGCATCCGCAGCATTGCTCCAAAAGTCCGGCGCGGCTGCGCGCTGCTCTAATTCTGCCAGTTGCACCGCTTTACCAGGCAAGTCAAAGACGGTCCAAGAGCGCCTGCACCATCACGTTGCTTGCATTTAAACGGGCTATCAAACTCGCCATTTCGACTTCTCTCCTGTGTTGTTGCGAAAGATAGAGTGCGCCGCTTAGCGCTGGCTTTCTTCTGCCAGCAGCTGCGCTACGTAGTTGTCCGGGTTGAATGTTTGCAAATCTTCGAGGCGCTCGCCTGTGCCCACAAACTGCACCGGCAAACCCAGCGCCTGCTGCACCGCAAACACAATTCCGCCGCGTGCACTGCTGTCCAATTTGGTGATCACGATGGCGCTTACGCCAACGGCGGCCTTGAAGGCGGCCGCCTGCACCAGTGCATTCTGGCCGGATACGGCATCCAGCACAAGCAGTACATGTTGCGGCGCACCGCTGCTGGCTTTGCCGGCCACGCGCTGCACCTTTTTTAATTCTTCCATCAAGTTGAACTTGGAGTGCAGCCGGCCGGCTGTGTCGGCCAGCACCAGATTGCTGCCGCGTGCGCGCGCGGATGCCACGGCATCAAACAGCACAGCGCCGGGGTCGGCGCCCGCAGCGCCAGCCACCACCGGCACGTCAAGGCGCGCGCCCCATGTTTGCAGCTGCTCCACGGCCGCGGCACGAAATGTGTCGCAGGCGGCGAGCAGCGGGCGCGCACCATGCACGGTGCGTGCCAATTGCGCCAGTTTCGCAGCGGTCGTAGTTTTGCCGGCGCCATTTACGCCCACCAGCAGCACAACTGTAGGATCGCCGTTCAGTTCAAAGGGTGGTGGTTCTACCAGCAGGGTGCGCAGCTCGGCTGCCAGCTGCGTGCGCAATGTTGCGGCACTTGTCACACCGGTGCGCGTAATGTAGCTGCGCAAGCTGTCCACCACTTGCCGGGCTGGTGCCACGCCCATGTCTGCCTCAATCAGTTGCGCCTCA
>QWRL01000095.1:3998-8404 GCA_003670425.1 Chloroflexota bacterium
AACCTTGGGCGGGTGCGCGCCAAACCAGACGCAAAGGCTCGAAGGCTTTCAGACACGGGTCGCGATTATAACCTTCGCGCTATTGATCAGCGCATTTTTCTGGCGGCGCTTGGCGTGCAACCGATTGAAGCGCCCGACAAAACTTCCGGCAGCAGGCGTTGAAGAAGCTTGGGGAAGTTGCTTTAGCGGCTGGCCAGCAGCGCACGCAAGTGGTCGGCGGAATCAGCGCGCAGTGGTTGATACGTCACGCCGGGATAGTGCTCCGCGTACCAGGCTGCCAGATCCGCACCCCATTGCTCGGGGTTCACAGCCAGCACTGTGCGGCTGTCCAAATCACCGATGCCGGCATCATCTGCAGAGAACCCAACTGAATAGCGATGGCGCACGAGCACGCCGCTGTCCACCACCGCCTTCAAATGGTCCGCGGGCGTGCTTTGCGGCAGCAGCAAGTACACGCGCCCGTATTGCGCGCGCGGCTTGCCGGTGGCTGCCAGCGCACTTTGTGATGCGCCAGCGTTGGCACGCTGCGCCGCCAGCAGCGCGGGCACGGCATGCGCCCCCAAATATTCCGTGAGCAGCTGCGGCGAGGCGGCTTGCGCTGCCACATAGGTTGTGCCGGGATAGTGTTCGGCATACCACTTGTCCAAGTCTGGCCCCCAGCGCTCCGGGTTTATTGCGAGCACTGTGCGGCGGGCCAGCGCGCCGACGCCGGCATCATCGGCAGAGAAGCCCACGGTCCACATGGTGCGCGCCCACTGGCCACTGCTCACCAGTGCTTGCAGCCAATCTGCGCCGCTGTCTTGCGGCAGCAGCAGATACACGCGGCTGTAGTCTGCGCGCGGGTTGCCGCGCACCGCGCCGCTGGCGGCCAGCAGCATGTCGCGCGCGCGCAGCACAGCGCGGCCCGCATTTACTTTGCCGGCGCCAAACCATTGCGAGCGGCCGGCAGCGTATGTGCCGTGGCGCAAGCCCAGCACGGGGTCGGCACTATCGTCCAAAATCTGGTCTGCAGTTTCTTGCAGCACGCGCTTGATCTCAAGCGCAGTCAGTTGCGGGTTAACTGAGCGCACCAGCGCAGCCACGCCCGCGACGATGGGCGCTGCACCAGATGTGCCGCCAAAGCCGGATGTGAAACTGCTGCCGGCCTGAAAGCCGGCGCTGAGCAGCTCGTTGTCC
Organism: Chloroflexota bacterium; assembly: GCA_003670425.1. Taxonomy (GTDB): domain Bacteria; phylum Chloroflexota; class Anaerolineae; order Anaerolineales; family UBA11657; genus BD1. Next base: position 5,175 of record QWRL01000095.1, read on the forward strand.
GTGGTGTACAAGCCCAGCCCGGGCAGCGCTTTGCGCGGATCAATCGGATGCCCGTTGCTGCTTGGCGCGCAGAGCGAAACTTCCGTGCCCCAGTTGCTGTACGCGGCCTTGCGATTGAGGCTGGTGCACGCGGCAACTGTTACGACGGCGGGGTGGGCTGCCCAGCCGTTGACGATGGGCTCAGTGGTGAAGCGCAGTGCGCCGGTGGGGTCGCCGCCGCTGCGCCACTCAAAGCCCGTGTTGGCGGGATCCTGCAGCGGGGCGTTGTAGTTGTGCGCGGCGAACACAATCACACAGCCGCGGCCGTGCGGGCCGCCGCGCTCGGCCAGCTCGTGCAGCTTCTCCGTGAGCGCCAAGGGCAGCGGTGCCCACACGGGCGGCGGCCCCCAGCTGCATGAGATCACATCCGCATAGTGCCCAACCGCGTCAAATATTTGCAGCCAGTCGCTGTCACGCTTGCGAAAGCTGACGCGCACCGGCATGAACGCACAGCCGGGCGCAACGCCCACCACGCCGGAGCCGTTCTCTTCCGCAACTGCGATACCGGCGCATGGCGTTCCATGCAAGTCGCCGCTGGCACCGTCAGCCGACGGGTCGGCATCCATGTCTGCAAAGTCCAATGGGTGCACAACTTTGTTGGCGCCGCTTAGGTCCGGGTGCGACAGTTCAAAGCCGTCATCAATCACCGCCAGCACCACATCGCGCGAGCCGCGCGTCAGCTCCCATGCCAGCGTGGCGCCAATGTCGGCGCTTGCAAGTACATCGCGCGCCTCGCGGCTGCGCAAGTGCCATTGCTGCTGAAAGCCGGGATCGGATGGAATGTACGCGGGTGTAAAACGGTTGATGAGATCCGGCTCGGCAAACTCCACCAGTGGGCTGGCGCACAGTGCGTGGCCGGCCTTGAGCGGGTTCTTGCCGGCGCGCGCGGTTACCTGCACCAGCAACGCGGGCGCGGTGCCCGGCAGGCTGCGCACCGCGCGCAGGCCTTCGTCTTTCAGCAGCGCGTGCTGTTTAAGTTTGCCGACGCCTTTGTGGAAGCGCACGATCAGCTGGTCCGAAAGATAGAAGCGCGTACTGGTTGCGCCCTGCGGCTTGTAGGCGTGGTGGCACACTGCCGGCTGGCTGCCCGCGCGGTAGGCATCCATCGCGCGCTCAAGCTGCTTTGGCGCAACGTGCACGCGGTACACCGCGCCCGCCACCTGGCGCACATCCGTCACTCCCGACAGCGCTGCCAGCCGCATGCGGTCGGCAGGCATGGGTGCAAAGGCCGTGAAAACTTGCGGCTCCTTTGCCAGCTCGATGGCATGTCCGCCGCGCAGCAGAATGTCGCTCATATGAATTTGGTTTGCGAGTGCGCTTCACCACCCTGAATCGCGTGGCGGGCGGGATGCACTGCGGGCAGCCTGCCGGTGTCCCTTTGGTGGATACGCACTCAACGCTGGGAGCGAAAGTGCGTGACGAATGCGTGGATGCAAATAGCGTGCCGCAATTGCGGCCGGCAGGTGGCTTGGAAGTGCTGTGCTTCGCGTGAGTTTGCAGGGATGCGGTACCGGTCGCACATGCTGCGGCGTGCACGTTGCGCATGCTTTCCGGCGCATCAGCCGGACAGTGTGGAGTTTGCTGCCGGCGGCAGCGGCTTAGGTGCGGGCGGGTGGCGGCGCCTGTCCAACTTCAAGCTTCACAACTGCCAGCGCCGGGTTGCCAAATTCTTTCATAAAGAACGCAGCCCGGCTGAGACCGGATGCGTCACGCTGCGCGTAAACTTTTTGCCGCGTGCGCGTGGGATCATGTTGATGCGCTCCATTTTGCAGCCACGCTTGTCCGCCGCTGCTTGCAGCGGCCGCATCCAACACGCGCTGCTGATGCCACCACACGGTGTCCGGCGGCAGCGCGTGCACTGGAAAGAAGCGCGCATCCAGCGTTTCTCCGGGATCGCACTGCAATGTGCCGCCCAGCATGCGCGCGGCAAACAGCACTGCATGCATGCCGAGGCCGTCAAGGCCGGGGTGGTAATACAAGCCAACAAAGCAAGTCAGCTCTACTTCGAGGCCGGTCTCCTCGCGCACCTCGCGCACGGCGGCTTGTGCAGCCGTCTCCGAATTTTCCACGTGACCGCCGGGCAGGCACCAGACTTCAAAGTCTTCGCGCTTCTGCAGCAGCACTTCACCGTCTTTAAAAATTGCAACGTTCGAAACGATTGTGGTCAAGTGGTGTCTCCGGTTACGGGCAAGTTTCGGATGGCTTGGCTGTGTGGCGCTGCTAGGGCTTCAGGTAGCGGTCAAACCAGCGCGCAATATGCTCGAGGCGAGCCACGCGCCGGTCAGTGCGGCCGCCGCGCGAAAGGCCGTGCGACTCATCGGGGAAGCGCACCATCTCAGTTTCCACGCCGAGCGTCTTGAGCGCCACAAACAGCTGCTCGCCCTGTTCAATTTCGCAGCGCATGTCCTGCTCGCTGTGTATCACAAGGGTGGGGGTGCGCGCATTGCCAATGTGTGCAATCGGCGACTGGCGCCAGTAGTTTTGCAGATCTTCCCACGGGGCCTTGTGTCCCAGCCAGCGCCGGAAGAAAGTGTTGCCGTCGCTGGAGCCCACCATGCTGGTCCAGTTGGTGACGGTGCGCTGCACGACCGCAGCCTTGAAGCGCTGCGTGTGCCCGATGATCCAGCTGGTCATGAAGCCGCCGTAGCTGCCGCCGGTGACGCCCATGCGCTGGCGGTCAATGTAGCGCTTGCGCTGCACCAGATCTGTGAAGGCCATCAGGTCGGCGTAATCAGCCGTGCCAAATTTGTTGAGGATGGCCTTGGCGTGTTTTTCGCCATAGCCCTGGCCGCCGCGCGGGTTGCAAAAATAAACCACGTAGCCGCGTGCGGCGAGAAAGTAAAACTCATGCATGAAATAGTTGCCGTACTGCGCCCACGGACCGCCGTGGATTTGCAGAATGGATGGATATTTGCGGGCCGGGTTAAAGCCGGGCGGTTTTAGGATCCAGCCTTGCAGTGGGTTGCGTGCGGCGCCGCTGAACCATAGCTCCTCCACTGTGCCGAGGCGCAAGCCTTGCAGCATGGCAGTGTTGTGGCGCGTCAGCTGCCGGGTTGTGGCAGCTGCCAGCACTTGGACACAAAGCTCGTCCGGTGGGGGCAAGCCGCCCGCAAGGGAAGGCACGCGCCCCCGGGCAGCGGCCCTGCCCAAGGGAACCACCGTTCCCGCACCCGCCCAAACCGTTTGGACAC
>QWRL01000095.1:8414-8892 GCA_003670425.1 Chloroflexota bacterium
CGGTGGTCCACGCGGGCGGGCGGATACCGGGGCCGCCTGGCGGGTCGTTGATGGTCCCATCGGCCACTGCCACGTCAAGCGCGCCGGTGAGGTTGCGTGGCGCGCCGCCTGCCAGCGGCAACACCCATAGGTTGGTGTTTTCCCAACCCTCCGGTTCACCGCGCAGCCCGTAGTATGCAATCCAGCGCCCGTCGGGTGAGAAGACCGGCGCGGACTTCGGGCCGTAAGGTGCGGCAAGTTTGCGCGTGCTCGTGCGCGCAACAGTGCGCAAAAACAAATCGACCGCACCCGGCGTGAGATCCGGCTCGGCGCTGTGGTTGGAACAGTACACAATTTGCGCGCTGTCCGGCGAGAACGCTGGTCGCTTTCATCACGGGCGCCATCAGTCAGCTGGCGTGCGCGGCCATTGCGCGCATCCAGCAGCCAGATGTGCCAGCGCTCGTTTGGAAGAAAGCCGGCACCATCCATTTTGTAGCTG
>QWRL01000096.1 GCA_003670425.1 Chloroflexota bacterium
CCCCCCACCCCAATGAAAAACACCACCATTGGGGGGGCGAAATATTTTTCGCCCGCACGTGCGCCACCCAACCGCCGGCGCCAATTGGCGCACCACACATTGTGGTCGCACAAAATTTGCCCCTGCATCACGGTTGTACGGGCGAAAAATATTTCGCCCCTACGTGTGCCAATGATGTCCGATCAACCTCGGTTCGCCCGGGCGTGCGCGTTGGGTGCCTCGCCACAGCGGCGCGCGCCTTAACGCAAGACACCGGGCTCTGCAGCCCGGTGTCTGTTCAACCAATTGCAATCTAGCGCCTATGCAGCAACAATGTCGCGCTTGGAATGCATCACTGCCCACACCAGCGCACCCAGCAGCACCAAGCCAAACAAAACCGTCCACACGCTCATGCTTGTAAACGTAATGATGATCGGCGCAATGATCACCGACACCAGATTCACCACCTTGATCATCGGGTTCAGCGCCGGACCGGCCGTGTCCTTTAGCGGGTCGCCCACGGTGTCGCCCACCACCCCGGCCTTGTGCCGCTCGGAATTCTTGCCGATGTTCTTCTCCGGCTGGCGCGGCTCGTCTTCCACAATTTTCTTGGCGTTGTCCCACGCGCCGCCGGCATTGGACATAAACACCGCCAGCAGCTGCCCGGAAACAATGATGCCCGCCAGAAAGCCGCCCAGCGCTTCCACGCCCAGGAACAACCCCACCAATATCGGCGGGATCACGCCCAGCAGCGCCAGCGCAATCAGCTCATTCTGTGCCGCAGCGGTGGAGATGGCCACGCACTGCTTGTAGTCCGGCTCCTTAAAGCGCGGCGAGCCTTTCGGCTCCAGCACGCCATCGCGAAACTGCCGGCGCACTTCCTCCACTATCAGGCCAGCGGCGCGGTTGACGGCGTTGATGCACAACGAAGAAAACATCCATGGCAGCGCGCCGCCCAGCAGCATGCCAATGAACACCACTGGCATGGAGATGCGGATGCCGGTTTCGCTGAAAAGCTGCGCAAATGGCAGCGCATTTCCGGCAGCTTGCGCCGCAGCATTTGCGGCCTGCTGCACCTTGGTCACATCTGTGATGAACGAGCCAAACAACGCCACGGCGGCAATCACCGCCGAGCCAATGGCCACGCCCTTGGTGATCGCCTTGGTGGTGTTGCCCACCTCATCCAGCTGGCTCATCACTTTGCGCGCCTTCTCGTCCATGCCCGCCATCTCGCCAATGCCGTTGGCATTGTCAGAGATCGGGCCAAAAGAGTCCATTGCCACATTGTTGCCGGTAAGCGTGAGCATGCCGATGCCGGTCATGGCCACGCCATACAGCACATACGCCACCTGCTCCGCCGGCGTGCTGCCCATGCCGGAAAAAATTATGGTGGAAGAGAAGATGGTGCCTGCAATCACAATCACAGACCACACGGCGCTTTCATACCCCTGCACAAAGCCGGAAATGATGGTGGTGGCGGGCCCGCCAGTCAGGGACTTGACGATATTTTTTACCGGCGCACTGTGCGTGCCGGTGAAGTATTCGGTCACCTTCTCAATCAGGATCGCCAGCACCACGCCGGTGATCACCGCCAGCACCGGGCGCCACCAGCCACCGGGAACTTCCCCCAGACTGTTCTGCGGGCCAAGCACACCCATGTAGTAATAGCCGGCTGCCGCAAACATCACACTAGACATGATGGCCGCATACAGAAAGCCCCTGGAGATCGCCTTGAAGGCGTCGCCGCCATCCTCCATCTCCGGAGTTTTCACAAGGTACGTGCTGATCATCGAAGACAGCACACCGATGCCGCGCACCATCAGCGGGAATACGAACCACTCGCTGTGGCCGGTCATTGCCGTCAGAGCCAGGCCCAGGATCAGGCCGGACACGATGGTGACCTCGTAAGACTCAAAGATGTCCGCCGCCATGCCGGCGCAATCGCCGACGTTGTCACCCACCAGGTCGGCAACCACGGCCGCATTGCGCGGATCGTCCTCTTCCAGGCCCTGTTCCACTTTGCCCACCAGATCCGCACCCACGTCGGCCGCCTTCGTAAAAATACCACCGCCCACGCGCATAAACAGCGCCAGCAGCGTGCCGCCAAAACCAAAGCCCAGCAGCGCGTCCGGCGCTGCCTTGCCCAGCACAATAAAGATGATGGTGCCGCCGAACAAGCCCAGGCCATCTGTAAGCATGCCGGTGATGGTGCCGGAGCGGTACGCAATGCGCAGCGCACCGGAAAAGCTGTGGCGGCTCTCGGCTGCCACGCGCACGTTGCCCTCTACCGCCATGCGCATGCCAATCTGGCCCACCGTCAGCGAGAAGCCTGCGCCCATCACAAACGCTATCGCCCGCGCAAACGCAACCAGCAGCGTTACGCGCCCCGCATCGTCAATGCCCAGTTTCGCAAAATGCTCCATCGCTTCGGTTGTTGGAGGCACAATGTACACAGACAGGAACAGCGCCACGGTCAACACCGCAATCAACGGCACAATGCCGCGCACCTGCCGGTTCAGGTAAGCATTGGCGCCGGACTTGATCCAGCCCCACACTTCCTGCATTTTTGCAGTGCCCTTGTCCTCGCCCAGAATTTGGTTGCGCAAAAAGATGGCGTAGCCAAGCCCCACCAGCGACATCGCCAGCACCAGCCAGATTGCATTTTGTTCGAATGGATTTAGTTCAGACATTTTTCAGCGTCCTTGCGTATTTTAAAGATTTAGATTTGCAGGCACAAACAGCCCCTCGTTTAGAGGGGCTACAGCGACAAATTTTACCGGATGGGGCGAGATTGTGTCAAGAATTTTTTTTCGGCCGCGGGCTGTAAAAATAATCGGGCGGGTGCCAGCGCCCGGCAGCGAGCGGGCTGCGCGCAAAGCATTCTGCCGCCGTTGCCTGGCTGGCTGCCCGCCCGCAAACTCGCTGCGCTATTGTGCGTCGTCGGGCGCAGTTGCAGCCACCGCCCGGTGCTGCGCAGCAGCGAAGCCCCCACGCCCAGCATCAGCGCCAGTGCAATGAACCCGAGCGCCGCCGCCGTTGGCAAATGCATCCACAATGAAAGCGTCATCTTTACGCCAACGAAAACCAGAATGGCTGAGATTGCATGCTTGAGATAGTAGAACCGGTTCTGCATGTCCGCCAGCAAAAAGTACAGCGCGCGCAGGCCAAGAATGGCAAATGCATTTGACGCAAACACAATAAAGCGCGCGCGGCTGATGGCCAGCACCGCAGGCACCGAGTCCACCGCAAAAATAACATCCGCCACCTCAACCACAACCAGCACGGCCAGCAACGGCGTCGCCAGCAATTTGCCGCTCCGGCGCGTAAACATTTTTTGCCCGTCAAATTCATCTGTGCTTGGCACCAGCCGCCGGAACAGGCGCAGTGCCGCCATTTCGCCGGGGTCCAACGGCTTTCCATCCGACCGCAAAAGCTTGATGCCGGTATAAATCAGGAACACGCCGAACACCACCAGCAAGTATTCAAACCGCTCAATCACCGCCACGCCGGCCACGATAAACACGAAGCGCATCACCAGCGCGCCAAAGATGCCCCAGAAGAGCGTGCGGTGCTGGTACTCAAGCGGCACCCCGAAGTGCGCAAAAATCACTGCCCACACGAATACGTTGTCAACCGAGAGGCTCTTTTCGATCAGATAGGCACTGAGATACTCCATGGCTGCCGCAGTGCCTTTGCCTTGGTCCGCAAACATCCACGCGATGACGCCTGCGAAGGCGAGACCCAGACCGATCCACCCCGCGCTCTCGACTGCGGCTTCGCGAAACTCAACAACATGCGCCCGCCGGTGAAAGATGAACAGGTCGATCAGGAGCGCCGCCGTTATTACGCCGATCAACATCGGCCAGCCCCAAACCGGGACCGTAATGTCCGCAAACTTTCCGGCATCGGCCGGCGCGGCAAAAATTGATTCGAGAAATTGCATTGTAATGAACCTGATGCTGCGAGAGTGCCTTATTTGCAGCCGCGCTGATTGTATCCACTAAAATTCGGTTGCGCCCACGCGGCCGGGTGCGCGCAGCTTGCGCAGCTGCCCTCGTAATTAATCGCGCCTATGCGCTGCAAGCGCTTCAAAATAAACAGCGCAGCCTGCGCCAGCCGGCAGCCAGCGGCGCACGTGTGGTACTGTGCACCCGCATGGGCTGGCGCCCGCCCGGCCCGCCCACCGCCTGCAATTGGAAACCTGTGCGTGAATAAAAAATCTGAACCAACCGCGGTGCGCCAGCCAAGGCAGCGCCCCGCCGGCATGGCTGGCTTTGTTATTGTGTGGCTCGGGCAAATGATTTCCGTGCTCGCCAGTTCCATGAGCCAGTTTGCGCTCACCATCTGGATTTTTCAGGAGACGCATAGCGCCACCGCGCTGGCATTGATGCAGGTGTGCTTCAGCGCGCCCTTGCTGCTGATCACGCCGCTGGCCGGCGTAATGGTGGACCGCCACAACCGCAAGCTGATGATGATGGTCAGTGACCTGGGTGCGGGCCTGGCCACCGCGCTGGTGCTGCTACTGCGCGCGCTCGGCCAGCTAGAAATTTGGCACGTGTATGTTGCTGCCGTCATTTATGGCCTGGGCTTGGCGTTCCAGTGGCCGGCATATTCTGCGGCAATCACCAGCATGGTGCCCAAGGCGCAATATGGCCGCGCCAACGGCATGATGCAGCTGGTGGACAGCGGGCCGGGCGTGCTGGCACCGCTGCTGGCCGGCGCCCTGCTGCCCGTGATCACACTCACCGGCATTCTGCTGTTTGATGTAGCCACCTTCTGCATCGCCATTGGCGCGCTGGCTCTGGTGCATGTGCCCCAGCCGGCGCGCAGCAGCGCCGGTGCGCAAAGCAGCGGCAGCGTGCTCAAAGAATCCGTTTATGGATTCAAATATATTTTTGCGCGCCCAAGTTTGCTTGGGCTGCAGTTAATATTCTTTTTCGGAAATTTTTTTGCAGCGATGGGCGGCACGCTGATTGCCCCCATGATTCTTTCGCGCACCGCAGCCAACGGCCTGCTGCTCGGCTCGGCGCAAACTGCCGGCGCCATCGGCGGAGTGGTCGGCGGCATCTTGATGAGTGCCTGGGGCGGGTTTAAGCGGCGGGTGCATGGCGTGCTGCTGGGCTGGCTGGCGGCCGGCATCGGCATGGCCATCGTCGGCCTGCAAGGCGGATTGCCCGTGTGGATAACCGGCCTGGTGTGCATGGCGCTGGTTGACCCATTGATCAACGGCTCCAATCAGGCCATCTGGCAGGCCAAGGTTGCGCCCGATGTGCAAGGGCGCGTGTTTGCAGCGCGGCGCATGATTGCGCAGCTCAGCAGCCCTATTTCTCCGTTGATTGCAGGCGCTGTGGCGGACTTTATATTGGAGCCGCAGCTGCGTGCCGCCGGTGGTTTATCCGCAGCCTTTGGCTGGCTGGTGGGCAGCGGGCCGGGCGCCGGCATGGGTTTGCTGATTATATTTTGCGGGCTGTGCAGCATTGCGGCCGGCAGCGCCGGCTATTTCAGGCCCGCCATCCTGCACGCCGAAACAATTTTGCCGGACCACGATCAACCCGTGCCAGCACCGGCGGAACCCGCATGCTAGGCGGCCGCAGCAGCCCACCGGCCGCGGGGATCACTGCTTGGGCCGGCGGATGTTCTTCAAGCAGCGCGCTGAATTTAATGCCGCGCAGTTGGTTGCGGCGCGGCGCGCTGGCACAGCGGGTGGAATGGTGGCACGCCGCGCAAGCGCAGCTGCGGCGCCGGCTTACTTCGGAGTTTTAAGCTGCGCCGGAGCCTGCAGCACTTGAATTTCCTGCTCTAGCTGGCGCATGCGCGCGCACAGGCTGACACGCTGCTGCTCCAAGTGTTTGATCATTGCGCGCAGCTGAACCGCGCGCGCGATGTTTTGCGGTTGCGGCCGCGCCCGGGCTGTAGTAGCCATGTGCGTATACATGCAACATGCATGCCACCATCAGCGCACCCACGCTCCAAGGCGCGCCTCCGCGCGCAAATCACGCAGTTGCGCATACAGCGCCAGCTTGGTGGCCATGCTATCCGGACGGCCCAGAAACCTGCACTCAGAATAAATGTCGATCCGGGTTTGCAGGTGCGCGAGAATCCTTGTGTAGCAGGCCGCGATGCGCGCAGCCAATTGGTGGCGGTCTAAACGCAGCGCGTGCACCCGATTGCGCAGCGGCTCGGTGGCCGCGCCGCGCCGCATGCGCGTATGCGCCTCCAGCTCGGCCAGTTCGGCGCGCGCCGCGCGCAGCGCAACATCCAGCTGGCGCAGCTGCTTGCTGTGCAGCGCAAGCGCTTGCTTCAACTCGTTCAAATATTGCTGGTTGTCCAACGCTAAGATTGCTGCGGCGCAGGGCGAGGCACATTCAGTGCCCCACGCCAGCCAAGCTGCCTAAATATTATCGAACCGGGCGCGGATTGTCAACGGGGCAGCCGGCGGGCTGCGCTGCGGGTGCGGGCTGCTATTGCAGCGGCAGGTTCTTGGCACGCACCAGCATGAAGGCGGCCACATCGCGCGTGAGCGGCGCGTTGGCGCAGTACTTCAGCGGTGCGCTGCTGCACGCCGGCGCAATACCGGCAATGTAAGCGGCCTCAGCCCACTTGGTGCCCCACCACGCGGGATCCAAATCTTCAAACATGCCAGTGGCTGCCGGCGGCGTGTACGCCGCTCCGCCCATAACGCGCATGTAAAAGACGGCTCCCTCTACGCGCGTGTGCCCCTGCCATGGGCAGTACAGCAGCGGCAGGCCGGGGTTGGCCGTGGTCGGCGCACTGCAGCCAGCCGTCAGGCCGTTGGACTGCATTGCCACGGCCCACTTGGCAGACCAGTTGCCCAGTTCCACATCCACAAAATCCGATTTGACGGGTGCCAGGGCCTGGTACGCAGCGCCGCGATGGCCGCGCATTACAAACACGGCGCCTTCTGCACGCGTCATGCTGCGCTCCGGGCAGTACAGCAGCGGGCTTGTGCTGCAGCCGGCCGTGTAGCCGGCGCGGTACAGCGCCTCAATGTAGGGGAAGTATGGATTTGTTGGCGGCACATCGCCAAATGTCTGCACCAGCGTGGGCTTCAGCAGCGCCGTGGCGGCAGCGGTGGGCGTGATTGACGGCGCCAGCGTGGCCGTAAGTGTGGGCGTTGCAGTCGGCGTGCTCGTCAGCGTTGGGGTGGCTGTATTTGCAGGTCTGAGGGTGACACCAGATCCGGTATCCCAAACCCGGCCATCCGCACCGGTGGCAATTCCATCCTTGATCGTGATGGAAATCTTTCCATCGGTTTCACTTGTTATTGTGAAAACACCATTGCTATAAGTGACATTAGCTCCATGCCATCCGGCAACATTTCCTGTTGGGGATGGTTTAGTTTGGAAAACTATTCTGCTGCCTGCCGGACAGCCCATATAGGCAGCGGTCATAGTTTTATCATTGCCGGCGAAGTAGGAGTTGCCAACTATTACGCCGCACACATGCCCATCCGGATGAATTACGGCGTAACCACCCAAGCCGGGTATTGCGGTAGGAGTGAGCGACGGCCCCACGGTTGGGGTAGTGGTTGGCGTACTGGTCAGCGTTGGCGTAGGCGTTGCCGAAGGGCTGGCCGTGGGCTGCACGGTGCCTGCGCCCGGCAGTGCAACGCCGGTGACCACATACGCTGCCGGTGACCATGACTGTGCACCCCAACGCGTTGTCACCACATAACGCAGCCAGTAGGGGGTCGAAAGCTTAAGGCCACTGCTTTCCGCCCACTGCCCCAACGCACCCCACATCGAAGCATATCGGTGTTGATACGCGATGGGCCAGGGGTTGGGTACATAAGCACTGCCGTAGCGCGTGCCCAGCCAGTTGCATGGGTACTCAGCCGTCTGGCAGGCCATAAGCGTGACCTCGGTCATCGTAGCATCGTCAAACCATACCGGCCTAGCCGGCCAACGCACCGTCACGTTATCCACGCCCACCGCCGTCACCACCGGCGCATCCAGCGCCGGCAACTCCGGCGCGCTGCCGGTAACCACGGTCGTTGCCGGCGACAATGATTGAGTGCCCCAGCGCGTGGTTATCTGGTAGCGCAACCAGTACTTTGTTGACCGCTGCAAACCATTGCTTCCATCCCACTGCCCCAACGCACCCCACATCGCCGCGTATCTGTGTTGATACGCGATGGGCCAGGGGTTGGGCACATAGGCACTGCCGTAGCGCGTGAGGAGGCCGTTGCATGGAAACTCAGCCGTCGGGCAGGCCATAAGCGTGATCTCGGTCATCGTAGCATCGTCAAACCATGCCGGCCTGGACGGCCAGCGCACCGTCACGTTATCCACGCCCACCGCCGACACTACCGGTGCATCCAGTGCCGGCAACTCCGGCGCGCTGCCCGTAACCACGGTCGTTGCCGGCGACAATGATTGAGTGCCCCAGCGCGTGGTTATCTGGTAGCGCAACCAGTACTTTGTTGACCGCTGCAAACCATTGCTTCCATCCCACTGCCCCAACGCACCCCACA
>QWRL01000097.1 GCA_003670425.1 Chloroflexota bacterium
GTTGAAGTCCATCATCTGCGGGCCCGGGCCGCCGCCGGCCCCCGGACCGGTGGCCGCATAATCAAAAAAGCCCGCCGGCATGGCTGCCGTCGTCGGTGCAAAAAATGAACCGCCCGCAGCATCTGTGAATGTGGGCATTGCAAACGAGCCCATGCCCGGCGCGTTTGCATACTGCCCCATGTCTGCCATGTTCACCACGCCCACGCCCGGCACAAACATGCCGTCCATTGCAAAGTTCATGCGCGGCCCCGCGTCTCCCGCAAAGGTCATTGCCGGCCCCGCGCCAAAGCCACCACCCGCACCAAAGCCGCCAAGCGCGCCCGCTGCCAGCCCGCTTAAGTCCATCGAGCCCAGCGTCTCGCCGCTTGCAGTGTTGAACTGCATCGGGCCCTGCCCTGCGCCCGGCCCCATGTTGGCCAGCATAAAACTTGCCGCCAGCTGTATCTGCCCCGCCTGCATGCTCGCTGCCTGCCCCGATGCATCAAACATAATTGCCGGCGGCGGCAGCATCCCCGCCCAGTTGCCCTGTGCATCAAACACCGGCTCTGCATACATCTTCATTGTGCCGATGTTCCCGCTCGGATCCACCATCGCAATCTTAATCTCTGACACCGGCAATGCCAGGCCCATTTCAAAAAACTGGCTGTCAAACGCTGCGCCGCGCCCGAGGAACTGCACCCCGCCCACGCTGCCATCCTCGTTGCGCACCGCCTGCCCCATCATGAACTGGTCCGGCGTCTTCGCCACACCGCTGCTGTCCACCACTATCAGACCGCCCAGCTTGTCCGCCGGCAGCGCGTTCGGGTCAGCCACCGTTTGCATCAGCGTTGCCACCGGCAATGCGTCAATTGCCTTCGCCAGCGTCTCCGCCGGCAGCACACTCATCAAACTCGTCAGCCCGTTCAGCACACTCAGGTTTGCTGCCGCGCCGCCCGCTGCCCCGCCCGCTGCGCCCGCTGCTGCAAAACTTTCGCCCAGCGCCTGTACCACGGAGAGCAGCTTGTCTGGCGGGAACACGCCCGGCATCGCCACAATTGCCTCCGGTGCATTGGTGGCCCACGCGCCCGCATCCGCCACCGACATCTCGCCGGTTACCGCTGGCGCTCCGCCGCCCGCCGGTATGGCAGCGGCAAAGCCCGGTGCCACTGTGATCTGTACTCCACCCGCCTCTAATGTACACGTGCCTTCCAAGCATGTCTCGGAGGGGGCGCGCTCGCCCTCCTTAATCTCCAGAGCGATCATCGAGCCGCGCACTGATGCCACGCCGCCAGCCGTCTCGATCTCCAGGCTCCCGCCGTTCAAGATCGTCCACACTTTGCCAAAATCCAGCTTCAGCCGCGTATAGGGCTCGCCCCCTGTCTCTTCAAACTTCGCCAGGCTGAACTGGCTGTCTGCCGACAGCCGCACCACCGTGCCTTCGCTCAGTTGCAGCCGCACGCCGCTGTCCGCGCTCGTCAACACCTGGAAGCCGGGCTGCACCAGCTGCCCTTCGCTGGCTGCCGCCAGCGTGCGCGTTTGCACGTTGCCGGCTGCGTCGCTCTCGCCGGTTTGCACCGTGCCCTTCAGCTCGCACAGGCTCGCCGTGCGGTCAGTTGCATTTGCGCCCGCCGCCTTGCACTCTGCTACTTTAGGCTTCGGCCGCGGAAAGTACACCACGTCGCTCTGGTTCAACCCGATCTGGTTGCCATCCGGCCCCACCAGCAGCGCCGGCGGCGGCTGCACACCCAGCACGCTGCCGTCTTCGTTGCGCAGGAACGGATCGCTCACCATCCACTCGCGCGGCAGGCCGGCTGCATCCCACGTTATAAAGTTCACATCGCTCTGCCCGCTCAGGCTTCCGTCTTCCGCATACGCCATGCCCGGCAGGTCCGGCACTTGCAAAGCCGCGCCGCCCGCTGCGCTCATCAGCTCTTCATCCAGCCCCAGGAAGCCCGCAAACGCGCCGCTGGCAAAAAGCACAATGCTTGGCCGCATGGCCTGCAGGTTGGGGTCATAGGTAATCGGCGGCACCAGCGGCAGCTGCCGCAGCCCGCGCATGTCCGCCACCGTCAGCTGGTCCACTATGTCCAGCACCGCCAGCTGCCCGCCGCCCACGCCCACCGGCAATCCGGTGTTTACATCCAGCATAAATAGCTGCCCGAACGCCGGCGCTGCGATCGCCTGCAGCTGCGCGCGCGTCAGTGGCGTGCCATCCAGCTGCTGCGGTGTGCCCGGCAACAACCCGATCGGCAGGCCCGCTGCTTTGTCAAACACCACCTGCAGCGGCGGCACCACGCCCAGCTGCTTGTTGTCCGGCCCGTAAAACGCCACCGCCTGCGGCCCCAGCAGCTGCTGGTCTGCGCGGGCCAGCAGCGCTGCCCGCGTCGCCGGCGCGCCGCTCAATGGTGTTTCTGGTATCGCTGTGCTGTCTGCCACCGCCAGCCCGGCGGCGTAAATGTTCAACTCTGGCTGCGCTGCCAGCAGCACGGCTGCTGTGTCTTGCGCTGCCAGCGCTTCCAGTGCGCTGGCTCCCACCAGCAGCGGCGCCTGCATCCCGCCCACGCTGATGCTATCGGGCAGCGCGCCGCCCAGCAGCGCCTGCGCTGCCTTCAAGTCTTCGCCCAGCATGGCTTGCGCCAGCGGCGCCTGCACTGCTGCCAGCAGCGCTGCTGTTGCGTCGCTGCCGCCCAGCGCTGCCAGCGCCGGTGTGCCGCCCAGTGCCGCTGCCGACACCCCGCTCAGCAGCCGCGCGCCCGCGCCGCCCAGCCCTTCTGGCGGCAGCAAGCCCACCGGCAGCCATGAAAGTGCCGTGCCGTCTTCGCCCGCGGTCACTTCCGCCAGAAACGGCTTCAACAACTTGCTCTCTGCATCCAGCGCCAAACCACCGGCCACTCCGCTGCCGCGCAGCAGGTTCAGGCGGCTTACGCCCGCTTCAAAAAGCGTGCCCGTCACTGAGAACACGCCCGTGGGCAGCTCCACCAAAAATGCCGAGTCAGCACCGGCCAGCGGACCGTTTACATCAAACAGCGCCTTGCCCGCAACAATGCGGAACACTGCCTGCGTGCGCGGCGCTGCTGCATCGTGCTTGTACATGCGCACCTGCAGCGTGGTTACCGGCTTCACCAGGATGCGCGACCCGTCTATCAAATCCAGCCGCACTGTTGAAAGCTGGAACGTGCGCAGCTGCGTGCCCGCCAGCAGCGCTGCCTGTGGCAGCAGCAGCTGCTCCCAGGTCTCGCTCCCCGGCAGCAGCAGCTCTACGCGCCCGCCCAGTACCGTCAGCACCACATCGCCCGTTATCTTCTCCACCACCGGCGCCGGCGCCGGCGTGGCCAGCAGCGGCACCGGGCCCGCAGCCAATCGCGCCGCCTGCTCGGCATCCGGCAGCACTTGCACTTCGCGCCCAAACAACCAGTTGATGAAACCCAGCCACCACTGCAGCGGCAGCTGCCACCATGCCATGGCCGGCTCTGCTGCTGCACCGCCTTCCGCTGCGCTTTGCCCGGCGCTTTGCACTGCAGCCACGGGCTGCGCTGTGGCTGCTGCGGCCGGCTGCATGGTGGGCGCGGGCTGCAGTGTGCCGCGCGGTGCCGCGCCCGCCACCGCCGTCAGGCGCGTGTTTAGCGCGTCCGCCTGGCTGCTGTTAACTTCCACCGCAGCCGACCCGGCCGGGGAACACGCCGAAAGCAGCATGCCACTAATCGCCAGGGTGGCGGCTGCGCGCTGCATGCGGCGCTGCGTAGTTAAGGTTAACAATGAAGGTTGAATGGGGATTGCTTCGGCAAGGCGCGCTGCCAGGCCGCGCAGTACGCGCGCAGTTGCCAGCACAAAAATTATGGCGACTGCCAGAAAAACAAGATTTTGCAAACTACCCCCGCAGTTGCACAAATGAGGCCAGAGTACAGTGTCATTATACATGGTGCGTCAAGCGGGCTGCGCGCCCGGCGCAGCGCCGCAGACACTCCCTGCCTTTGTTAACGGCACGAATGCAGGCGGAGCCAACGCCCAAACAGCAGCAAGCGCAATCCGGTTGGCGCGCCTTCAACGGCTGGTCCACAATAAACCTAAATACGGCAGTGAGCTGGCCGCCCAATGCTTTGCAGTTGCGTGGCAAACCGCCAATTGTTGCGGGGTGGCCGATAAAGCCGGCCGGCGGCGCAGGCAACTGCCCGCCTTCTTAGCCGGCGCTGGTGCACTGCCGGCAAATGGCAGCGGGTGCTGCGCACCAGCGCCACCCGCAAAGAAAGTTTCCCGTGAAACGCGGCGTTGGTATGCGGGCGGCCGCGCACTTTTTTGCAGTACCGCGCCCCGCAAATACTTCTGCGACAGGGCTTTGTTTCAGCGCACCGCTACCCCGGCCTTCGTCTATTTGGCGCAAGCTTGTGTTTCACGGGAAACATTTGCGCGCGCAAGGCACGGACGCGGTTACGCGGTCAGGTCGGCAACCAGCAGTTCAAGTCCGGTGCGCGGCTCGGTGCCGGACTTCATGGCCACATCCAGCTGCGCCAGGCGCGCATAAATGGCCTCAAGCGCCGGCAGCGTGTAGCGCCGTGCCTGCGTGCCCAGCTTTTGCGCCACAAACGGATGCACCTTCAGGGCACTTTGCAGTTCAGCAGCCCCAGCTCCGATGTCCAGCACTTCGCGCGCCTGCAGCAGCAAGCGGTACTGGCGCACAATCATCGGAAAAACCTCAAACAACGGCTGCAACGCGTCGTGTGTCAGCAGTTTATCGAGGCAGGCGTGCGCCCGGCGCGCATCCCGCTCCGCCAGCGCATCCACCAGCACCCAAATCGTTCCCTGTCCAGCGGCGGGTGTGGTTTGTTCAACATCTGCGGGTTGTACAAGGCGCCGCCCAATCACAAAAGCCCACAAGTTTTGGACCTCCCCCGCCCGCCTCCGCCCGGCCCGCCCCCGGGGCGCCGCCCCCCCGCCCGCCCCCGCCCGGGGGGAGGCTCCACCCGCTGCGCGTGCGCGCTGCACCACCCACTGCGCCAGCTCCTCTTCTTTGGCCGGCACCGCGCAGAAATGCTCCACATGTTCCGCCACTTTGCGCGCCGCCTTTAGCAGCCGGCTGTTTTCCGGCAGCTTGCGCTGGTCCAGCAGCACGAGCGTTGTGAACGCCGGCAGCTGCGGCAGGTAATCCACCAGCGCAGACACCAGCCCGCCTTTGGCGGCCGGCGGCTCGTCGCCTTCCACGCTTTTGCCGCCCGCATTGTGCAGCACCACCAGCCGCCGCGGGCTCAAAAACGGCAGCGAGTCACACACGCCGCGCACTTCCGCCATGCCCGCTTTGCGCCCGTCAAACTCGCTCACATTCAAGTGGAACACCGGCAGCGCGCGCAGCTGCTGCACATGCTCGCTGATCGCAAATTCGTCGTCGCCGTGCAGCACCACCAGCGGCGGCGCTGCGCCTTCAGCTTTGCGTTTCATTGCCCGCCGCTGCGCTGTCCGGCAGCGCAAAGCCCTGCAGGGCCGCACCGGCAGCAGCCGCGCGCGTTTGAACGCGGTGGCGCACCCAGCCGGCGCGCTCTGTGCGCGTGACACTGTGAATGCGCAGCGCACCCATGGCACTGCTGGTGGTGAGGCTGCGCTGGGCAGCGTAGCCCAGCGGGCGCGCAGCCAGCATTGCCAAAGGCAGCAGGCCCGCCAGCAGCGGCACGCGCAGCAGGCGCGCCAGCCGGCTGCGCGCGCTGCCGGCTGTGGCCAAGCCCACGGCCAGCGCAGCCAGCAAGCCGGCTGCCACCAGATTGGTGCCGCAGTTGGGATGCAGTGCCAGCTGCTGCTCGCCGCTGCGCAAGCGCTGCAGCGCGCTGTGGGCGGCAGCCTGCACGGCCACGCCCGGCACGCTGCCATACAGCACAAAGCCGCGCGCATCAGCGCGCCCCGCCAGCCGTGCCTGTGGAAACTGCTGCGCCAGCACATGCAGCGTGGCGTGCTCCAGCGCATGGTTGCGGCGCAGCGCTTGCAGCTGCTGCGCCAGCAGCGCCCCGGTTAATTGCAGCGCGCTGCTCATGGCGCGCATTTTACATTGGCGCTGCGCTGCATCACAGCAGGCTCACCGGGTCCACTTCCACGCGCCAGCCGGCGGGCAGCGCCACATCCAGCAGCGCAGCCGGCTGTGCGCCGCGCAGCACAATCTGCCAGCGGTGCATGCCGTTCACGCGCTGGTAAAAGCACGGCACCGGGCCGATGATGTCCACATCTGCAGCGCGCTGCGCGTGCAGCGCTGCGCCCAGCGCCTGCGCTGCCGCCTGCAGCTCATCGGCGCGCAAATGCTGCCCCACCAAGCGCGCCACGCGCCCAAAGGGCGGGTAGCCATGCTTGCGGCGCAGCGCCAGCTCCTGCTTGTAAAACGCTGCATAGTCATGCGCGGCTGCGGCTTGAATGGCAAAGTGCTCCGGCTGGTAGGTTTGCAGCACCACCTGCCCGGCGCGCTGCCCGCGGCCGGCGCGCCCCGCCACCTGCAGCAGCACACTGAACACGCGCTCGCTGGCGCGGTAGTCCGGCAGCGCCAGGCCCGTGTCGGCGGACACCACGCCCACCAGCGTCACCAGCGGCAGGTCCAGCCCCTTTGCAATCATCTGCGTGCCAATTAACACATCCGCTGCATGCGCTGCAAACTGCTGCAGGATGGCAGCATGCGCGCCGCGCTGGCGCGTGCTGTCTGCATCCCAGCGCACGGCGCGCACGCCGGGAAACGCAGCTTGCAGGCCGGACTCCACTGCCTCCGTGCCCAGCCCAAAGTGGCGGATGCGCGCGCTTTTGCACTGGGGGCAGGCGGCCGGCGCAGCGCGCTGCGCATTACAGTGGTGGCACAGCAGGCGCTCCGGGGCTGCGTGAAAGGTGTAGGCAATGCTGCACTTGGGGCACTGCAGCACATGCCCGCAGTCGCGGCAGAAAACATATGTGGCCTGCCCGCGCCGGTTTAAAAACAAGATGGCTTGCTCGCCGCGCTGCAGCACTTGCGCCAGCTGGCTCGTCAGCAAACGGCTGAAAATAGAGCGGTTTCCGGCGCGCAGCTCGTGGCGCATATCCACCACATGCACCGGCGGCAGCGGCGCATACTGTGCCACGGCTGCGCGCTTGTCGCTGGCTGGCACATGCGCCAGAATGCGGCGCGGCAAAGCCAGCAGCGTATACATGCCGTGCTGCGCGCGAAAGCTGTCCACCACATCCGGCGTGGCGCTGCCCAAAATGCAAACCGCGGCGCACTGGCGCGCGCGCTCAATTGCTGCGGCGCGCGCGTGGTAGTAGGGCACGCTATCCTGCCAGTATGCCTGGTCGTGCGCCTCGTCCACCACAATCACGCCCACGTCCGGCAGCGGCGCAAACAACGCCGAGCGCGGCCCGATCACAACATCCAATGCGCCCGAGCGCACGCGCCGCCAGCTGTCGTAGCGTTCGTTGGGCGTCAGGCGGCTGTGCAGCACAGCCACGCGCCCCGCAAAGCGCGCCATAAAGCGCCGCACCGTTTGCGGCGTTAGCGCAATCTCCGGCACCAGCACAATCGCGCCGCGTCCGCGGCGCAGCGCCTCGGCCACTGCGCGCAAATAAATTTCAGTTTTGCCGGAGCCGGTTACGCCGTGCAGCAGCAGCGGCTTGGCGCGCCGCGCCGCCGGCGCTGCAAACGCTGCGTGCACGCCGGCCCACACGGCTGCCTGCTCATCCGTCAGTGCCAGGGCTGCATCCGGCGCCACATGCACAGCAGCCAGCGGATCGTGCAGCACTTCCTCCGCATCCAAGTCAATCAAGCCCAGCTCTGCCAGCTGCGCCAGCTCCGGCAGCGTAACGCCCGTGCGTTCGCGCAGCACAGCCACGCGCAGCGGGCCGCCGGCATGCAGCGCCAGCTGATCCAGCACCTGTGCGCGGCGCGTGGCCCCGCGCAGCTCCAGCAGCTGCGCGCGTGCCTGCAGCACTGTGCCCGTCAGGCGCAAGCATTCCGGGTTGGTGGAGCAATGCAGCAGCCCAAGCGCAGCCAGCGGCTGCGCAGCCGGTGTTTGCGGCAGCGCATACTTGGATTCCAGCAGCGCTGCCAACACGGCGCCGGCTTCCGGCTGCGCAAGCGCCTGCGCTGCCAGCCAAGCCTGTGCCACAGCCGCCGGCACAGCCAGCGCCATCACTGCCGCTTCCGGCAGCACTTGCAGCACGCCGCGTTCCACCAGCCGCATTACATGCGCGCGCGTGCAGCCGCTCGCTGCCTGCGCTGCCCGCAGTTCCGGCTGGCCGGGCCACAGGTCTATCAGCTGGGCCAGCAGCGCTGCGGCTGCATTCGGGCGGCCCAGCTGCAGCTGCGCGGCTGCCAAACTCTGGCCGCGGCTGCGCACCGTCAGGCGCGCCGTCTTTGCATGCCGCACTTGCACGCTGGGCGCATCCAGCAGCGCCGTCTTGCTTGCATGCCCGCTGCGCACAAGCCGCACCCGCACCCGCCGCC
>QWRL01000098.1:0-3282 GCA_003670425.1 Chloroflexota bacterium
TGAGTATTCTGCCTCCACACAAGTCCGGCAAGTCGCGCGGAAATCGCTGCCATTTGCAAGATCTGCTGCTGCTAGATCAATGGTCTGCGCCAAAGCTGCACTGGATACAGCGTCCGCCAGCCAACCGGTTTTACCCGGCCGCACAAGCTCCGGCACACCTCCAATTGGGAACGCAATCACGGGCGTACCGCAAGCCATCGCCTCCAACACTACCAGCGGGGAATTGTCATTGATTGCAGGATGCACAAGCGCATCGACAGCGTTGTAAACCAGCACGCGGCGCGCTTCATCTGCAATAAATCCGAGCGGCACCACTTCGATGGAAGAATCTTCAACAGAAAATTCGCCATGGCCCTGGATCATCAGCGTCAACGGCCGGTGCCGGACATGGCGCAGCGCTTCCGCCAGGAGTGCCACGCCTTTATGGCGGTTATCAAGGCGCTGCGCAGCCACCAGCAAAGCGATGCCTTGCGGGTTGAGTCCCAACTGCTGGCGTGCTTCAGCACGCTGCATCAACCGATACACATCCAGCGGCACTCCATTCGGGATGGCTTCCACCCGATGATTGCGCCACAATCCTTGCTTGGCGGCGGCCGCCAGCCAGTGCGAGTCGGTTACTGCCACCATCGCCGGGGCATCCGCCAACACAGCCTGCCGCTGCCGCCATGCAGCAGCAATCAGCGCCGGCTTGAGCGCCGGATACTCAGCCGGCGTCGGGCACGCGGCATCGCATCCAACTTCGTATTTGCGGCAGGCATCACTATAGGCGCAGCGCCCTGTAAAGCTCCACATGTCATGCAAACTCCAGATGACCGGAGCGTATTCGGCGCAAACACGCGCCAACGCCATCGGCCAGTTTGCCGAATGCAGGTTATGAATGTTGATAAAGTCCGGCGCCAGCGAAGAGAGCGCCCGCCGCAGCCTGAATGTGACCGATGCATCCAGCCAAAAGTTTGCGCCGGCCCGCCGCGCAACTTTGTCCGGCAGTGTGTCCGACAGGCACAATGTGTTCCACGCATGCGGCTGCCCATCCGCAGATTGAACAATCCGGGTAACCTGCTGCCCGGCACGCACAAGCCCCGCAGCAAGCCGGCTCGCAGCAACTGCAGCACCGCCACGCGTCTCAAAGTCCGAAAGCATGGCAATCTTCATGCGTGCACCTGCAGCGGGCTAGCCCACAAATGCTGCCAGCCAAGCCAGCAGCCGGCGGCGATAGATTGCAAGCTTGTGGCGCGCCCGAACGTGCAGGGGCGGCTTGCGCTCGCGCCGGGTGCGCAATTGCGCCGTCAACGCAGCGTAAGCAGCTTCGTCCAGCGCAACCGTTTCCGGCCAGCGGATTGGCTCGCCAAATACAGGCTCCGCAATCGACGCCCGCGGCACTTGCGGAAAACTCGGGTCGTTCGTCGAAAACGTGCCGCTGCCGTCCATCCCGGCATTCCAGACCAGCGAGCGCTTGGGATGCGCAACCAGGCCGTTGTGCCGAAACACAGCGTAGTACCACATCACATCATAGATCTGCCGCGGTTTCTGCAGCTCAGCGCGCAGGCTCTTTGTGTAGTTGACGCCGCCGCGCAGGTTGAAGCGCCGCGCAGCTTGCGCATCCGCCAGCAAGTCCGCGATGCCCGCCGCTTCCCATTCAAACTTCTGCCAGGCGCGCTCCCAGGTTGCCCACCCCCATGCAGTTGTGTATGGAAACAGGAACGCATCTTGCCCGGGCGGCAACTCCACCGGAAACATGTAGGCTGATATTTGGTACACGGCAGGCTCGTGTTCGTATCGGTCCAGTCCATCGAGCAGGTAGCTCACATAGCCCGGGTTCATCACAAAGTCATCTTCGACGATGATCACCCGGCCGTACGCACGGCACAGCTCCGTTACATGCTTGACGATCGACGGCGAACAACCCATGTTTTCGGGATGCTCAACCACAGTTGCATTGAAGTCTGCAGCCCGCGCGCGCACAATGCGCTGCGCTGCTTCCCAGCCCGCCCGGTGCGCTTCAACCCGCAAACCATCGCTGAAGATATGCAAGTCGCATTCATCAAGCCGCGTACAAAGCGCCAGCGTATTCAGCGCCCTCTCCACATGCTGCGGGCGGTTGTACGAAAAAAGCGCGATCGGTGTCTTGCGTTGGTTCATCGGGTGCGCGGCATTGTGCCGGCCTCGGCTTGCCCAAGCCGGATGTTAGTGTACTTTACGGAGGCAAACCCTTGGACAGTTGGCGGCTGGGGAACGGGTTTATCCAATGCGAAAGTGCGGCGCCATCACCACAGCGCGTTCGATGCTGCGCCAAACCAAATCAGCGCCGCAATGTGGCCGAGCCCTAATCTCGGACCCAAACAGAGCGCCTAACATCTAACATAACAGGCGGTAGCGAGCCGGCCACTTTTGATGGCGATGCTTGCGAACCAATTCGCGGCGTTCCAGCGCCGCAGCCCGTAGGCGGTTACGTTGCTAGCGGCGCAACCCCAGCCTGTTCGAGCTGCGCCTTCAGCCACTTTTTGCTGGCGGGCAAGCTATAACAACGCACGCCTGTTGCAGCGTGGATGGCATTGATGATTGCCGGCGCAGTGGGTATTGATGCCAGCTCGCCCACACCCTTGGCGCCATACGGGCCATCCTTGGTTTCAGCCTCCACAAAAAATGAAATCACTTCCGGCGTCTGGTCGATGGTTGGCAGGCGGCATTTATACAACGTGTCAGTCTGCACCACGCCGTCCTTCAGCTCAAAGTTTTCCTGCAACGCCATGCCAAGTCCCATCGAAAGGCTGCCTTCCACCTGCCCCTGCAGCGCCAGCGGATTAATGACGCGCCCCACATCGTTCGCGGCAATAATTTTCAACACCTTCGTCTCGCCAGACTTCACGTTGACTTCCACCAGCACCGCCTGCGCTGCAAAACCAAAAGCAAAGTGATGGTACAGCGGCACCAACGGTGCCACATACTGATAGCTCACTTTGGGCACGCGGCCCTCGCGCCGCGCCGCCTTCACCACATCCGCCAGCAAAACACTGTTACCGTTGTGGCTGATTGTGCCATTGCGAAAAGTTAATGACTGCGGCGGCGCATCCAGCATTTCGGCAGCCGTCAGGCTGAGCAGCTTGCGAACTTCAAGGCTGGCATGGCGGGCGGCGTTGCCGGTTACATAGGTTTGGCGCGAGGCCGTCGTGGGGCGCCGTCCCGGCGCACGGCCCCGGCCGTAAACCGCACCGCCACCGGCCCCCACCGCGCCCCCCGCCCCCCCCTCCCACATTGCGCCCCACCACACCCGCCACCCCCACC
>QWRL01000098.1:3292-8339 GCA_003670425.1 Chloroflexota bacterium
GAGAGCCCGTCGAGGGCACGCAGTCCAGAGCCGGGCCCGTGCCTTAAGCCAGCACGTCCACCGGCTACTGCGGCGCGCCCACCTCCTCCGCCACAATTTGCGCCAGCACACCCACCAGTCCCTGCCCGATCTCAGCCGCACCGGCGCGCACTGCCGCCCGGCCGTTGGCATACACCTCCACCTCCGCACCGGCAGCATCGTACGCACCGCTGCCAAAGCCGGTGTTCTTGTAAGCACATGCCAGGCCCCACGCGCGGCGCTTGTCTCCCTCCACAGCCACAAATGGATGCCGCTCCATCTCGGCGGCCACCAGCTCCAGGCAATCCGGCAGGCCGCAGCTCTCCGTGAGAGTGTGGCCCGCAAGCGTCTGCTTGCCCACCGCCAGAATATTTTTGCGGCGCATCTCCAGCGGCGATATGCCAAGCTCCGCAGCCAGCACATTCATCTGGCTCTCCATTGCAAAGCCGCTCTGCGTGACGCCAAAGCCGCGGAACGCACCGCACGGCACGTTGTTGGTGTACATCGCGTAGGTATCCACGCGCACGTTGGGCACTTCGTTGGGGCCGGCGGCATGCGTGGTGGCGCGCAACATCACGTGATTGCTCAAGCTGGCGTACGCACCGCCATCGCCATAGATCTCGGCTGTGTGCGCCACAAGTGTGCCATCCTTCTTTGCGCCGGTCTTAAGCTTGATGATGGTCGCGTGCCGCTTGGGATGAACCCGCAATGACTCGGCGCGGCTCAGCACCATCTTCACCGGGCGCTTGGTAAGCCACGCTGCCAGCGCCACATGCACCTGCACAGACACATCTTCCTTGCCGCCAAACCCGCCGCCAATCAGGCAGTTGATCACGCGGACGCGCTCTTCCGGCACGTTGAGCGAAGCCGCAATCTGTTCACGGTCGCCAAATGGAATTTGGCCGCCGCAGTACACGGTCAGCCGGCCGTTTGCCTCAGGCATCGCCAGCGCAGCCTCCGGCTCAATGAACGCGTGCTCCACAAACTGCGTGCGGTATTCGCGCTCCACAATCACATCCGACTCAGCAAAGCCCTTGTCCACATCGCCATTCTCAAGGTGATACTTCGCCTTGAAGTTTCCGGTGGGGTGATGCGCGTGCAGCAGCACTGCGTCCGGCTGCGCGGCCTCCTTTGGCCCGCTGATTACCGGCAGCAGCGTGTAGTCCACATCAATCAGCTCCAGTGCGCGCGCTGCAATGTCTTCCGACTCCGCCACCACCAGCGCGACGGCATCGCCCACATAGCGCACCTTGTCGTAACACAGCACCGGCCAGTCAATCTCGTGCACGCCGCAGTCTTTGCGGCCGGGAATATCCGCAGCCGTAAGCACGGCCACCACGCCGGGCAGCATTTTGGCGCGGCTCACGTCCACATGGTTCAGCAGCGCGTGCGGATGCGCACTGCGCAGCGCACGCGCATACAGCATGCCTTCCACATACAAGTCATCCGCATAGATGCCCGCACCGGTTACCTTTGCAATGGCATCCGGGCGCGGCAGCGGACGGCTGATGGCATTGAGCGGCTGCTTTACGGCGGGCAGCGCGGCCACAGGCTGCCCGGCTGCCTGCTGAATGGCGCGCAAAATTGCGTTGTGGCCCGTGCAGCGGCAGATGTTGAACTTGTGCCCGTCATAAATTTGCGCGAGCGTGGGATCCGGATGCTTGTCCAGCAGGGCTTTGGTGGCCATGATGAATCCCGGCGTGCAGAAGCCGCATTGGGTTGCGCCCTGGTCAATATATGCCTGCTGAATTGGGTGAAGCGCGCCGTTGGCCAGCCCTTCAATAGTTGTGATGTGTGCGTTGTCTGAGCGCTTCATTGGCACCAGGCATGCGCGCACCGGCTCGCCGTCTTTGATCACCATGCAGCTGCCACAATGGCCAGTGCTGCAGCCGTCCTTGGTGCCCGTCAGGCGCAGCTGGTCGCGCAATACGTCCATCAAAAGCGTTTTGGGCGTTGCCAATACTTGGCGCGCCGTGCCGTTGACGACTAAGTTATAAGTCTCACTATCTGACATAGCAGTTTCCTCCAGCATCAATATTCAATTGATCGAAAAAACAACTTGTCTACAGTGCTTTTCGTTGAGCGGGGATGCTCAACGCCGCCGCGGTTTTCACGCGCCGACTGATGACCGGACGCGGAACTGTACCACACACCTGCAACTTTTTATGGCCCTGTTTCCGGTTTGCTTTCATCCAACAGAAGGCCAAGCTTCTGAGTGGCGCACAAGCTGCGCCTTACACTCAGTGAGCCAACGAATCACTTTGCCTGCGGATGCGCCCATCATTGCGCCGACTGCAGCGTGGAGAATTACTGCATTTACTCCAGCCGCACCAAATCGCCACCAGCCGCGGCGGATGCTTCAGCTGCCTCCAATACTCTGATAACTGCCCGCACCGATTCTGGCGTAACAGCAAGCTCGTCACCCAGCAGCAAGTGGTCGGCGATGTTGCGGTGAAATGCGAAGGGCTCTTGCGGCTGCGGCGGCAGCTTCGTCTCGGTAACACCGTAGCCGCTTTCGTAGCGCGCAAGCAGCAGCGTGGCGGGTGCTTCGGCAAAATGCGGCTGCCTGGCCTCGTAGCCAGTGGCAGAATCCAGCCGCTCAAACAAAAGCGGACGGTAGTGGCCGGCCAATGTGCCGGCCGTCCCCTGAATATAAAACTTGGGCTTGGGCACCGCGGCCACATCTGAAGCAATGAACTCGGCTTCGCGCCCGTCGCTCCACAGCATGCGCACACGAATCTGGTCCGCGTTGGTCACATCGCGCCACACGCGCTTGTGCGCCACTGCGCTCACCGCCTGCGGCAGGCCCGGCAGCAGCTGCAAAGTCCAGTCTATGTAATGAGAGCCCCAATCAAAAGCCGCGCCACCGGAAACTTGCGCGTCCGAATGCCAGTAGCGGCACGGGTGCTCAAAGCTGCCCACAAATGTCTCCACATTAAAAATGTCGCCCAGCATGCCGGCCTGCACCGCGCGCTGCACAGCCAAATAATCGGGGTCCCAGCGCCGGTTCTGGTTGATGGTGAGCATCACGCCGTTGGCGCGCGCCGCGGCAATCAGGCGGTCGGCCTCTGCGGTGGTTAGGCACAGCGGCTTCTCGCACGCCACATGCTTGCCGGCCTCCAGCATTTGCAGGGCCAGCGCGGCATGGCTCACAGGCGGCGTGGCAATCAGCACCAGCTCGATGGCAGGATCGCGCGCCAGGTCTGCGGCATTGATGTGGCCGGCGATACCCGGAAAATCCGCGCAGGCGGCCGCCCGCCGGCTGTCCGCAAGATCGCACACGGCCGCCAGCTGCAGCCCGGCCGTGCGGGCAATGCCGCTGCCATGAACAAAGCCCATGCCGCCGGCTGGCCCGTAGCCCACAATTGCCACGTTGATTGTGCGTTCGGCGGCAGCGCCATGCAACGGCCGCAAAGCCCGGCGCAGGATGGCGCCCAGCGCCGGCACCAGCAGCGCCTGTGAAGTGCAGCCTAGCGCGCTGGTCACAATCCGGCCGGTGCCCAGGCGCCGCTCCACGGCAGCCGGTTCGTCCTTCAGTGCCCAGTTCACATGCAGCAACACGCTCAGGTCAGTGCGCAGCAGCTGCAGCGCAGCCAGGCTGTCCACCACCGCAAACTCAGCGTCAATGCGCCGCAGCAGTTCATGGTTGCCGCGGCTGCATTTGGCAAACAGCTCGCACTGCGGCCGCGCCCTTTCAGCTGTTACCCCCAGCAGCGCAGCCAGCGGATCAGCCGCCAAGGCCGGGGCAGCACCAATCGCCAGCAGCCGGCCGCCGCCTTCTGCAAATGCCTGCAGCTGCGCAACGGCTTCTTTCAGAACAGGCTGCGCGCCATCCAGCACCACCGCACTGTAGCTGCGCAGGTCGCCCCACGCATCTGTGCCGGTGCGCACTTGCACGCTTTCATCGAGGCGCAGCGCAGTGCGCAGCGCTTGCACGCGCGCCCGGTCCGCATGGGCCATGGCCAGCAGAATTGGTTTGTTGTTAGTGCTCAATGTCTGCAGCTATGCGGCAAAGAAGCCGGAGGCAAGCGCCTGCAGAATCAGCGCGGCTGTTTCGTGCGGGCGCTGCACGTGAATATCATGATCAGTATCGGCAAACCAGTGCACTTGGCAGCTGCGCAGCAGTGCGCTCGCTGCCGCAACCTCGGCGCGCTTTTGCACCAGCCGCTCCCGGGACACTTCTTCGGCTGCCAGCAGCAACACCGGCGCTGTAACCTGCGGGTAAATTTTACCCACGCGCTGCTCCCACAGCGCGCGCAGGATCAGCATGTGGCGTTCGAGCGTAAGCCACGGGCGGATGGTGCCATCTGCCAGTGTCTCAAAATTGGCGAGCTGGTGCTGCACGCCCGCAGCGCTCCAGTTTGCATGCCCCAGTTGCATGCGCGCCTGCATGGCCGCACGCGGAATGCCAGCCAGCGCGGGCGGCGTAAGCTGCAAAGATATGCTCTCCCAAGTGGCGCCGGGTTTGGCTTGCAGGTCAATGAAGCCGCCATCCACCAGCACAATGCCGCTTACTGCAGCGGGATGGCGCGCTGCAAAATCGAGCACCACATTTCCGCCCCAAGACTGGCCGGCCACAATCGGCCGGTCAAGGCCAAGCTGCTGAATGAGTGCATGCAGGTCGCCCGTCACATCATCAAAGCCGTAGCCGCCTTCCGGTTTTGAGCTGCGCCCGTGGCCGCGCTGGTCCACGCTTACAACTGCATGCCCGGCGGCACTCAGCGCGCACGCCGTGGCCTCCCACGTCATACAGTTTGAGGCGAGGCCGTGCACAAGCACCACAGTGCGCAGCGCACCCGGCCACTGGCGGATGTGCAGCTGCTGGTTGCGCACCGCCAGCATGGCGTCGACGCCCGGGGTTAGTGTGGCTGCCAAGCGGGGCCCACTGCGCTGTCCTGCACTTCATAACCCAGCTGCACCAGCGCATCCCGCCGCCTGGCTGCCCGCTCCCATTGGTTGGCGGCGCGCAAATCTGAGCGCCAGCCCTGCCGCAGGTCCAGCAGCGCGGTCGCGTCTGCCGCCGGCGGCG
>QWRL01000099.1 GCA_003670425.1 Chloroflexota bacterium
CTCCATTGCAAGCTGGCCTTCGCTCACCGCAAACACAACGACTGCCAGCGCGCAGGCAGCCAAAGTGCTGCGGCGTGTGATGCGTTCAATCTGCTTTTGCAGCGCGCTGGTTTCGCTCACTACGGCCTGGGTCAGGGAGGCAATGCGCCCGAACTGCGTCAGCGCGCCAATGCTGAAGACCACGGCGCGTGCGGTGCCGGAAACCACAGAGGTGCCGGCAAAGATCAGGTTGGGGCGTTCAATCTCCGTCAGGCCTGGCCGCCGCGAGGCGGCAGCCGTCTTGCGGGCGGGCACGGCTTCACCGGTAAGCGTGCTGTTGTTTACGCGCAGCCCAAACTCCTCCACCACCCGCGCGTCCGCCGGAATGTTGTCGCCCTCGGCCAGCACAATCACGTCGCCGGGGCACAGGTCGCGCGCAGAAATTTGCTGCTGTTCACCGCCGCGTTCCACGCGTGCAAATGCAGGCAGCAGCTGGCGCAGCGAGTCAATCGCGCGCTCGGCGCGGTAGCCCTGCCAGAAGGCGAAGGCTTCATTGATTACCACGACGGCCCACACGATGGCAGCCATGCCGGGCTTGCCGCCAACGAGTGCCACCAGTCCCGCAGCCAGCAGCAGCACCGTCATTGGGTGGCGCAGCTGCAGTAAGAGGCGCCGCCAAAGCGGCGGGGCAGATGCCGCGCGCAGTTCATTGCGGCCATAAAGCTGGCAGCGCGCTGCAGCCTCGGCGGGCAGCAGACCGGTAGGTGTGCTGTCCAACGCGGCGTAGACTTCCGCCACCTCCAACTCAAATACGGGTGCGGCGTGCATGCAGGCGCGGTTTATGCCGGCGCCGGCGCGGGGCGCTGGCGCATGTGGCAGGAGAACGGCGGAGTTGTGGGCTGGCCTAGTGTTTTTTGCCGGAGGCTTCGCCTGCCTCGGGCAGATCGATGGCGAGGGTGTTGAGTGCGTCGGATGTGTTGTCAAAAACCCACGCATCAAATGATCCGGCTGCCGGCGGCTTTTCCAACTGCATGGGGCGGAAGACACCCACGGTGGCAAACATTGAGGATACCGCCAGCAAAACTCTGTAGCGGTACTCTTGCATGCGCAGTGACTGCCACTCCACGAGTGAGCCCACATGCCCCTCAATGCGGGACTTGTCACGGATGATGGTTCGGATTTTAGTCAAGTCGCGATAACCGGCGGGAGCAATAAGAAGCAGGTTGGCCAGCACAATCACCACGCCGATTGAAATCGCAGCGCCCCAGCCGCCTTCATGCCACTTGCCAATAATCTGCCCGAAGAAGACGGCGATTGCCAGCGAGGTGGCTGTTGAGGCGCCAAACATTCCAGCCAAACGCGCTGCTCCCGTTCCATGCTTGGCGATGTGGGCACGGATGGACAATGCCATTGCAGTGATTGGCAGAAACACACCGACGCCATAGAACGGAACTGCCACCGTAGTTTGGCCGCGCACCGCCAGCGTTACCAGCAATGCTCCAAGCAGGCCGGCCGTAACCGGGCGCGTGAAGGTACCGGCTGAATTTCGAAACGCAATGAATTCAGGGAGGTTGCCCGCGGCCACATTGCGCCAGCCCACAGCTTGTAAATCCTGAAAGGCAGTCAAAGACGCGCCCGCCAGCAGCACCACCGCCAAAAGTTGGTATGCCCAATATAAGATCCAACCACCGTCCAGCTGATTGAATCCAATCGACGCCAGATTGCCAACCAGGGTCATGCCCCTTGTGCCGTCAAACACATTGAACTGAATTGAAAAGTAGGTGAGCAGGCTTGTGGTTGTGGCACCGTAGAAAATAAATGAGGTTTGCACAAGCCGGCCAATGCCGGCCGCGCCGGAATACAGCTGCCACAAGCCGCGCAGCCGCGGCAAATGTTTGCGCCCCCAGGTCACAATCGGCGCATCTTCATCCACCACAAATTGAATGCCGTTGGACATAGCTTCAAGGCCGGTGAGGGCCACCATGCCTTTCATTGATGCCGTGAGCAAATGGAACAAAGCCTGCGCCACAGACGGGGCGGCGCCCGTTAGTACTTCTGCGGGGGCGGGCGGTACGCCGCGCTGCACTGCAACCACGAGCCCAATGAACATCACCACAGTCAAGATTACAAACAAGCTGAGCATGCCCACCACAATCGAAACCGACTCTGCGCGCCCGCGAATGGTGAGATACCATGTTGCCGCGCACAACGAGCCGCCCAGTGCCACATGGTAGTACCAGGCAATGTCCACCTGCTGAAAGATTGACAGCAGCTGATCCACTCCGGAAAGTGATGAGACCACCACCGTCATCACGTAGTCTTGAATGAGCACCACCGCCACCACCAGCCCGGCGCCGGCACCCAGGTAGCGCAATGAAGCCGAGTACGCGCCACCGCCATCACGGAACACACCCAGTGCGTAAATGTACAAACCGCCAAACACCACGTTGGCGCCGGTAATCACTGCCACCGCAGCGAAGGCATAGCGCTGCAGGCCGTGCGGATGCAGCGCGCTCATCATTTCGCCGGTGGCATAGAAGTAGGAGGTGAAGTAATCAACCCCAAACAATGCCAGTGCGCCCAGCAGGCCAACTTGTCCAGCACCGTGCACAAACGCATCTTCCGCTTTCTCGCGCGGTGATACGCGCCACGCGACAAAAAATGCTCCAACGAGGATCAGGACTGAAATAATCATGTGGGTGTGTGTGAGATAAAGCTTCAGATGCGCGGGCCGGCCGATTGCCGGCGCACGCTGCTAACTGCTAAAGGCTGCCGCCAGCTGCTCCAGCAGCGCCAGCAAGTGGCGGCGGGTGGCCGGGCTTAGGCGCGTGTCCTGGCTTACATTGGCCTCTTCGAGGCGCACAGCGCGCACCATCAAAGAGCGCGCAAATTGTATGCGGCCGGGCGGAATCACCTCTACATCATGCATTGCCATTGCCAGTATGTGGTCATCAAAATAGGGCAGGCTCAGGTGCAGCCCGCGGTTGAGCGAGTTGGCAGCTGCGCGCTGCTGCACTGTGCCAATGATTTGGCCGGCGCGAAAGACCGCCAGGGCACGCCCTTGGTTCACCAGCTGGCCCAGCATGCCGCCGCGCTTTTGCTGGTACACCGCATCCGCAATGATGTACGGCGCCAGCCCGCTGGCCTGATGAATGGTGTAAACAAAGTTCTGCATGGACGCGATCATGCTTTCGGCTTCGTCATCACCGCCCACCAGCAGGCGCGCCGCGTCGTCCAGCGCCACCCATTGCGGCAGGTAAAAGCGCCGCGCGTATGGCGTGAACGGCACCTGCAGCGTGCCGCGCCCGGCATCGGCTGCGCCATCTTCTGAGATTGCGTCCGAGGCCTGCGTGATGGCGGACTCAGGATCCAGCCCGCTGTCCGCGGGCTGCGCCGGAATGTCGCCGCTCTCTTCGGCGGTGTACGTTACGGAGCGGCCGGCCGGCAGCAAGTCATGCACAATGAAGCGGGCGCAGGCATGCATGATCAAATCTGCGCAAACTTGCAGCGCGTCCTCACTGGCCGCGCGCAGTTCGTCCAGGCGCTGGCGCAGGCCATCGCCCACATCATGCACGCTGCGCCGGCGCAGGCTCAGGCCGCCGCCCACGGATTGCTCGCGCTGGCCCGCGTCTATGGTGAGCTGCACGCCGGCGGCGTTGTTTATGCGGTCCGGCAGCGTAAAGCGCACCTGCCCGGTTTTGTGCTGCATCGCTTCCGCAATGCGCTGGGCTTGCAGGCGCAGAAACTGGCGCGTAGTGTTGGACTGCGCATCCAGCAGTGCTTCCATTTGCAGCAGCTCGGGGCGCAGGCTGGCAATCGCCAAGGCGGCAGTTTGGTCTGGCATTAGTCTGTGCTCCTAAATGGATTTTTTTGCAGGAAACAGGGATTGACTGCGGCCGGAGCCACAATGGCTGCGGACGCGATTGTACCATCGGCGGGCGGGCTCATGCCGGCGGGCGGGCTGGCAGCCTGCTCCCGGCATGGCCTGCGAGACTGATTGCTTGCAAGCCGGCAAAGAGTTGACACCACGGCTTCAAAGTTTAAGGGGCCCAGCTAGCAGCGTTATGCAATGCTTCCCTAGTAGAATTCACGCGTAGAGCCTGCAGCGCAATGAGCGAACCAGCACCTGAACGCATTTCGGCGCAGCCGCCAGTGGCAGCCAGCGCCCCGGTTGTGACGCCTTCCGGCATTGAGCTGCAGCGCGTGTACGGGCCGGCGCATGGCGGCGCGCCGGACGCGCAGCTCGGCCAGCCCGGCGAGTACCCCTTTACGCGCGGCGTGCATCCGGATATGTACCGGCAGCGCTTGTGGACCATGCGCCAGTACGCCGGCTTTGGCTCCGCCGAAGAAAGCAATGCGCGCTACAAGTTTTTGCTGGAGCGCGGCCAGACCGGTTTGTCCGTTGCCTTTGATCTGCCAACCCAGATTGGCTACGACCCGGACGATGCCATGGCGCTGGGCGAAGTGGGGCGCGTGGGTGTGTCGCTGCCCGCGCTGCCGGAGGCGTTGAGCCTGTTTGACGGCATACCGCTGGAACAAGTGAGCACCAGCATGACCATCAACGCGCCGGCCGCAATAGTGCTGGCGCTGTATGTGGCCGTGGCCAAGCGCCAGGGCGCAGAGCTGCGGCGCCTGCGCGGCACTGTGCAAAATGACATCCTTAAGGAGTATCTGGCGCGTGGCACGTACATCTTTCCGCCACAGCCCGCCATGCGGCTGGTGACGGATGTGTTCGCCTGGTGTGCGCAGCACACACCGCACTGGAACACCGTCAGCATCAGCGGCTACCACATCCGCGAGGCAGGCAGCACCGCGGTGCAGGAGCTGGCCTTCACACTGGCCAACGGCATTGAATATGTGCAGGCAGCGCAGCGCGCCGGCTTGCAGGTGGACGATTTTGCGCCGCAGCTGGCCTTCTTCTTCAACTCGCACAATGGCTTTCTGGAAGAGGTGGCCAAGTTTCGCGCCGCGCGGCGCATGTGGGCGCGCATCATGCGCGAGCGCTTTGGGGCGCGCAACCCGCGCAGCCTGATGCTGCGCTTTCACGCGCAGACGGGCGGCAGCACGCTAACCGCGCAGCAGCCGGAGAACAACATTGTGCGCACCACGCTGCAGGCGCTGGCCGCTGTGTTGGGCGGCGCGCAAAGCCTGCATACCAATGCGCTGGATGAAGCGCTGGGCCTGCCCACCAACCATGCCGCACAAATTGCGCTGCGCACGCAGCAGGTGATTGCCAGCGAGGCCGGCGTGGCCGGCACGGTGGACCCGCTTGGCGGCAGCTATGCCATCGAGCAGCTCACGGACGAGCTTGAGGCGCAAGCGCTGGCATACATTGCGCGCATTGATGCGCTCGGCGGTGCCTTGGCTGCAATTGAGGCCGGCTACCCGCAAAGCGAAGTGGAAACTGCAGCGTATGCGCATCAGCGCGCCGTAGAGAGCGGCGCGCGCGTGGTGGTGGGCGTGAACGCCTTCACGGCCGAGGCAGAGCCGCCGCTGCCGGTGCACAAGCTTGATCCGCAAATTGAGCAGCGCCAAGTGGCGCGCGTGCGCGCCTTGCGCCAAAGCCGGGATGGCGAGCGCGCCAGTGCCTTGCTGGCGCAGCTGGAGCAGGCAGCGCGCGGCACGGCAAACCTGATGCCGCTGTTCATTGAATGTGTGGAACATGCTGTGACGCTTGGTGAAATCTGCCGGGTGCTGCGCAGCGTGTGGGGCGAGTACCGGCCCAAGTATGCGTAAAGCAGCGCGCAAACAGCTGCCCGCTTGCCGGCTATGAAACCGCAGGTTCATCACATCGCCATTGTTGTGCCGGAGATTGAAGCGGCGCTGGGGCTGTGGCGTGACCTGCTGGGTTTGCCGCTGACCGGGCAGGAGCATGTGCCCGGCCAGCAATCCACAGTTGCCTTTCTGGAAGCCGGCGAGTGCCAGATTGAACTTGTGCGCCCGGATGCGGCAGACACGGGCGTGGCGCGCTTTCTGGCTGCGCGCGGACCCGGCTTGCACCACATTGCGCTGCAGGTGTCCGGCTTGGATGCGCTGCTGGCGCGGCTGCGGGCTGCGGGTGTGCGGCTGGTGGATGAGACTCCGATTGTGGCGGCCGGCGGCCGGCGCGCTGCGTTTATTCATCCCCACAGCGCCAACGGCGTGCTGGTGGAGTTGTACGAGCTGCCCGTAGGCTAAGTGGCCGCTGCCGGAAATGACCGTCCGGCCTGCTGCTTGTACGCCCCGCGCATTGCGCGCCGCCACTTGGTAGACTTGCCCGCATGTCTGTGTTATTGGTGCATGCCGGCCTGACCAATACGCTGCTGTTGTATACGCTGGCGCTGGCTGCGTGGAGCTTCGTTGTTTTTTTTCGCCGCGCTGAAATCACGCCCGCGTATTGGGGTGCGTTTGCAATTTGCTGCGGCATGTTCGGCGTGCAGTTTGTGCTGGGCTTGCTGCTGGCGTTGGGTGGCGGCACGCCCATTCGCTGGGTGCACTATCTGTATGGCACGCTGGGCGTAATCACGCTGCCGGCGGCGTTCGGGTTTACGCGCGGCCGCAGCACTTTTCACGAAGCGCTGGTTTACGGCGTGGTGCTGCTGTTTATTGCGGGCGTGGTGGCGCGTGCACGCATCACCGCGGTGCTGGCACTGCCGGGCGTATGAAACGCGCCGCCGTAGTTTTTGCGCTGGCGTTGTGGCTGGCGCTGGCACCCGTGGCACAGGCCGGCGCGCCGGACCAGGGTGCCTATGTGGTGCAGCTTGGGGACACCGTGCTGAAGATTGCGCGGCGCTTTAATGTGCCCGCGAGCACGCTGATTGCGCTCAACAAACTGGCAAACCCCAACCGCATCCGCGTGGGCCAGGTGCTGCGCATTCCGGTTGGGCTGCTGGGGGCGCTGCCCCCGGCGTTGATTGCGGCTCCGCAGAGCCAGCCCCTGGCCGGGTTGTTGCCGTCCGCGCTTGGCACGGCAACGGCAGCCGGTCCGGGCGGACTGCCCATATCCGGTTCGCCGGCGTTCATTGAAAACATGCAGGCCGTGATGCAATGGCTGGCTGCCAATGACCCCGCAGCGCTGCAGCGCGTGCAGGCTTATGTGACCACCATTACTCCCAGCCTTACGCCGCAGCTGGCGTGGGCGCGCCTCAGCAATGGCAGCTGCAATGTGGAGATGCTGGCCGGCGATGTGCCGATGATTGCGTCCGTGCTGTACCATGAAGCCAGCCACTGCCAGCAGTGGGCGGAGCTGGGCATGCAGTCTACGGCTGCGGCAGAGTGGTACGCGTACTCCGAGCAGCTGGACTTTATGCGGCGCCACAACTTTGATCCCTTCCTCATCACGGTCTACGAGCTGGTGCGCAGCGTTTACGGCAGCGCACCGCCCGCCAATTAAAAGCGCGCGCGCAGTGGCGCAGCGCCAGCAGCGTCCGGCATACAATTGGGCATGAGCAGCAGCCGCGCTGCGGCAGACAGCTATTTGCGCAGCCTTGATACACAGGTGCAAGCGCAGCTCCAAGTGGATGGCCGGCCGGCGGTGGTGCTGGAGCAAACCTGCTTTTATCCGGAAGGCGGCGGCCAGCCGCACGATACCGGCACAATTGACGGTGTGCCCGTGCTGGCAGTGCATACGCAGGCGGACGGAACGGTTGTGCACACGCTGGCGCAATCCCTGCCGGCCGGTGCTGTGCACGTCACCGCCAGCATTGACTGGGCGCGGCGCTTTGACCACATGCAGCAGCACAGCGGCCAGCACATCCTCTCGCAATCCTTTTTGCAAATTGCCGGCGCTGCCACTGCCGGCTTTCACCTCAGCGCCCAGCGCGTGACCATAGATTTGCAGCACGCGGCCTTTAGCGCCGAGCAGCTGGCGCAGGTGGAGCAGCTGGCCAACAGCATTGTGCAATCCAACCTGCCGGTGCGCGTATCTTTTCCGGGGCCGGCGGAGCTGGCAGCCTTGCAGCTGCGCAAAGTGCCGGAGGTGGATGCGCCGCTGCGCATTGTGGCCATCGGTGATTTTGACATCACTGCCTGTGCCGGCACGCACGTGGCGCACAGCGCAGAAGTTGCCCTGATCAAGCTCATAAAAGTGGAGCGCAACAAAAGCGGGCAGCGCGTGGAGTTTTGCTGCGGGCAGCGCGCGCTGCAGGATTACCAGCGCAAGCACGCCACAGTCAGCCGCGCCGCCGCCGCGCTTAGCTGCGCACCTGCTGATGTGGAGGCGCTGCTGGAGCAGCAACTGGCTGCGCAGCAGCAGCTGGCAAAACAGCTGCGCGCAGCGCGTGACGGGCTGCTGCAGCATGAGTGTGCGCTGCTGCTGGCGCCGGCGGC